>NZ_CP032096.1:1226629-1533286 GCF_004786015.1 Hydrogenovibrio crunogenus
AAAATGGTCAAAATATCCGTCTGGCAACTGAGTTGACAGGGTGGGAGCTGAATGTCATGTCTGAAACCGATATGGCTGCTAAGCATGAAACAGAATCGAAAGGTCAGATGGATTTATTCGTCAATGGCTTGGAAGTCGATGAAGAACTTGCAGAAGTTCTAGTGGCAGAAGGGTTTACAACACTTGAAGAAGTTGCGTATGTACCGGCTGCAGAAATGTTAGAGATTGAAGGCTTTGATGAAGAAATTGTTGCAGCTTTGAAAGAAAGAGCTAAAGATGCACTGTTGACTCAAGCAATTGCAAACGAAGAAAAAACAGCCATGGCTGAACCAGCGCAAGATTTATTGGACTTAGAAGGCATGACTGAAGAAATGGCAAAAACGCTCGCTTCTAAAGGAATCATCACTCAGGAAGATTTAGCTGAATTAGGCACGGATGAATTATTAGAAATAGTAGAGATGGATGCGGACGCAGCTAGCGAATTGATTTTGAAAGCACGCGCACCATGGTTTGAATAATCTAGGAGGGCACTAGTGTATGTCTCAAGTATCAATTAAACAGTTTGCCGAAACATTAAAACTTTCTGTTGATAAGTTATTATCACAGTTAGAAGAAGCAGGCGTTTCAGGTAAAAAAGAAGCTGACTTTTTATCTGATGATGAAAAAATGACGTTATTAAATTACCTGAAAGGGCTCCATGGAGAAAAGGTGGATGCACCCAAGAAGGTAACGTTGAAAAGAAAGCAAGTTCAAAAGCTAAACTTGTCTTCAGGTGCCGGTAAAAGAACTGTGAATGTTGAAGTTCGTAAAAAACGAACTTACGTTAAAAAGCCGGAAACAGTTGAAGAGCCAGTTGTCGAAGAGCCTATCGTTGAAGAAGCAGTGGTGGAAGCGCCAGAAGTGGATGTTGCAACGGAAAGTAAAGCAACTAAAGAAGCTGAAACACTAAAAGAAAAAGCAGCTGAAGCGCCAGTGTCACCTGAGGCGATTTTAGATGTTGTGCCAGAACCGGTTCCTGTTGAAACCGATAAAAAGCATAAGCACGATAAGAAAAAACAAAATAAAGCGCCGATTAAGGAAGAACCAAAACATAAAGGGAAACCTAAGCCTAAAGAGAAGCAGTCTAAAAAGACACTTGCTATGTCTGGGGATCAATCATTTGGTCGTCGTCGTCATAAAGGGCATAAAAAATCTCATAATACTGACAATGAACATGGTTTCCAAAAGCCTGTTGAAAAACAAGTTAGAGATGTCCCGCTAGGTGAAACCATCAAGGTTTCAGAACTGGCCGACAAGATGGCTGTTAAAGCTACAGAAGTAATCAAAACGATGATGGGCTTTGGCTCCATGGTAACGATTAACCAAGTGTTGGATCAGGAAACTGCTCAGTTAGTGGTTGAAGAAATGGGCCACAAACCTGTTTTAGTAAATGAAAACCAGATTGAAGATGATGTTGTAAACCAAGATTATAATGGTGAAACAGTACAACGCTCTCCTGTGGTTACAATCATGGGGCACGTCGACCATGGTAAAACCTCTCTTTTGGATCATATTCGTAAAGCGAAAGTGGCTCATGGTGAGTCTGGTGGAATTACTCAGCACATCGGTGCTTATCATGTTGAAACGGGTCATGGTGGTGTGACCTTTATCGATACCCCAGGGCATGAAGCCTTTACAGCAATGCGTGCACGTGGTGCCAAAGTGACGGATGTTGTTGTCATTGTTGTTGCTGCCGATGATGGCGTGATGCCGCAAACCAAAGAAGCGATTCAGCATGCGAAAGCCGCTAACTTGGGGATGGTGATTGCGATTAACAAAATGGATAAGGAAGGCGCTAACCCTGACAGAGTCATGCAAGAACTGGTGTCTGAGGAAGTGGTACCGGAAGAATGGGGTGGTGACACTCAGTTCGTTCGTGTTTCCGCTAAATCAGGTGAAGGTATCGATGATTTACTGGATGCAATCTTATTGCAATCAGAAATCCTAGAACTTGAAGCACCGCTTGAAGGACCTGCAAAAGGGGTTGTCGTAGAGTCTCGATTAGATAAAGGTCGTGGTCCGGTCGCAACTGTACTGGTACAAGCGGGAACCCTGAAGAAAGGTGATATTGCTTTGTGTGGTATGGAATATGGTCGTGTTCGTGCTCTGGTTAACGAAAGTGGTGAACAAGTCGAAAGCGCTGGTCCATCCATCCCTGTAGAAGTACTGGGGATGTCTGGTGTACCGGTTGCGGGTGATGACATGATTACGGTGGAATCAGAGCGTAAAGCACGTGAAGTTGCGATGTTCCGTCAAAGCAAGCACAAAGAGAAGAAAATTGCGCGTCAACAGAAGTCTAAGTTGGATAATATGTTCAACAAGATGGAAGAGGGAGAAGTTCAGAATGTGAACATCATCCTAAAAGCAGACGTACAAGGGTCAATCGAAGCTATCGTTGATGCCCTTGTGAAACTTTCAAATGATGAAGTGAAAGTGTCAGTTGTTTCTTCAGGTGTTGGTGGGATTACAGAAACCGATGCCAACCTAGCTCTGGCCTCAGATGCGTTAATTTTCGGGTTTAACGTCCGTGCGGATGCTAAGGCGAAACGTTTGATTGACAGCGAAGGTATTTTCTTAAAATACTATAGCGTTATTTATGAAATCGTCGATGAAGTGAAACGCGCGATTGAAGGTAAGCTGGCGCCAGATTTCAAAGAAGAAATTATCGGTGTTGCTGATGTTCGTGATGTCTTTAAAGCGCCTAAAATCGGCTTGATTGCAGGTTGTATGGTCACAGAAGGCGTGGTGAAACGTAATAATCCGATTCGTGTACTTCGTGATAATATCGTTATTTACCAGGGTGCGCTTGAGTCTCTACGTCGTTTTAAAGATGATGTACCTGAAGTTCGTCAAGGCATGGAATGCGGTATCGGAGTTAAAGACTATAACGATGTTAAAGTCGGTGACCAGATTGAAGTTTATGAGCGCGTTGAAGTTAAACGTACTTTAGACTAATTAAGCTCACGTCTTTGTTTTAAAAGTAGATTGCTTTTAAAGCAAAGAGAGATTATTTTTTCAGTGCCCCGTCATCGGGGCATTGTTGTTTCTAGCTAATAAAAGAGAAAACTATTATGAATGAAGAAGTCAGTAGACCGACTCGGGTGGCTTTAGAAATTCGCAAAACTTTAATGGAAATCTTACACCGTGATACCAAAGATCCTCGCTTGGAGAAAGTGAATATCACCGAATGTAAAATTTCAAAGGATTTAAGTGTTGCGACGGTTTATTTCACCATTATCGGTGTGAATGAAAAAGATCAGCCAGCGCAAGATGCCATTAAAGCGTTGGAAAAAGCGAAAGGGTTCTTTCGTTCGGAAATCGGGAAACGCATGAATTTACGCATCACCCCTGAAGTGCGCTTTTTCTATGATACGGTTGCGGAGAATGCGAGCCATATTGAAGAGTTGATTTTTAAAGCGCTTCATCAAAAGAAATAACACCTTTTAACGTTAATAATTACGGTTCAGCATGGCAAAAAAGCAATGGCAAAATATTGATGGGATTGTCCTTTTAAATAAGCCCGAAGGTGTGACTTCAAATGGGTTACTACAACAGGTTAGGCGAGTTTATAATGCCAAGAAAGCAGGGCATACAGGCGCCTTAGACCCTTTTGCAACAGGGTTGCTCCCTATTTGTTTAGGAGAGGCCACAAAAGTTTCCGGTTTGTTGTTAGATTCAGATAAACGGTATATTGCCACATTGCAATTAGGGGTTGAAACGGACTCTGGAGATAAGGATGGCAACCCCCTGAAGACGGTTCCTGTTCCTGCGTTGAGTAAAGAGATGTTGGAGACGGTATTTTCTCAGTTTGAGGGCGATATTATGCAGGTTCCTCCGATGTATTCGGCTTTGAAGCATCAAGGGAAACCTTTATACGAATATGCTCGAAAAGGTATTCATATTGAACGTGCGGCACGCCCAGTCCGTATTTATGAATTAAAGTTAATTGGTTTTGAAAACACGGTTGTGCATTTTGAAGTGCTATGTTCAAAAGGCACTTATGTCAGAACACTTGGGGAAGATATTGCGAAAGCGTTAGGAACAGTCGGACACTTGACCGGACTGCATCGAACGCAAACCGGTGCCTTGACCGGAGATGCAATGGCGACCCTAGAAGAAATCGAGTTGCATAAAGACGCTTATCTTCAACCCTTGGATCTGCCGCTAAAACACCTTCAAGCAATTCATTTGAATGCAGATGAAACAGATAAAATTCTGCATGGAGGCAAACTGGCCGTTGAAGAGCCTCAAACTCCCTTAGTCCGGTTTTACGATCCGCAGGAGCGTTTTATCGGAGTTGGTGAGTGGCAGACAGAAAAACAACTACTGAAGCCTAAGCGGTTGTTTAATTTAGCGACTGCCAACGAATCACTGCCTTAAAAGAGCTTAGGATGGGATACAACCCTGATCTATCATTAGTCGATACGCGCAGTTTTGATGCGTTTAGAGAAAGTCATTTTAAGTTGGCCACTCACTTGCCTTGGCCTGAATTGAAATTTCGTTTGAATGAATTGCCGGCAAGGCCTGCTAAGTTACAACTGGTTGCAGATGAGATAAATATTCAGGATGTCCAGCAATTCCTAATGGAAAAAGGCTATGAAGTTGTATGGTGTGTTTCCGATCTGCAATACCTTGCGGTTATTCAAAATTTACCAGGCCTGGCCGTTTCTGGAACGGAATCGCATGTTTTATGGTCGCCTAGTCCGTTGATTGAAGAGTTTTTAACGAATTATGTTGAGCATTCTTTTTCAAACACAACTCCTGTCGCGATCGATATCGGGTGTGGTGGTGGACGAGATGCGGTTTATCTGTCTATGAACGGTTGGCAAGTGATCGGTATTGACCATAAAGAAGCGGTAATACAGCGTGCCAAGCAGTTAGCAAAATGCCATCAACAACAGATTGAATGGAAAAACTGTTCCGTTAACACCGCCGGTTGTTTGCCCAGTCAATCTGTTGATCTTGTTGTGGTCATTCGATACCTCAACCGGGCGTTATTTGATACCTTTAAAACCATGCTAAAGCCAGAAGGATATGTCGTTTTTCAAACTTTTGTTGAAGGGGTGGAAGCATTTGGATCTCCTAAAAATCCAAATTATATTTTGAAAAAAGGAGAACTGGCAAAAACCTTTGAAGATTTTCATGTAATTGTTGATAGAATAGATACACTTGATGATGGGCGCCCTGTGGCGTCCTTTATTGCGCAAAAGATAAAATAAAAGATTAGAAAGAGATTGATACTATGTTAAATATGACTGCCGCCGAATTGTTTGATTATTTTCAAGAAAATGCGATTTGTGAATCATTGACTCGTCCTGATGTCGAAGTGATGAGTGAGTTTTTACAAGAAAAACAATTGAAAAAAGGCGATGTTATTTTCGACATGGGAGATGTAGGAGATTCCATGTTCTTCATTGTGAAAGGGAAGGTGGCTTTCACTACGACAGATGGGCAAGATGAGGCTGAAGTCGGGGTACAAGGTCCTGGCAATTTGATTGGAGAAATGTCATTCTTCGACAGAAAGCCTCGTATGTTGAAAATGTCTGCAAAATCAAAAGAAGTGACTTTGTTAGAGATTAAACGCCCAATGTATGATCGCCTTAAAGTTGAACATCCTTATATCGCCGTGAACCTGGTTGAAAATGCAGTGGTCAGTTTAGATCATTTGGTAAGAGCCTTGAGTCAAGATGTTTCTCATTTTGAACATTATATGGTTGGATTTGGGCGTCATTAATACGAATTTTCTTACCTAGAATCATAGACAAAAGGCAAAGACCGTGTATAATACGCTCTTTCATTTCTGCCATCGGTTGCGGAATGAAAGATTTTTTAACCGATTTATCAAGGATAAAAGTTATGTTAACACCAGAAGATAAAGCAGCGATTGTTGCTGAATATGCAACATCAGAAGGCGATACAGGTTCTCCAGAAGTACAAGTGGCGTTATTAACGCACCGTATCACTTATTTGACAGAGCACTTTAAAAGCCATATTCATGACAACCACTCTCGTACAGGTCTTTTACGTTTAGTAAGCCGTCGTCGTAAGTTGCTTGATTATTTGCATAAGAAAAATGCACAAAGATATTTTGATTTGATCAAAAAACTTGGTCTACGTAAGTAAGAATCGCCAAGCAGAAAAAAACCCCGCACAGCGGGGTTTTTTTTTAGCTGAATAAAACAAAGCTTTTGCGATAAATCTTGCTCAGTCTGTTGTTTGCTGTGTGATTTGTTGTAAAATGTTTCAGCGTTTAATTTTTTATTTTTACGACCCAGGCCGGAAACCGTTTTAAGCCTGAATCCTTAGCTGTTTTAATGTGTAAAAAATGTCTAAGGATTCAGGTTTCATAGGCTAGGTAGGTCGTTGATACGACAACTCGTATCTAACCTGACAAGGAATATGTTATGTCTAAGTTTATTAAGTCTTTTCAGTATGGAAAGCATGAAGTTCGTTTTGAAACCGGTGAAATAGCACGTCAAGCAGATGGTGCGGTAATGGTCGCAATGGGCGATACCCAGCTATTAGTGACGGTTGTCGGTGCGAAAAGTGCCAAAGCAGGTCAGGACTTTTTTCCATTAACGGTACAGTATCAAGAAAAAGCTTATGCCGCGGGTCGTATTCCTGGGGGGTTCTTAAAGCGTGAAGGCCGACCTTCAGAAAAAGAAACATTAACGTCTCGTTTAATTGACCGTCCAATTCGACCTTTATTCCCGAAAGGGTTTATGAACGAAGTACAGATCATTGCCACAGTGGTTTCTTTAGACCCAGAAATCGGGACGGAAGTTCCTGCTATGTTAGGAACCTCTGCCGCATTGTCTATTTCAGGTATTCCATTCGATGGCCCGATCGGAGCAGCAGTTGTCGGCTATAAAGACAATGGGTACATTTTGAACCCTTCCAGTCAAGAACTTCAAGAGTCAGACTTGGAGTTGAGTGTTGCAGGAACTTCAGATGCTGTACTGATGGTTGAATCTGAGGCCTCTGAGTTGTCAGAAGAAGTTATGCTGGGCGCGGTCATGTTCGGTCACGAACAGATGCAAGTGGCCATTGATGCAATTAAGGAATTAAAAGCAGAAGTAGGCAAGCCCGCTTGGGATTGGGAGCCAGCCGAAGAAGATGTCGATTTAAAAACCAAAGTTTTTGATGCGATTCGATCAGATATTGAGGCAGCTTACAATATTGCCGATAAAATGGATCGTTATGCAGCGATTGATGCGGCCAAAACCAAAGTAATGGATTCTTTGGCAGCCACAGAAGAAAACCCGGAAGGATACGATGCCGGGGATATCGAAAAAATGGTTGGTAAACTTCAGAAAGAGATTGTGCGTGGTCGTATTATCGCTGGTGAACCACGTATTGATGGTCGTGACACTCAAACCATTCGTGGCATTGATTGTCAGGTCGGTATTTTACCGAAAGTGCATGGTTCAGCCTTATTTACTCGTGGCGAAACGCAAGCCATTGTTGTCACCACGTTAGGCACAGAAAAAGACGCTAAGATGGTCGATGATTTAACGGGATCTTATAGTGATCGTTTCATGCTGCATTATAACTTCCCTCCATACTCTGTAGGAGAGTGCGGTCGAGTTGGAACACCTGGTCGTCGTGAAATCGGTCACGGTATGTTGGCACGCCGTGGGGTAGCGGCTCTGCTACCAACGGCAGAAGAATTCCCTTATACCATTCGTGTTGTGTCTGAAATTACCGAATCTAATGGGTCTTCTTCCATGGCAACTGTGTGCGGCACATCCATGTCTTTAATGCATGCAGGGGTGCCTCTTGCCGCTCCGATTGCAGGGATTGCAATGGGCTTGGTTAAAGAAGAGTCTGGTTTTGCCGTTCTGTCAGATATTCTTGGAGATGAAGATCACCTAGGGGATATGGACTTTAAAGTAGCCGGAACCGAGCAAGGTGTGACGGCATTGCAGATGGATATTAAGATTACTGGAATTACCCAAGAAATTATGCAAATTGCTTTAAAACAAGCCAAAGAAGGTCGTTTGCATATCTTGAAGGAAATGGAAAAAGCAATTGGTTCATCAAACCAAGATGTGGCAACAACGGCGCCACGTTTCTTTACTGTGAAAGTCAAACCTGAAAAAGTACGTGAAATCATCGGTAAAGGTGGCGCAACCATTCGTTCGATTACCGAAGAAACGGGCGTGACCATTGAAATTGATGATGATGGTAATGTGAAAATCGCCGCGGTGGATGATGAATCCGCTAATGCCGCTAAGGCGCGTATTGCAGAGATTACTGCTGAGCCTGAAATTGGTAAAGTTTATGATGCTAAAGTGGTTAAGATTGTCGATTTCGGTGCTTTCGTTTCTTATATGCCTGGCCGTGAAGGGTTGGTCCATGTTTCACAAATTGCCGATGAACGTGTCGAAGATGTGAATGAGTATTTGAAAGAAGGACAGGAAATTAAAGTTCGTCTGACAGATGTGGACAAACAAGGCCGTGTCAAGTTATCTATGAAGGCGGTTTAATCGTTTTATCGACTCTTTTTTGGTTTT
Source organism: Hydrogenovibrio crunogenus (assembly GCF_004786015.1). NCBI lineage: Bacteria > Pseudomonadati > Pseudomonadota > Gammaproteobacteria > Thiotrichales > Piscirickettsiaceae > Hydrogenovibrio > Hydrogenovibrio crunogenus. Next base: position 1,235,185 of record NZ_CP032096.1, read on the forward strand.
CAAAAAAGTCTCGTATTCCTTAAAAGGCCGTTTTAACGGCCTTTTTCGCATCTCTAATTAATAAGAAGAGTTTATATGTCAAAACATCACCCAGCGTTTGAGTTTATTAATGAACACTTTATAGAATCATTGAATATGACCGTTCAACATTTTAAGCATAAGGTCACAGGAGCGGAGCATTACCATCTTGCAGCAGATGATCCTCAAAATGTGTTTATGGTTGCCTTAAGAACGGTTCCAATGGATTCAACTGGGGTGGCGCATATTTTAGAACATACGGTCTTATGCGGCAGTGAAAAGTATCCCGTTCGTGATCCTTTCTTTATGATGATTCGCCGATCTCTGAACACGTTTATGAATGCCTTTACTTCGAGTGACTGGACGGCTTATCCGTTTGCGACGGAGAATCGAAAAGACTTTCAGAACTTATTGGAAGTTTATATGGATGCTGTGTTTTTTCCAAATATTGACCCGCTAGATTTTGCTCAGGAAGGGCACCGTTTAGAGTTTGAAGAAATGGAGAATGCCAAGTCTAACCTTACGTATAAAGGGGTGGTTTTTAATGAGATGAAAGGGGCGATGAGCTCACCTGTTTCAACATTATGGCAGCAGTTTTCGAGCGAATTGTATCCTACCTCTACTTACCACTATAACAGTGGCGGTGACCCTAAAGATATTCCAGACTTAACCTATGACCAGTTAGTCGAATTTCATCGTTTCCATTATCACCCTTCAAATGCGGTTTTCTTAACGTATGGGGATATTCCTGCTGAAACACATCAGGCAGAATTTGAAACCCTAGCCTTGCATCGTTTTAATGAAAACGTCCCTAAGGTCATGGTAACGAATGAAAAGCGTTATTCGGCACCTAAATCCGTTACCGGCACTTATGCTTTAAATGAAGAATCTTTAACCCAGAAAACGCATGTGGTGTTAGGTTGGTTGTTAGGTGAAAATAAAAACCCGATGGATGTTTTAAAAGGACATTTGTTGTCAGCGGTTTTATTGGATAACAGTGCCTCGCCATTAAGGCAGGCTTTGGAAGAGTCTGATTTGGCGGCTGCGCCATCACCTTTGTGTGGTTTGGAAGACTCAAATAAAGAAATGGCTTTCATTGCAGGGGTTCAGGGAACTGAAGCTGAACATGCACAAGCACTTGAAACCTTGATTATTGAAACGTTGGAAAACATTGTTAAAGACGGCGTTGATACCGCACAAGTGGAAGCCATGCTGCATCAACTTGAGTTTTCACAGCGTGAAATTGGAGGTGACAGTTATCCCTATGGATTACAGTTGATTATGCAAGCTTTGGCCGGGGCCATGCATGAAGGGGATCCCATTGCGTTATTGGATACCAACGCTGCCTTAGAGCAACTTAGAAAAGAGGTTGAGAACCCAAGGTTTATTCCCGACTTGATTCAAGATTGGATTCTGGACAACCCTCATCGTGTCCGATATACATTGATGCCAGACGAGTCTTTATCGGCACAGCAAGAAGCGGCTGAAAAAGCCAAGCTGGCTGATATTCAAGCACAGTTATCAGATGACGAAAAACAGGCAATCATTGCACAATCGTTAGCGTTAAAAGCACGCCAAGAACAAGAGGATGATGCTTCAATCTTGCCAGAAGTCACTAAAGACGATGTGCCGGCTGACATTAAGAATATCCGCCCGACCAAAAAAACAGACACGCCAACCACGACCGCGTATCAAACGGGAACGAACGGGTTGACTTATCAACAGCTTATCGTGGACTTGCCGGACTTGTCGGAACAGGAAAAAAAGGTGTTGCCTTTGTTTAATGCTTGTTTAGCGGAATTAGGGTCCGCAGAACGTGATTATTTACAAACGCAATCCTTGCAAGCTGCAGTGACGGGTGGGCTTTCCGCTCGTTCTACGGTGCGTGCAGATTTAAATAATATTGACCAGTTCCACAGCCATTTCATTTTGTCAGGCAAGGCATTGAATACCAATCAATCTGATTTGGCTAATTTAATGTTAGAGACGTTAGGGCAGGCACGATTTGATGAACACGCTCGTATTCGTGATCTTGTCGGGCAGATCCGTGCCTCCGTTGATCAAGGGGTGACAGGGAATGGTCACGGGTTGGCGATGTCAGCTGCCAATCAGAATGCTTCTCCTGTGGCGAACTGGAACTTTAATCGTTCTGGTTTTGCAGGTATTCAAACCATCAAATCCCTTTATGGTGAATTGTCGGATGACAGTCAGTTAGAAAGCTTATCTAATCAATTTCAATCCATCCAACGTAAATTAATGGATTCGGTTAAACAATCTCTGGTGATTTCGGATGAAGAAGGTCTGGATGGCGCTATTGAAAGCCTTTCCAGCTGGCAACCTATGATGACCAATACCCCAAATGCAGACCGGTTAAAGTTGGCAGCTTCTCATGACAGAATTCACCAGGCCTGGGTCACCAGCACTCAAGTGAATTTTTGCGCTAAGTCCTATCCAGCGGTGCCTTCCGGACATGAAGATGCCCCTAAGCTGTCGGTGTTGGGTGCGTGTCTGCGTAATGGGTTCTTACACTCTCAAATCCGTGAAAAAGGCGGTGCATATGGTGGAGGTGCCACATTTAACGCTGAAGCCGGCGCTTTTGTCTTCTTTTCTTACCGTGATCCAAGATTACTGGAAACCTTGTCTGATTTTGATCGTTCCTTGGATTGGATCATGAGTAGTGAAGCCACACAAGCTAAAGTGGATGAAGCCATTCTTAACGTGATCAGTGCGATGGATAAGCCCGGATCGCCTGCAGGTGAGGCCAGAAAAGCTTTTTATCAGGATCTTTATGGCCGAAGCCATGAGGTACGTATGAAGCATCGACAAGGTGTTTTAGAGACCAGTCTCGATGACTTGCGTCGTGTGGCCAGCCAATATTTACGACCTGAGAAATCCTCTTCTGCTGTGCTGACCCATACTGGGACCATAGACAGTTTGAAAGAGGAAGGATTTGAAATCATTACATTATGATAAGGCATTTTGTGTTTAAGAAAATAACGTTTTTATTGTTACTGTTATCAGTGTTGATGGGGTGTAGCAATGATTTGATTCGACCTGATGATAAACATATTGAAGCGATGATTCAGGTGAATACGGAAGCATCTAACCAACAGGTTTTATTGCTTAAAATAAAAAGTTGGATGAAATCGCGTACGACAGTTTCCGGTGCGGATATTGAGTATGTCAATACGACAGCTAATCAAGTAAATGGAAAAGGGGTCGTGACCACAGAAGTTCGAGGTGACTCGTTACGAACACAATATTTGATAACGGTAAAAGTTATTTCACCGAATTTAATTCAGTTTGAGACACGGGATTTTGCCGACTTACCGGGTGTTAGGTATGGCGAGTCAGACCGAGTAGAAGTGTTTCATGATTCGATTAAGCCACACATTATGCAGGTGGTCGAAGCGTTAGATGTTTACTTAAATGAAGAAGATTCTTATTAAAAGCAGTTCGCGTTAAAATACGTTAAAGTATTTTAACGCTGATTTATTTAAGTTATTGAATAACTTCAATAAATTGTAGATTCCATAAGTCGTACAGTAATGCCTGGTTGCCCGCATGATTTAAATAGAGCGTTAGGGTGGCTTGGTCAATAAAACGTTGATTACATAAGCAGCGAATAAAGTCCGATTCCGCTTTAAAGTCTTGCCATTCTGCACTGTTGATATAGAGTTTAACTTGATCTTGAGTAAATTCAGTGTAAGCAAATCGGCAGACCGAATCACGTAACACGCCCTCAGCGGACTGTAATGCCTCGATAAAGGTTTCCAGTGGGCAGCTTTCCGTTTCATTAAGAGGGTCGGGTAACAATTGTGAAGCACCTTGATCCAATTGTGTCGCAAAGCGACCAAACCAGTTTTTGAGCGCTTCTTCATTTTGAAGAGCGGCCTTCAGAAGGCTTTGTGCTTGTTGCCAACTGCCTTCTGAAATCTGCCCAGATGCAGTGCCTTGCCAGTTAGGGTCTTGGTAAAGTGATTGAAATTGTTGGGTTTCGGCTAAGTAATCGCCAAAGCTGTCCCAGAGTTCTAAACCACGGTAAGTTCGGTAGCCAATTGAGAATGTCATGCAATCGTCCGTCAAGCCGACACCATGATGTCCCCATTTAGGTGGAACATACAGAATATCACCCGGTTGGCAAACATACTCTTCTTCTACCACAAATCGTTTCATTAACCGTAAATCAACCCCTTCAATATAGTTGGTTTCATCACAATCTTGTGCACTCAACTGCCAACGTCGTTCACCCTGAGCTTGTAATAAAAACACATCATAATGATCGAAGTGGGGGCCAACGTTCCCACCTTCGGTTGCATAGCTGACCATGATGTCATCAATACGCCAGCTTGGAATAAAATCAAATTCATTCAGTAATTCGGTTACCTCAGGCAATAAACGATCCATACCTTGAACCAATAACGTCCAGTTTTTTTCAGGCAGTGTTTCATACAAGGATTCTTCAAAAGGCCCTTTTTTCAGTTCATAGTCTTCCGTAGAGTGTTGGATGACAATACGACTTTCCACCTCTTCTTCCAAAGACAGGCCGGCCAACTCTTCAGCAGTGACAGGGGATGAGAAGTCAGGCAATGCATTACGAATTAACAGTGGCTTTTTTTGCCAATACTCTGATAGGAAGGTTTCTTTATCTATGGAATCAAATTGAATCATAATAGTGGTTAAAACTCGTATTAAATATGGGTGCATTATAGCGTTTTAAAATGCATTCATATAGACTATTTGGAGGCGTTTCATGATACCTAAATTGGCACTTAATGAAACAAAAACCGTAAAAAATAATTTTTGGGATTGGTATGAATACTCAACATAAAACCTGGCTGAGCGGTGTTATTTTTCTAGTTGTCATTGCGGTGGCGATATCCATTTACTTAAAGGAAATGCCCGCGGCTTTGCCTGACGATGTGGTGAAAGTCAATGGTCGAACCGAGGCGGATCACTATTTAGCCTCTACTAAAGTGTCAGGCAAAATTTTAAAGGTTTTGGTGCGAGAGGGAGATGTGGTCAAAAAAGATCAGGTGCTCGCAGTATTAGATGATGCTCAGGTTCGGGCAAAGGTCACTCAAGCAGCGGCAGCTTATGGTGCTGCGCAAGCAAGATTAAAAGCGGCGAAAACAGGGTTGAAGGTGTTAAAAAAACAAGTGCCTTTACAAATTGCAACGGCTGAATCGAGCGTGCGACATAGCAAGGCGGTTTTAAACAGCGCGATTGAAAATGCAAAACAGGCAAAAATAGATGAGCAGCGTTATGCCCGTTTATATGAAAAGGGAACAATTCAAAAGCATCAGCATGAGTCAGCTGCCTTAGCTATGAAGGTTGCAGACGATAATGTGTTGATCGCAAAAGCCGCTATCAATAAAGCACAAAAAGCATTAAATGAAGCCAAACTTGGTTGGCAACAGATAGAGGCCAAGCAAGATGATGTCAATGCGATAAAGGCACAAAATTTACAAGCGCAAGCGGCTCTGATGGAAGCGATGAGTGTGTTTGATGACATGAAAATCAAAGCCCCGACCGAAGGTGTCATCACCACCAAGCTGATTAATGAAGGCGAGGTGATTGCTTCAGGTGCCGGACTGTTTGATATTGTTAATTTACACCAGGTTTATCTGAAAGGGTATATTGCCGAGAATAAGGTTGGTTTAGTCCACTTAGGGCAAAAAGCGACGATTAAAATTGATTCCATGCCAGAGCAAGATTTTCCAGCCACCATTCGATACATTGCCTCGGAAACGGAGTTCACCCCGAAAGAAGTTCAAACCCAAGATGAGCGCGTTAAATTGGTGTATGCCATTAAGTTGTACTTAGACGATAATCCAAAGAAAAGGATTACCCCGGGGTTACCGGCAGATGCTTACATTCAGGTGAAGTAAGATGCATTTTGCGGTTCAAGTAAGTCGAGTTAGCAAGCACTATCGAAAAAAAGTCGCATTCGAAGACATTTCGATTGAGATTCAGACCGGTGAAATCTATGGCCTCATTGGCCCGGATGGCTCGGGAAAAAGCTCATTGATGCAAGCCATTGCTGGCGTATTAACATATAACTCAGGCGATTTATGTGTTTTTGACACGCTTATTGATTCCGAGAAATCGGCAGAAAAAATAAAACACCGCATCGGTTTTATGCCCCAGGGTTTAGGCTTGAATCTTTATCCAGACTTAAGTATCGAGGAGAATATCGACTTTTTCGCGAACTTAAGAGGCGTCTCAAGTGATTTGTTGCAGCAGCGTAAAGAGATGTTGTTGTCAGTTGCGAAGTTGACACCTTTTAAAACAAGACCTATGAAAAACTTGTCCGGTGGTATGAAACAGAAATTGGGGCTGGTATGCACTTTAATTCACCAACCCGAGTTAATTATTCTGGACGAACCAACTACGGGAGTTGATCCCATTTCTAGGCGAGATTTTTGGGAAATGCTGAACCGTTTGGTAATGGATGAAGGGATGACAGCCTTAGTTTCGACCGCTTACATGGATGAAGCCAGTCGATTTAATCGTTTAAGTGTGATGCATCAAGGAAAAGTACTTGTGCAAGGACGTGCTGACGACATTATTGCTAAATCGCCCGGTTGGGTAGTTGAAATTGAAACCTCTCAACCCAGCGTGGTGTTGGCTCGATTGAAAGTCAAATTTGAAACGGTCGAGCAATTAGGTCAAATGATTCGGCTGGTTATCTTTGATCAGGAAAAAGATGTCATTGAATCAATTTTAAAAGAACAGCTCGGCTCTGAAGAGCATCAATGGTATTTTTTACCGATTGGCTTGGAAGAGTTTTTTATTCATCATTTGAAAAACCATTCAAGCTCGGCCGCCAAACGACTTCAGAACCCGTCTTATCCCATTTCTCAATCACCCACAGATAAAGACCGTGTAAATACTGATGAACCGCTGATTCAAGCGGATAACCTGATCCGACGATTTGGTGATTTCATCGCGGCCGATCAAGTGACCTTTGAGGTCAGGCCTGGTGAAATTTTTGGTTTATTAGGCGCCAACGGGGCTGGAAAAAGTACGGTCATTAAAATGCTGACCGGCATTCTTCCTCCGACAGATGGGGCGGGATTTGTTGCCAATCAGAATATGGCGCATTCAGGCATGGCAATTAAAGAAAGCATTGGCTATATGTCACAAGCCTTTTCGTTGTACCTGGATCTAACGGTGTTGGAAAATATTAAATTGTTCGGTCGAATTTATGGTTTAAGCGGAGAAAGATTACAAGAGCGGATTGACTGGGTAATAGATGTCGGGCATTTACAGTCAGTTCAAAACGAACCCGCTGGTAGCTTACCGATGGGTAAAAGACAACGACTGGCATTGGGCTGTGCATTAATCCATCAGCCTAAAGTGCTTTTTTTAGATGAACCGACCTCCGGTGTGGATCCGATTGGTCGCTCTGAGTTTTGGCGTATTTTAGTGAATCTGGCGTCGGAATGGGGAGTGGCTATTTTAATTACAACGCACTACATGCTAGAAGCGGAACATTGCCACCGCTTAGCTTTAATGCAAGCCGGAAAGATCGTCGCCTATGACACGCCAGTTAACTTGAAGCAGACACTCAAGCAACAAAAAGGACAGGTTCTGAGCGTGAACGTTTCGCACCCTTATCGTGCGCTGTCTTGTTTGCAAAAGGCAGGTTATGACAATCTTTCTTTGTTTGGGAATCGACTTCAACTCTTTTCTAAAACAGTTTCCAAAACAAAAAACGATGTAGTTAATGTATTAAAAAACAACCAGATAGAAATAAAAGATACCATGGTGCTTCAACCATCTTTAGAAGATGTTTTTGTTGATAGAATTGAAACCGCTCTTGCTAAGCATGAGCTCCGTTAGGAATCATTTTTAATGAATATTTATACAATCCTAACCTTGTCGAAAAAAGAATGGCTTGAGATTTGGCGCGATAAAGTATATTTCACGATGGCTTTTATTTTCCCGTTTGTGATGATGACGGTGCTTGGGTTCGGCATGAGTTTTGATGTCGAGAAAATGCCTTTTGTGATTGTTGATTATGATCAATCTGATTTGAGCCGGGAGTACTCGCATAAATTTATCAGCTCTCGGTATTTTGATTATAAAGGGCATTTAAAAAAAGCGTCAGAGGCCGATGAATTAATTGCCAAAGCAGAGGTTAGATTCTTATTGGTGATTCCACCGGAATTTTCGAAAAAACTGAAACAAGGTAAACCGGCAGACGTACAAGCCCAAATAGATGGACAGTTCACGTATCGGGCTTCCATGGTAAAAGGGTATGTCAGTGCGATCACGGCGCATTTTAATTCCAAGTTGATGCAAGATTGGTTCGCTAAAAAGCAGGGTCTTTCTAAACAAGAATTGGATGCCAAAATAAGTCCCGTCACCTTACAGACACATTACTTATATAACAATGAATTGAAGAGCATCTGGTCTACGGGTACGGGAATGATTATGCTGGTTATGCTGGTAGCGCCGGCCATGCTGGCAGCACTTGGCGTGGTTCGAGAAAAGGAAAGCGGCTCTATTTTCAATATCTACGCTTCCACGGCCACTCCGGCAGAGTTCATTACAGGTAAAATTCTGCCTTATATTTTGATTTCTTATATTAATATTTCCATTCTCAGTTTAGCCGCAGTGTGGCTGTTCGAAGCACCTTTTAAAGGAGAGTTGTCGTTGTTATTGGTGAGCAATCTACTGTACGTTGCCAGTGCAGCGGGAATCGGTTTGGTGATTTCGACCTTTGTAAAATCGCAAGCCGCCGCGGCACTGATTGCTATGATCGGAACAATGATTCCGGCCATGATGTATTCCGGCTTGATGATGCCGGTTGCATCCATGGCAGCTGAAGCCAAAATTGAAGCGCATGCTTTTCCCGCAATGTATCAATTGGAAATACTTTGGGGCACCTATTTAAAAGGACAAGGCTGGCAAGAGCTTTGGCCTAATGTTTTTGTGATTGCCGGATTTTTTCTACTTTATTGGACGGTTGCGGTGCTTCGATTCCATAAGAGGGTGAAATCATGAACTGGCTTTGGTGGCGTCGTATTTTTGCGTTAACACAAAAAGAACTGTTACAGTTCAGTCGTGATTTGATTCTGGTTGTGGCGACAATTTATTTCTTTACTGGAGAAGTCTATATTGCGGGAAAAGGGGTCAGCTTAGAACTGGTTAAAGCACCTATTGGTTATATGGATCATGATCAATCTTTGGCCAGTCGAGAATGGTTAAATAAATTACGTCCGCCTTATTTTGATGTCAAAGGTCAGGTTACGGAAGAGGCGACCGCTTTTGAGCTGCTGGATAAAAGCCAGTTGCTTGGCGTGGTTGATATTCCACCACATTTTCAAAGAGATTTACTGAAAGGGCACTCCACTGCTATTGGTTTTCAACTGGATGGCAGTAATGTCGTTTTGGGCAACCTTGCCAATAGTTACACCGGGTTGGCAAACGCGTATTTCAATCAAGAATGGATGCTGAAACAAATGAAGGTGACACCGGCACAAGCCTTGGAAGTGCCTAGAGTGGATATGCGTCAGATGGTTTTGTTCAACCCTGAAGGGAATAATGCCTGGTTTATGTCCATTTCTGAAATGATGACGGTCATGACCATGCTTTCTTTATTCTTAACGGCGGCGATCGTGGTTAAAGAAAAAGAACGCGGTACTATTGAACAACTTTCAATTGCACCGCTTACCCCCTTACAAATTTTATTACCGAAGATATTGGCTGTTGAATTGATTTTATTAAGTGGGATTGCTTTATCGATTTTTGTAGTGCTTTTACCCGTTTTTAATGTCCCTTTTCAAGGCAGTTTTTTCCTGTTTTTTCTGGTGTCAGCCGTTTATGTTTATGCGGTTTCCGGTCTGGGATTGTTTATTGCAACCATCAGTAAAAATTTGGCGCAAGTCATGATTATTTCGATTTTGTTGTTGATGCCGATTATTTTATTGTCGGGCGCGTTTACGCCACCTGAAGCGATGCCGAAATGGGAGCAAGCTTTGATTTGGTTGTCGCCTTTATACTATTACATCAATATGGGGTATGGCATTATTTTAAAAGGGTCAGGCTTGGAGATTATTTGGCAGAATTTGTTGGCACTGTTTGCTTTAGGGTCTGTCTTGTTTTTATTTGGTATTCGTCAGTTTAAAAAACAGTTCGAAGTCTAAAAAATCAATTATAAAAGAGATAAAAAAACCCGGTTTAACCGGGTTTTTTACAAAAAAATATCAAGTGGTTATCTTAACGACCTTTTAACATCGTTAAGGCCAACTCAATATTCTGTGCTTGTTGCGCGGCATTTCCAATATAAGAAGCTGGTGTCATCTCTTTTAGGCTTTGCTTCGCATCTTCCGGCAATTCCAGTGTATCTACAAATTCTTGCATGATTTCTTTGTTGACACGGCGTCCTCGCGTAAGCTCTTTCAGTTTTTCATAGGGTTTTTCGATGCCATAACGACGCATGACCGTTTGAATTGCTTCGGCTAAGACTTCCCAGTTATTATCCAGGTCATCCGCCATTGCTTGTGCATTCACATCCAGCTTATTTAGGCCTTTTAAGGTCGCTTGCAATGAAATCATCGTGTGTGCAACCCCAACACCCAAGTTACGCAACACCGTTGAATCCGTTAAATCACGCTGCCAGCGGGAAATCGGAAGTTTTTGACCCAGATGATCAAAGATCGCATTGGCAATTCCTAAGTTTCCTTCCGAGTTTTCAAAATCAATCGGGTTAACTTTATGTGGCATAGTGGAAGAACCGATTTCACCTGCAACGGTTTTTTGCTTAAAGAATCCGATTGAAATATAACTCCAGATATCACGATCGAAATCAATCAAAATGGTGTTAAAACGTTGCATGGTATGGAAATATTCAGCAATGTAATCATGTGGTTCAATCTGAATAGTATACGGGTTCCAAGCCAGTCCTAGACTTTGTACAAACTGCTCAGTTAATTCATACCAGTTGATAGATGGGTAGGCTGCAAGGTGGGCATTGTAGTTCCCTGTTGCACCGTTGATTTTTCCCATGATTTGGACATTCATCAGCTGTTTGATTTGACGTTGTAAACGGTACGCCACATTGGCAAATTCTTTCCCAGCTGTGGTGGGAGAGGCTGGCTGACCATGGGTACGAGACATCATAGGAATGTCGGCCATTTCAGTCGCCATTTCAGAAATCTTATCAACCAATGTTTGCATTTCAGGTACGATCACCGTGGCACGAGCATCTTTCAGCATTAACGCATAAGCCAGGTTGTTAATGTCTTCTGAGGTACAAGCGAAGTGAACAAATTCACCAATCGCATTCAGTTCATCATTGTCACCAAAGTGCTCTTTAATGAGGTATTCAACTGCTTTTACATCATGGTTTGTGGTGCGCTCAATGTCTTTAACACGTTGTGCCATTTCCAAGGAAAATTCATCCACCAACTTCAATAAGTGGTTTTCAGCTTCAGAACTCAGTGGCGGCACTTCTGGGATTCCAGGGTGGTTCGCCAGCATACGTAACCAAGAGACTTCAACCTTAACACGGTTTTTAATCAAACCATATTCGCTGAAAATTTCTTTTAAGCTTGATAAACGTGCACCATAACGTCCATCAATAGGCGAAATAGCGGTCAATTCTGAAAGTTGCATGCGTTCGTTCCTTTTCAATCTAATTAATGGCGCACATTATACCCGAAAACAGTGACTTTTTTGGCTTTTGAAATATGCCATTCAATTGAATGTGTAAAAATGCTTGTTTAGCGTTAAAATTGTCTTTTAAGTGATTGATATAAATTAAATAAAGGTCTCGTAATTAATGTTGACCCCTGTGATACAAGAAGAGAAAACAGGTTGCGGCATTGCTGCTTCGGCGGCGATTGCTGGGCTGACTTACTCGCAAGCCAAAAAGGTCGCAAATCAACTCGGCATTGATGCAGCAGATAAGACCTTATGGTCGAGTACAACGTCGGTTCGGTGTTTGTTAACCGCCTTGGATAAAAAAGTGGCGGATGAAACGGTTCCTTTTACAGGTTGGGATGCGCAGCCTGATTGTGCCTTACTGGCAGTTAAGTGGCATTTGGAACAAGGCGTGCCTTTCTGGCACTGGGTGGTGTTTGCTCGAGATGGGACGCAGGCCTATGTACTGGATTCTAAACAAGGATTGAAAACGCACGTTCGAACTGACTTCGGGCGAATGCACCCGAAATGGTTTTTAGCGGTTTCTTCGACTTAATGATAGACACATTCTGTGTTCAAAACGACCAGGCCTGGCTGTTTTTAATGATAAGAATGAATGAACTCGACTTGAAGATCGCAAACCGGCATCTTGTCTCCACGTGCTTTGGAGGCAATTTTCATGGCTTCAGTCGCATCATAACCGTGTTCTATCATTAAGCTGATGGCCACGGTTCCAGCTCGTCCGCGCCCACCATGGCAATGGATGGCGATATGGGCACCTTTAGAAAGCTGTTGTTTTAGTTCCAGGTTAAGTTCTTTTAAAGCGGAGACATCCGGGACGTCCATATCCTTGATTGGGAAGTGGGTGAATGACAGTTGGTAAGATTTACAGATATCGGCTTCTTCCCTCATTTGAAAGGCTTCGATTTCAGCTGGTTTTAAAAGGCTGATGACATGGGTAACGCCTTGCTCCTTGTAGGAAAAAATGTCTTGCTGCAATTGCTCTGTTCGAGGTTTCGGCATGACCGATAGGGTTCCGTTGCCTAGATGGCAAATGGGGTAAAGCGCTGTCTTCAAATCATTCTCCAATTAATTGATTTATAATCTAAAAGGTTTTAGGCCGTGTTTGGTAAGGAATATGCGCCAAGCAGTCGTCGGCATAATCATCAATCATCTGCCTTTCTTGTCGGATAAAATTGGCTAAGCCTTCTGGAAAAGGGTTGTCTTTAACCCAGTGAGTGGAACGCATTTTAACAGGCACAAACCCTCGTGCAATTTTATGTTCGCCCCCGGCGCCAGGTTCGAATACGCGCAAGCCTTTTTTTATTGCATAGTCGATGCCCTGATAAAAACAGGTTTCGAAGTGCAAGTGTTTGATATTCTCAGCGCATCCCCAGTGCCGACCATATAAGACGGTATCGGATTCGAACATCAAGGCGCCTGCGATACATTCATTTTCTCGATCTGCCAATACCAATACAATTTGGTCTGGCAAGGCCTTGGCAATGGCTTTGAAAAAACCTAAATTAAAGGTGGGTGTGCTCCATTTTTCAATAAACGTTTTTTGATAGAAAAAATCAAAGATTTCCCAATCTTGATCTGTGGCGGTGTGCCCATTTAAAACACGAAACGTAATGCCATTATTGAGAATGGATTGGCGCTCTTGTTTGATATTCTTGCGTTTTTTACGCTTTAAGGAAGCCAAGAAGTCGTTAAAAGTTTCAAACTCTTGGTTGAACCAGTGAAATTGACAGTCATGGCGAAAATAAAAATCAGGCAAAGCAAGTTCTTCAATTTGGTGTTGTTGATCTGTTTCGGCAAACAGGATGTGTACGCTGCTCATGTCCCATTCAGTTGCTAAACTCTGGGTGGCTTGAATTAAAGTGTCGAGTAATTTTTCTTGGCTGATGAAATCCACTTCCGCATCGATTAAAAACCGTTGACCTTGTGCCGGGGTATAGGGGACCGCAGAAACCAATTTAGGATAGTAGCTTAAACCAACTTGATGCCATGCTTGTTCCCAGGCTTGGTCAAAAACAAATTCGCCATAATTATTGTGCTTTTCATAAAGAGGCATGCCGGCAATGATCTTATCTTGGTAAGACAAGGTAATGTGATGCGGAATCCAACCGAATCTGTCACTGACACAGCCATGCGTTTCCATTGCCGATAAAAAGGCATGTTTTAGAAAAGGGGTGTTGTCTCGAATCAACCTGTCCCACTGATTTTTATCAATGGTCTGCATAGAAGAATGAACTTGAAGGCTGAGTTGGATATCGGATTCAGGCATATTGGCTTCAGTGAAAGGATTATGTTGCACTATATTTTAACACTGAATTCGGGTTGGTAACATGCAGTAAATAGTTGTTTCTCAACATTATACGAATGGTTTTATATAAACATTTCCTGATATATGTTATAAACTGAATCAGTTGTTATTTAGTCATAGCTAATTATTTTTTTAATTTTAAATAAAGAAAATTTATTTTATATGAATCATCAAACCGCAGAAAAAATGCAACATCAGCGATCGTTCTGGTATTTTCTGGGGCCGGCTTTTTTAGTGTCGGTTGGGTATATGGATCCTGGAAACTGGGCAACATCGATAGAAGCCGGTTCGCGTTATGGTTATGATTTTCTATGGGTTATTACGTTAGCCTCTTTAGTTGCGATACTGATGCAGCTTTTAAGTGCGAAATTAGGCATTGCGACGGGGAAGAACTTAGCTCAGATGATTCGAAGTCAACACCCAGGAAAAGGGGGCACTTTTTTATTGTCATCGGCTGCGTTGGCGATGATTGCTACCGACTTAGCGGAGTTTTTAGGCGTTGCCGTTGCTTTAAACCTACTGTTTGACATTCCTTTGGTTGCAGCTATTTTCTTAACCATATTTGATGTATTACTGATCCTTTGGCTAGAGCGTTTCGGTTTTCGCTGGGTGGAAATGACTATCTTTGGTTTCGTTGCAACCATTGGCCTAGGGTATGTGGTGGAATTGTGGCTGGTCCAGCCAGAATGGGTTCAAGTGGCTCAAGCATTAGCAGTTCCAAATGATACGATTATGGACACCACTGCTTTATTTATTGCGATGGGGATTTTAGGGGCAACGGTCATGCCCCATAATTTATATCTCCACTCGCACCAGGTGACGACACGAGCTAATTTAGCGGGTGAAGCGCTACAGCGTTTTTATAAGATGATGAAGTGGGATACGATTCTGGCATTGATGGCAGCATGGATTATTAATTCCGCTATCTTGATTATGGCTTCTGCCGCATTCCATGAAAAAGGGTTGTTAATTACCGATATTGATGAGGCTTATCATACCTTAGGTCCATTGCAGGGAAGTTCCGCAGCATTGACATTTGCGATTGCTTTATTGGCTTCTGGAATCGCCAGTTCAGCAACAGGTACTTTGGCTGGCCAAATTGTGTTTGAATCTTTTTTCAAAAAACATCCTGTTAATATTCTTAAAATTCGCGTTTATATCCGTTTGGCAACGATGATCCCTGCAGCAATCGCGATTCTGTTGAGTGCTAAGCCTTTAAGTTTATTGGTTCTGTCTCAGGTCATTCTGTCAATGCAGTTGCCGTTTGCGGTCATTCCTTTAGTGATGATGACATCTAACCCTGAATTAATGGGAGAGCTGGTGAACCAACCAATCACTAAGCTCCTGGCGTGGACAGCCACTGTTATTATTGTTGCTTTGAATTTGTGGTTGCTGGTCATGCTCTTTTGGGAAGGGGTTCATAAGGTGACGCTTCATTAAAGATTTAAAGCACCTTTTAATTCAATTTGTTAAAGAATAAAAAAGATTGGATTTTGAGTCATTTAATCAATCTGAAACACTGTGTAAATTCATTTTTGTGCTGACGGAAAGGATTATTTTTTAAGATGTCGCATGACTGGCTTAAGAGTTTGGGTTTGTCTATGATAAAATACTCCCAAATCTAAACAGAAAGGACTTAAAGAGTATGTTAGAAGCTTATCGTCAACATGTGGCCGAACGTGAAGCAGAGGGGATTCCTCCTTTGCCAATGGATGCAGAACAAACGGCAAAACTGGTTGAGCTGATTAAAAACCCGCCAGCGGGGGAAGCAGATTTTGTTTTAGACTTATTTGTGAATCGAGTGCCACCAGGGGTCGATGAAGCCTCATACGTTAAGGCAAGCTTTTTGGCAGACGTCGCGGCTGAGAAAACCAAAGTCGAGATGATTTCACCTGTTAAAGCGACTTTCCTATTAGGCACCATGTTAGGTGGTTATAACGTTTTGCCGTTGATTGAATTATTGGACAGTGCGAACACGGATGTCGCAGAAGAAGCTGTCAAAGCCTTATCAAAAACATTATTGGTATACGATGCTTACCATGATGTGGTCGAGAAATCGAAAACAAACGATTATGCCATGCAGGTATTGAAGTCTTGGGCTGAAGCGGAATGGTTCCTGTCGAAACCGAAAATGCCAGAGCAAATCACCGTGTCGGTCTTTAAAGTGGAAGGCGAAACCAATACGGATGACTTGTCACCTGCAACAGCTGCTTGGTCGCGTCCGGATATTCCATTGCATGCAAAAGAAATGTTGAAGTCTCGAATGGACGACGTGGATGGCACGATTGCCAGCCTTGAGGCAAAAGGTCACCCAGTTGCTTATGTCGGTGACGTTGTTGGAACGGGGTCTTCACGTAAGTCAGCCATGAACTCTGTTATGTGGTTTTTCGGGAACGATATTCCATATGTACCGAATAAGCGCCAGGGTGGTGTGGTACTGGGTGGCAAGATTGCGCCGATTTTCTTTAACACTGCAGAAGATTCAGGTTCTTTGCCTATTGAATGTGATGTCGAAAAACTGAATACGGGCGATGTGATTACAATTCATCCTTATGAAGGCAAAATTACGAATGAAGCGGGTGAAACAGTTTCTACCTTTGAACTCGCACCGGACACGATGCCGGATGAAGTCAGAGCAGGGGGACGTGTTCCCTTGATTATCGGTCGAGGTTTGACTGATAAATCGCGTGAGGCGCTTGGATTAGAACCTTCTGATGTGTTTATTCGTCCAACGGATAAGTCGCAGGCAGCGCATGGCTATACGTTAGCGCAAAAAATGGTTGGTAAAGCGTGTGGTATTGAAGGGGTTCGACCTGGAATGTATTGTGAACCACGCATGACGACCGTGGGGTCGCAGGATACAACCGGTGCAATGACGCGTGATGAAATGAAAGAGTTAGCTTGCTTAGGTTTCTCTGCGGATTTGGTGATGCAGTCTTTCTGTCATACTGCTGCGTATCCGAAGCCAGTTGATATCAAATTGCAACACTCTCTTCCTGATTTTATTACCAGTCGCGGCGGTGTGGCGCTTCGTCCTGGAGATGGTGTTATCCATTCGTGGTTAAACCGTTTATTATTACCTGATACGGTTGGAACGGGTGGGGATTCTCATACCCGTTTCCCAATCGGGATTTCATTCCCGGCAGGGTCAGGCCTGGTTGCTTTTGGGGCCACGTTAGGCGTGATGCCTTTGAATATGCCAGAATCCGTCTTGGTTCGCTTTAAAGGTGAAATGCAACCTGGCATTACGCTTCGTGATTTGGTAAATGCTATTCCGTATCAAGCCATTCAGGACGGTCACCTAACCGTAGAGAAGAAAGGTAAGAAAAACATCTTTAATGGTCGAGTACTCGAAATTGAAGGGCTAGAACACCTGAAAGCGGAACAGGCATTTGAATTATCCGATGCCTCTGCAGAACGTTCTGCCAACGGTTGTGTAGTGAAATTAGGCGAAGAACCGATCATTGAATATTTAAAATCCAATATGGCATTGATTGATTGGATGGTTGAAAATGGCTATCAGGATGCTAGAACATTATTGCGCCGACGTGATGAAATGCAAGCTTGGATTGATAATCCTAAATTACTGGAATCCGATCCAGATGCAGATTATGCTGCGGTGATTGAAATTGATTTGAATACCATCAAAGAGCCAATTGTGGCATGTCCGAATGATCCAGATGATGTGAAACTGATGTCTGAAGTACAAAATACCAAAATTGATGAAGTCTTCATTGGATCTTGTATGACGAATATCGGTCATTATCGTGCGGCCGGTAAAGTGCTTGAGCAAATGGGGAATGTGCCGACGCGTTTATGGATTGCACCGCCAACCAAAATGGATGAGCGCCAATTAATCGAAGAAGGTTATTACAGCATTTACGGTAAAGTGGGGGCACGGACTGAAATGCCGGGTTGTTCGCTTTGTATGGGGAACCAGGCTCGTGTTGCCGATGGGGCAACCGTGTTCTCGACCTCAACGCGTAACTTCCCGAACCGTTTAGGAAATGGTGCCAATGTTTACCTTGGTTCGGCCGAATTAGCCGCCGTGTGTTCTGTACTTGGGCGTATCCCAACCGTTCAGGAATATATGGACGCGGTCGCGATGCTCGATACGATGACGGGTGAAGTGTATCGTTACCTACAGTTTGATGAGATGGCGGACTATAAAGTGGAGTCGCCTAAAAACTTATCCGATATCGGGGTAGCTGTTGCTTCTTAACTATTTAAGTTAAACAGACTTTTCATAAAAAACCGTTTGGCGACTTTGTTGCCAAACGGTTTTTTTATGTCTGTTGGTTTTAGGGATTTAAATACGAGTTGAATAATGGAGCCAGGCCTGGCTGTTTTTATAAGAATGTGTGGGTAAGGCTGAACGCGGATTTAGTGAATTGCAGGGTTGGCCGTTACGCGATTCCGTCCATGTTCTTTTGAGTGGTAGAGCATTTCATCTCCACGCTGCATCAAACTTTCTGCAGTATCAACTGGACGGAGGTCTGAAACCCCGAAGCTTGACGTAATTTGCATATCGAAATCCGTCATGGTTTCAAGCTTATGTCGAAGTCTTTCCGCAACTTTTTCAGCATCTTGTAGGTTTGTGTTTGGTAATAAAATAACAAACTCTTCTCCACCCCAGCGGGCAAAAATGTCTTTGTGGGTTAACCCATCTTCAATGTGTCGAGCAACCTTTTTAAGGACTTTGTCTCCTACCAGGTGGCCATAAGTGTCATTAATTTTTTTAAAATGATCAATATCGAAGAAAATCAAACTTAAGGGCCACTGCTTTTTATTGCTTCGTTTGATGTTTTCATTTAACGCTCGTTTAAAAATACTTCTATTAGGTAAGCCTGTTAAATTGTCTGTTCTTGCCATTTTATGTAGTAAACGTCGCTGGCGAATTTGATTACGAATAAAAAAGAACACCAATAAGCTGATAATGAATAGCAAGAGTTCATTGATTAACAAGTGTTGTAAAAAATTTTCAGTAATGAGTTTAATACCGGGCTCTTCCTGATAGTTCACGATATAACCTACAGGTTTTTGTTCGATATTTTTTAACTGAAAGAAGTTCACCAAATAGTAGGTCTGATCAACATTGATCATGAAGTTACAGCTTTGACACTGACGATCCAGTTGTTTTAAAAACTCGCCATTTAAAGCGTTGTTAATTTGTTGAATTCTATTTTTAGGAATGGCATTGATATGGGACTTCATGCCTTCTACTGCTCTGTCCACTAAAAAGTTGTCGGAAATGGCAGAAGGGGCATAGTTTTGGCGTTCATTGGAGAATACTTTTTCTTTTACCAAGTCTTTTTTTAGTAACAGGCTGTAAAATTCTTTATTGCTGTGTGTCATCAATTCATAGATTGCGTCTACTGAAAAAGAGATCTCAACCGTTCCAACTAACTCATCTTTGTAAATAATTGGAAAAACATGACGAAAGCCATTAAAAATCCGACCTTCTTCAAATCCTGAAATAGGTGCTTTTGTTTTATTGACTTGTACGATGCTATAACGGACGCTTGATATGTTATCACCGTATTTTTCTGGGCGATGAAATCTTAAAAAGCTGATTCCGCCAGGCAGGTGAAAATGAAGCTGCCGGATGTGTTCAAGTTGTAAGAGTTGGTAGATGGGCTGGAGCTTATGATAAAGCTCTGTTCTGACCTTATCTTTGACCTGCGTATTACCATGATAAGCTTTGGCCATGAGTTTGAAGATATCATCTTTGTAAATTGAGGTTTGAAAAATGGTTTTTGCGTGAATGTTAAGCGCCTTTTTACTGGCGTTAAAACTATTCATTTCATGACTGCTGTCATAATTGATGAGGTGCTGTTTTTGGGTCGTGAAATTAGAAAACCCGACCCAAAAACTCATGCCACTTAAAAATAAAAACACACTGGTTGCGACTAGAAACGCAAGACGCTTTGACGAAAGAGAACGCCATTTGATGACCCGATGCTGTTTAGAAGAAGTTGGCATATTGCAGTCTTTATTCCATAAAATGGGGTTTGATCAAATTATATCATGCTCGTTTTAGGTTAAGCTGCTCATAACAAGGCTTCGTTTGTACCATTATTTTAATGTGGTGAAATACATCGAAAGCCGAGTAGCGGTTTCACTGCTGATATCACCCATTAATTGTTCCATAAAGGTTTTTTCCGCTTCATAATGACGTGTATTGGTTTGTTTGACGACTTCACGTTTGACGTAACCGATGTCACCTAAACCATCAATCATTCCATTCTTGACGGCTTCATCTCCAAGCCAAACCAACCCTGTATAGGTGTTTTCATTTTCTTTGATTCGGTCCCCGCGACCTTTTCGAACGGCCTCGATAAACTGTTGATGTGTTCTTTCTAAAATACGCTCTTGAAAGAATTGACGCCCCCCTTCATCTTTGGGGCTGAAAGGATCGATAAAGGCTTTATGTTCACCTGCATGCATAGAACGGTTTTCAATGCCCATTTTTTCCATTAAACCTGTGACACCGAATGTATCCATGCGTACGCCAATTGAACCAATGATGGAACCTTTGTTGGCATAAATTTTATCGGCTGCAACGGCGATATAGTAACAACCGGAAGCACAGAGATCTTCAACAACAACGTAAGCCGGTTTGTTATAAAGCTTTTTCAAGCGGGTAATTTCATCATTAATGAGAGCCGATTGCACTGGGCTGCCACCAGGTGAATTGGCTTTTATGATAACGGCTTCAGAATTGGGGTTTTTGAATGCGCTGTTTAATAACGGGTTTAAGGTTTCTGCACTGGTACGGCTACCTGGCATAATCGGCCCCTCAAGTTTCACAACCGCCACATGTTTGCTGCCACTCAATACATCCTCTTCTGATGTAAACTGGCTGGCAAGCATGACGATTGTCACAATGATGTAAAGAATCACCGAAAGTTTTAATAGGTTCGTCCAGCGACGACTCCATTTTTCTTGTTTAACAAAACTTTCTGCCGCACCCGCTAAACGATTTAAACCTTCATTTTGATTCTGATTATCCATTGACAATACCTTATAATACCCACAAGATGAATAAGCCTGTAAGACTCATAATTATTTTAATAACGCCATTCTAACTCAAATGCCAAATCAATTCGAAACCCAATTTGATATTGATGCTTTTCTAAAGCATTTAACCGAACGGCCTGGCGTCTACTTGATGTACGACGCCAGTGGTCAAATCATTTATGTGGGTAAGGCGAAGAACTTGAAGCGCCGAGTTTCCAGTTATTTCAAAAAACGCCATGAAGAGATTAAGACAGAAACATTGGTGTCGCAAGTTGCATCTATTGAAGTGACAGTGACGGATACGGAATCCGAAGCGTTGATCCTAGAAAATACATTAATTAAGCGCCATAAACCTCGCTATAACATCTTGTTTAGGGATGACAAGTCGTATCCTTATATTTTTGTATCAACAGGAAAAAAATTTCCCTCGCTAAGCTATCATCGTGGTGCAAAACGGAAAGTGGGGCGTTACTTTGGTCCTTTTCCAAATGCGTCTGCCGTGCATCAGACATTACATGCTCTGCAAAAGATTTTCCCGGTTAGACAGTGTGCTGAGAGTGTATTTAACCATCGATCACGCCCGTGTCTTCAATATCAAATTAAACGCTGTTCAGGGCCGTGTGTAGAAGGGTTGGTCACAGAGGATGAATATAAAGAAGATGTGCAACATACCATTGCTTTTTTAGAAGGGAAAAGTTTTGACGTGATTGAGTCGCTCGGGCATAAAATGCAACAAGCTTCCGATGAGTTTGAGTTTGAGAAAGCCGCAGTTTACCGAGATAAGATCTCTGCTTTAAGAGCGATACAAAGCCAGCATTTAATTAATCAACCCGGATCAAAAGATACCGATGTGGTTGCTTTAGCAGAAGAAGCGAACCAAGTGTGTGTATCAATTATGATGTATCGCGGCGGGAACTTGTGGGGCAGTCAGAACTACTTTCCTAAAATGGGTGGGCAATCTATTAATCCGGAAGAAGTCATTAGTGCCTTTATCGCACAACATTATATTGATCTACCGGTTCCGCAGATGATTTTAGTGTCTGATACATTGGAAGAAAAGCCGTCATTGGAAGCTTGGTTATCTGAACAGAAAAAGGCCAAGGTTTCGATTCGAAAAGCGGTCAGTCAAACACATAAAGGTTTGATGAAACTGGCGTTGACAAACGCTCAATCTGGTTTAAAGCAACAGCTGACGCAGAAAGCCTCACAAACGGACCGTGTCAAGGCATTGCAAGAGGTGTTAGCCTTAGCTTCACCTCCCAATCACATGGAGTGTTTTGATATTAGTCATACCCAGGGAAATCAGACGGTGGCCAGTTGCGTGGTGTTTAGCGAAGGGGTGCCTAATACCAGTGCTTACCGTAAATTCAATATCGAAGGTATTCAGCCTGGAGATGATTATGCTGCTATGCATCAAGCGATCACACGGCGTTACAGCCGTGTGAAGAAAGAAGGGTTACCGTTACCAGACCTTATTGTGATTGATGGGGGGAAAGGGCAGTTAAACAAAGCTATTGAGGTGTTTAAGACGCTGGAACTGGATAATCTTCCTTTGGTATCGGTTGCCAAAGGAGAAGGGCGTAAAGCAGGCCTGGAGATTTTATATACTCCATTCAATGAGGAAGGGATTGATTTAGAACCTGATGATATTGCATTGCATTTGCTGAATTATATTCGAGATGAAGCGCACCGGTTTGCCATAACCAGTCATCGTAGCCGCCGACAAAAAGCGCAGACACATTCTCGCTTGGAAGATATCCCTGGTGTTGGCGCTAAGACGCGTCATAAGTTATTAACCCATTTTGGCGGGTTGGCAGAAGTTAAAAATGCAGCGGTCTCAGAGTTACAAAAAGTACCTGGAATCAGTAACCGAATTGCTCAGACCATTTATGATTTTTTTCACGGGGAAATCTGATTTAGGATTATTTTTCATTTATTCTCATTCCGCTAGAGTGGTATGGTAATATTTTTTTAGTTTTTTAATGAGTTAACCAAAGACACTTATGACGTTACAATCTTTACCTATGATCATGACCTGGTCTCGAGTCGCCTTAATTCCTGTTTTTTTAGTCTGTTATTACGCCCCTATAGAGGATGCGCGTTTTTGGGCCGGCTTGGCCTTTATGATTGCGGCCATTACCGATTGGTTTGATGGCTATCTGGCTAGAAAATTGAATGTCAGCAGTAAACTCGGCGCTTTTCTAGATCCGGTAGCGGATAAATTGATTGTGGCAGCTGCATTGATTGTGGTGTCGGTTGAATATCAGAATATCTGGGTAACATTGTCTGCCATTGTGATTATGATGCGAGAAATCAGTATTTCTGCTTTAAGAGAGTGGATGGCGGAAAACAATGCGCGTGATGTGGTGGCTGTTTCCAGTTTAGGAAAAATCAAAACCGCTTCACAGCTGGCTGCATTAACATGGCTGTTGTATGGTGGCGAGCTTTGGGGGGTCGACTGGGGAACTTTAGGCTTCCCGATGTTGTATTTTTCAGCGGTGTTAACGGTTATTACTTGGTATCAATATGGGCGCGCTGCTTTGCCAGTCATGCTTGAAACCGTGTCGGACGAAACAAAAAAGTCATCATAATCAGCTGGTTAGTAAAAAGATAATTTCAACCATTATTTTTTTGTCATTTTTTTGATTAAAAAAGCTTGTAATTTTTCCGCAACCCCCTATAATACGGCCTCATTACGAAATGCGGGAATAGCTCAGCGGTAGAGCACAACCTTGCCAAGGTTGGGGTCGCGAGTTCGATCCTCGTTTCCCGCTCCAAATAGGCGGAATGGCAGAGTGGCTATGCAGCGGATTGCAAATCCGTGGACCTCGGTTCGACTCCGGGTTCCGCCTCCATTATGGTTTTGGGTTTTCGTATTGC
Source organism: Hydrogenovibrio crunogenus (assembly GCF_004786015.1). Classification (NCBI taxonomy): domain Bacteria; kingdom Pseudomonadati; phylum Pseudomonadota; class Gammaproteobacteria; order Thiotrichales; family Piscirickettsiaceae; genus Hydrogenovibrio; species Hydrogenovibrio crunogenus. The sequence continues at coordinate 1,259,087 of NZ_CP032096.1, forward strand.
ATTTTTTCTGTTGGCGAACAGATTCTATGCCCAGGTGGCGAAATTGGTAGACGCAAGGGACTTAAAATCCCTCGGTGGCAACACCGTGCCGGTTCGATTCCGGCCCTGGGCACCATTTCTTTAAAGATATAATTTCCTTTATATCGACCTTCATCATTTAATTGCTTTTCTTGCATTCATTTTTCACAGTATTTCTATGTCTTTTTAAATTGTTTTTTCTTTCTTGAAATAGTCTTTTGCTAAAAATAGCATTACGTAGATGAGTCAGTCCTTTTCTTCACTTTGCTCCTTAATTTTTTGCGCTTAAATAAAATGTAAATATATTACATTTTTATTGACAGCCACGATTAAATCGTTCTATTATAAAGATGAAGCCAAACACTGAGTGCTTGGAAAGAATGTTTCGTTATCCAAGTTAAAGGAAGAAAACAATGAAAAAAAATACATTAATCCTAAGTTTATTATTATCTGGTGCCGTTGTAACCCAAGCCATGGCTGTTGATGAGGTTCAAACTCAAACTCAGAGCCAAGTGCAGGATCGTGTGCAAACACAAGAAAATAGAATGCAGCAAAACGGCTCGGGTCGAATGGGGTCCAGTGCACCTTCTACCCAAGGACAACAAAAACGTATTCAAAATCAGTATCAATACAATCGACAAATGCAACATAAGTACCAGAGAAGCGAAGGTGGGTTTAAAGGAAATGGTAATAGAACGTATGGCAATGGTATGAACGGGAATTCGAACGGTGGAGGTAACCGTGGCTCTATGGGTGGAGGAAATCGCTCAGGGGGTAAACGTTAATTGAGTACATTGCCTAGTGATAAAAAAATTTTAAAGTTTATAAAATAAAAAAAATGTAAAAAAAAGACAATTCAAATGTAACCATAGAAAAAATGCGTTATAGTTAATTTAAGGATGGCTGAAAGCTTGAAGATTTTTAAAAGAGAATTGAAGGGTATGCAGTCATTTATTTGGCTCAGGTATGGGTAAATTATTTAGTTCTTGAAATAAAAAGGCCATACCTGATTTTACCCCTAAGGAGGATATAATTATGGCAACAAAGAAATCATTTAATAATTTCAAGCTCTCAATGTTAAGTTTAGCTTGTATGAGTGCCATGTCAGCGGTACAAGCAGATACTATTGATGGAATTCAAGGAACAGATGTAGGAACACAAAGTGCACCGGTGACGAGTTACGACTTTACTTCACTTAAGCAGTTTGGTTATGGCGGTTGGAATTTAGATAATGTTACGGTCAATATTATCAATGCTGAAACGGGTGACGCTGTCGCTAAGTCTTTTGATGAGACTACGTGTAGTGGTAAAGTGAAATTGGCCACCTAATTGGAGATGCTAAAATGCATCTAAATCAAAAAGGTGAGTCAAAATGACAAAGACAAGAAGAACATTTTCAGCCGAATTCAAACTTGAATCTGCGCAATTGGTCGTTGACCAGGGCTATACGGCATCAGAAGCCGCTGAAGCCATGGGTGTTGGTTTATCAACGATGAATAAGTGGGTTAAGCAGTTGCGTGAAGAACGCAAAGGTAAAACGCCTAAAGCCAGTGCTTTAACGCCTGAACAGATTGAGATTCAGCAACTCAAAAAGCGGGTTAAGTACCTCGAAGAGGAAAAAGACATATTAAAAAAGGCTACAGCGCTCTTGATGTCGGATTCACTGAACAGCTGAAGGTCATCAAAAAGCTTCAGGAGCGCTATTCAGTCAAGCGTCTTTGCAAGGTCTTCCAGGTTCACCGTAGCACGTTTAAATACTGGAAAAATCGTCGCAGACGACCGAATGCCAAACGAGTTAAAGAACTCGCTATGGTTCGGCGAATTCATGCGGAAAGCAACGGTTCAGCCGGGGCAAGAACGATTGAGCAGATATCCTCTGATAGAGAATTACCAATCAGTCGTTATCGTGCTGGCAAGATGATGAAGCAATTGCGACTACAAAGCTGCCAGTTGCCGAAGCATAACTACAAAAAAGCGTTGCAAGAACACATTGCCATACCTAACTTGCTCGATAGACAGTTTTCACCGAGTAAACCGAACGAAGTGTGGTCGGGTGATGTCACCTATATCTGGACGGGCAATCGCTGGGCTTATCTTGCCGTAGTGCTAGACCTGTTTGCCAGAAAACCTATTGGCTGGGCTATGAGTTACTCTCCTGATTCGGAATTGACAGTCAAAGCCTTAACGATAGCTCATGAGTCTAGGGGGAAACCGGAAGGTGTGATGTTTCACTCCGACCAAGGAACCCATTATACCAGTGTTAAATATCGCCAATCGCTGTGGCGATACAAGATAAAACAGAGCTTGAGTCGCAGAGGAAATTGCTGGGATAACAGCCCAATGGAACGCTTCTTTAGAAGCTTAAAGACTGAATGGATTCCAACAGCGGGTTATCGGAATCTGGCAGAGGCCAAAAAACACATCGGAAATTACATTCTAGGGTATTACTCACAGGTGAGGCCGCATCAATTTAACGGCGGTAAAACGCCAAATAAGGCGGAGCAGATTTACTGGTTAAATTGCTCTAAAGACGTGGCCAAATTTACTTGACCACTACAACGGGAACTTATTCTGCGATGGTAGATGGTGAAACATTTTACAGTGCCATCTATGATGGTGCCAGCAATCTGACAGGGAAGCTGGCGAGTAAAGTTTGGCCTGTTGGAGAGCCGGCTGGTGTTAAAGTTTTGACCGATACTGATACGGTCTATGAAAGTAATGGAAAACCTGCCAGTTGCATTATGAGTACCGCTTATCATCGTTATTCTGATGATTCAAATTTAACCCCTCCTTCTGGTGCGGTGACAAGTGATGGGTTTTTAGATTCATCCTACCCAAACCCAACCATGTGTGACAGTGCTTTCCAAACGCATAAACGTTTTAAAGTCAGTGCGCAACCGGCTTCGCTAACGTCAGGTGGGATTGATATGGTCTTTAATGTCTCTGATGGTAATACAAGTGCTACTTTAGCTCCTAATAGTGCTACAAGATACATGGTACTGCAGAAGTTGAATAACTATACTGGTAAGCATTTATCGGGCTTTAAAATTCAAGTCGGAACAGGAGTGGGTGCAGCGTTTACAGCAATAGGTGCGGCTACCACTGTCGAATTGTCTGATGGTGCCGGTGAAAAAACAGGGGGGGGTGATATCTGGGGGCCAGAAGATCGCGCTGCTTTCTCTGCTGGGCTCTTTGGGCCAGCAGATCCGCCAAAACATCCTAACCCAGGTTTCTTTGACAATACCAACCGTGCAGGGTTTACTGATGCAGAAAATACAAATAAAGACGAAATCGCCTCTACTGGCACGATGACCAGTAACTATACGACGTTGTTTGGTGGCAGTAAATGGTTACCAGCTAAGTATCAGCCTAAAGGGATTTTCTATGACGATGATAATAATCCTGATACCGATGATCAATTAGTTGCTTGGTGGGGAGATAACCCGAATACCACTGTTGAGGATTATCAATGGTTGAAAGGGGATGCAGACAATTTTACTCCAGTACCCGTTGATACGTTGAACTCTTATGTTGGTAACTCTCAATATTACATTGGTGGTATTGAAGACACGGTCAACCTTGGTTTGACTTATGCTGTTGATGTTGGAGATATTGCTCCAGCTTCAGATACGTTTACGCTAAGAATGATTCCGATTGCAGACTCAAATCAATATGTTCCGGGGTATATGGAAGAGGGAAATCAGCCACCAACGGAATTGGTTTTGACTGGAGAAGGTGGAAGTTCATTCAGCGCTTACAATAACACAAGCTTGATTGCAATGATTTTAGGATTCTTAGGATTGGGTGCATGGGTTGCACGCAGAAAGCTGTCTAAGTAACGTTTAGAATTTAATAAGGTCTTATTAAGCGTCGTTCGGGTTTGCCGTTCGGCGCTTTTTTGTTATTAACTCACGGTAAAATAAACCAATCCATGTTGTTAGGAATTTTCGATGTTTGCTTTTATTCTTCGTTATGTTTTTTGGGTGTGTTTACTCTTTTGGTTAGTGTTTTTTGAAGCATTCAGTCCGTTTTTTATGATTAATCAGCTTCAAACTGACTTGATTGTGAATCTGACCTGGTTATGGGTAGATATTCTAGAATTGCCGATTCGTATCCAAGACAATACACTCATTCTAGCAAATGGCATGAATTTACGGATTGTCCATGAGTGTAACGGTTTGACCCCTTTTTTATTGTATTTGGCCGCGATCCTCGCCTATCCAGTTAATTGGAAGCATAGATTGATTTGGAGCGCATTAGGTTATATCGCTTTACTGGTTATTAATGTGATACGGATGCTGTTGATTACCTTGGTTGTATTAGATCATCCAGAGTTGTTTCATTTTGCTCATGATTGGGTAGGACGTTACAGTGTTGGCCTATTGACCCTTGGGTTATTTTTCTTGTTTACGTCATATGCTCCAATCCAAAGAGTCTTAAAGGATTGACACAATTAATAATGCTTATTAAGTATAATTGATAAAAAGTTCCATGTAATCGTTGTATGTTCAAAAGGCATTATGAAGAATGACTCAAAAGAAAAGTAAGTTAAAGCACTACCTTAAGTCTTACCGTATTTGGCTGATGTTTTTATTACTTTTTTTAATGGTGCCCTTATTTGCAATAACGGTTATTGCAAACCATGGCCCTAAAATGCAACAGCAAACTTTTAATAATTTACTGGGCATTGCGGAGCTTAAATCTTATCAGATTGCTAACTGGCTCAAGGAGCAAGACAAAGTTACCAAAGTTGTTTCTAGTAACAGATTGCTATTGCTATATACAAAAAATATTCTGCTTAACAAACAGGTATTGGATCAAAAGAAAAATATTTCTGAGCTGTTTGCTGCATTGCAAGAATTTTATCACTATGAATCCATTTCACTAATTAAACCGGATGCCTCACTTCTTTTAAATGTTGGACAGGCTCATGATTTGTCAAACCCTGAAATATTAAAACTCATTCATAAAAGCATTCAAACCAAGTCTATAGTGAAGAGTGATATGACTTTTGAATCAGGTACGACAGCTCATCTTGATATAGTCGTTCCTTTATTCGAACCTTCAGCCCCACAAAATAGAGTGATGGCAGTGGTTTTATTACATCTTGACCCAAACCATTTTATTTTCCCTTACCTAAAACGTTGGCCAACCTCTAGCCAATCTAGCGAAACCTTGCTGGTTTTACAAAAAGGAAAGCGTGTTCAGTTTTTATCGCCGCTACGTCATGCTGTCAATGATAACCAAGGGGGGATTGTAGAAAGATCAATGAACGAGGATACTTTGCCGGCCGTTGTGGCTTTAAAGAACCGTGAACCTGGCGTTGTTGAAGGGATTGATTATCGAGGTGCTAGGGTTTTAGCAGCTTACTATCCAGTCAAAAATACAGACTGGATGATTATTTCCAAAGTTGATATGGAAGAATCAACTAAATCACTTAACGACTTGGTTTTCTGGATTGTTTTAGTTTCCTTTTTCGCTTTATTTTTGATTGGAATTGCCTTTTTGATTGTTTTGAAAAAACAACGTGATCTACAAGCATTAGAACGGTATGCGGAAAAAACGGAAGCCGAAAAAGTTCTGCAAAAATTTTACGAACTACCATTTATCGGCATGGCGATCTTAGATGCTAAGCATGACAAATGGGTTCGGTTTAATCATCGGTTACCCAAAATATTAAGATATTCAGCGCAAGATTTAGCATCTAAAACCTTTAGAGAAATTATTCACCCTAAAGATCTAGCGGAGGTTTCTACTCAATTAGAAAAGATTGAATCGGGTAAAAGCGAAGGGTTTACTACAGAAGTTAACCTGTTAGCGGCTGGTGGTAGCATTGTTTTTGGGACCATTAATGTTAAATGTGTACGAGATGCTCATGACGTGGTGCAGTACTATCTAATGACGGTACAGGATGTCACAGAATTAAAGCATTTAGCTGAACTTAACATTGAACATCAAAATCAATTGACAGCCTTAGTCCATACTATTCCAGACTTAGTGTGGTTAAAGGATACGGAAGGGAAGTATTTAAGTTGTAACCCAAGTTTTGAAAAATTTTTTGGTGCAAAAGAAGCCGATATCATTGGCAATACGGATTATGACTTTGTTGATAAAGAGCTGGCAGATTTTTTTAGAGAAAATGATTGTAATGCAATGGCAGCGAATGAATCTGTCGAAAATGAAGAATGGTTAACCTTTAAAGAGAACGGTTATCGAGGCCTTTTTTCAACCATTAAAACGCCGATGAAAAACGAACAAGGGCAAGTGATTGGCGTTTTAGGGGTGGCAAGAGATATCAGTAAGCGTAAACAAGATGAAGCTCGCTTGGAACGCTTGACCAAACTTTATTCTGCGATGAATCACACTAATGAAGCCATTATTCGTAGTAGCAACCAAATCACTTTGTTTTCAAAAGTCTGTGAAATTGCGGTTCGTGAAGGCGGAATGAAGATGGCTTGGATCGGTAAGATTGATAAAGAGTCAAACCTTGTTTACCCTGTGGCTCATTTTGGTAATAACTCTGAATATCTTGAAGGGCTAGAAATATCAATTGACCAAAAAGCTGAAATAGGGCAAGGTCCGACAGCACTTGCGATTCGGCAAGACGAACCTTATTGGTGTCAAGACTTTCAGACAGATCCTCATACACAACCCTGGCATGAACGTGCAAAGCAGTTTGGCTGGCAATCTTCCGCTTCTCTGCCATTACATCAAAACTCTAAGGTGGTTGGAACCCTTAATTTATACAGTGATACAAAAGAAGCATTTGATGAGCCTATCCAAAATTTATTGTTGGAAATGGCTGTAGATATTAGCTTTGCTCTGAATGATTTTTTTCACGCTAAGGAACGCAAGGAAATAGAAGCTTCTCGTCAAGAGGCCTATGATAGGTTACAAAAATTAGCAGACAGGTTACCTGGCGTGATTTATCAATTCCGTTTAATGCCTGATGGAACAAGTTTCTTTCCTTTTGCAAGTGATGCTTTGTATGACATTTATCGCGTTAGACCCGAAGACGTTATGGAGAGCGCAGATAAGGTTTTTGAAGTAATTCATCCAGAAGACATTGACGCTGTACAGCAATCAATTCAAGAATCGGCTGAGCGATTAGCACCTTGGTATCAAGAATATAGAGTGTGTTTTGAGAATGACGATGTTCGGTGGTTGTCAGGTAATGCCATGCCGGAGAAACAAGAAGATGGGTCTATTTTATGGCATGGTTTTATCACAGATATCAGTCAGCATAAGAAAACGGAAGCTCAAGTAGAGTTGGCATCAAAGGTCTTTGAACAGAGTCGTGAGGGAATCATGATTACGGATTCAAACCAAAAGATATTAATGGTGAATGAGGCCTTCTCAGAAATCAGTGGCTACAGTGTTGAAGAAACGTTAGGAAAAACACCTAAGATACTGGCCTCAGGTCGGCATTCTAAAGAGTTTTACCAAAAAATTTGGAAATCAATTAAAGAAAAAGGGCACTGGCAAGGCGAGATTTGGAACCGTCGGAAAAACGGTGAAATTTTTCCAGAGTGGTTGTCAATCAGTTGTGGATTGGATACGTCTGGCAATGTAACTGAATATGTTGGTATCTTTAATGATATTTCCAAAGTAAAGGAGTCGGAAGAAAAGATAAAGCATTTAGCCCATTACGATCCCTTAACGGGATTAGTCAATAGAGAACTGCTTATGGATCGACTTCATCACAGTATCAGTACAGCAGAAAGAAACAACACGCCATTAGCATTATTGTTTATTGACCTGGATCATTTTAAAAATGTGAATGATACATTAGGTCACCAAGTTGGAGATCAGCTACTGATTGAGGTTGGGCAGCGTATATTAAAAATATTACGAGATGAGGATACGATTGCGCGCCAAGGTGGAGATGAGTTTATTGTTGTTCTACCTGATACCGGTGAAAACGGTGCAGTACATGTAGCTGAAAAAATCTTGGAAACAATATCTGATGAACTGAATTTGAAACCTTATAAGCTCTATATTACGCCCTCAATTGGAATTGCGGTTTACCCTCAGGATGGTGTGGATGCAGACAGCCTTTTGAAAAATGCCGATACCGCCATGTATGAAGCGAAAAATGATGGGCGTAATGTTTATCGATTCTTCACGATGGAAATGCAAGCACATTCTTCACGACTTATGCAAATTGAAAGTGCATTACGCATGGCTTTATTTAACCAGCAATTTGAATTGTATTATCAACCCCAAGTTTGTGCTCAGTCTGGCAATATTGTTGGCGTTGAAGCCTTGATTCGATGGAATCATCCAGAGATGGGGGAAATTTCTCCGCAAGAATTTATTCCGGTGGCCGAACAAAGTGGACAGATTCTAGCCGTTGGTTGGTGGGTGTTACGAACAGCAATAAGACAAATTAAAATATGGTCTGAGCACAATAAGCCATGTTTTAGAGTGGCTGTTAACTTGTCTGCAGTCCAGTTTCGTTATGAGGATTTGCCTAAACAGGTTATGAAAATCCTGACAGAAGAAGGCGTTTCTCCGGAGTTTTTAGAATTAGAGTTAACAGAAAGTGTTGCAATGGCTAATCCAGAAGCAGCGATTGACATGATGGATAAGTTAGTTGGACAGGGAATTAAAATGTCAATTGATGACTTTGGGACGGGATACTCTTCTTTGAGTTATTTAAAACGTTTTAAGGCGTCGAAATTAAAAATCGACCAATCCTTTATTCGTGATCTTGCCGTTGATTCAGATGATCGATCAATTGTAGAAGCTATTATCAGTTTATCAAAAGCCCTAGGTTTAAAGACAATCGCTGAAGGGGTCGAAACCCAAGCGCAGTTGGATTTTTTAAAAGAAAGGCAATGTGATGAAATTCAAGGATTTTATTATAGTAAAGCATTAACAGCCGAAGCATTTGATGAGTTTTATGAAAAGCAATCGCAAAAATAAGTTCAATAAAAGTAATTATGCATTTATGATTTTTTCATTTTTGATGTTAACGAAAGGGTGCAGAGATGGCCGAAGCCAATGAACCTATAAAAGTGATGCTGGTGGATGATGATTCTGCTCGTGCGGCATTATTGTCTCAAGCATTGCGAGATCATGGGTATGAGGTTATTGCGCGTGTTGAGCCAGGACCAAGCCTTTTATCGAAGGTGGCTAAAGTGTTACCCGATATGATCGTAATTGATACGGATTCGCCTGATCGAGACATTCTGGAAAGCATGTCATTATTAAACGAGCATAACCCGATGCCGGTAGTGATGTTTTCGGATGTTGAGGATGAAACCGTGATTCAGGAAGCGATACGCTCAGGCGTCAGTGGGTATATTGCCAAAGGAGTGGATCAGCAACGTGTTAAATCGATTATGAATGTAGCGATTGCTCGTTTCAGAGAATACCAGGCTTTAAAAAATGAGTTGAAACAGACAAAAGATGAACTCGAAAGCAAAAAACTGATTGATCAGGCAAAACATCTGTTGATGTCTCAAAAAGGGGTTTCGGAACAAGAAGCATATGAAGCCATGCGAAAAATGTCGATGGATCGTAATATTCGCATGGCTGACGTGGCGGAAAATATCATTAGTGTGCTGGAGTGGTGAAAAGTAAATGAAAAATGTAAATATTGGATTTATCCCTTTAACGGACAGCGCACCGTTAATTGTTGCGAAGGAACAAGGTTTCTTTGAAAAGCAAGGCTTAAACGTTCAGTTACAAAAAGAAGTCTCTTGGTCAAATATTCGAGATAAATTAATCTTTGGAGAGGTCGAGGCGGCACATATGCTTGCCCCCATGTTAATGGCGACAACCTTAGGCATAGGAGGTTTGAAAAAACATTTGGTCACAGCGTACTCTTTTGGTTTGAATGGCAATGCTGTTGGTGTTTCGAATACATTGTTCAATGAAATGAAACAATATGATTCAGACCTGCTGTTAAAACCAAGAGAAAGTGCATATGTTTTGAAAAAACTTATTCAAAAGAGAGCAGCGAATCGACAGGAACCCCTGAGGTTTGCGGTGGTGTTTCCTTTTTCCATGCATCATTATCTTTTACGACATTGGTTAAAAAGTGCAGGCGTTGATGCAGATCGAGATGTACAAATAGTGGTTGTGCCACCTTCAAGTGTTGTTAAAGCCTTAGAAGAAAAGTTGATTGATGGTTATTGCGTGGGAGAACCATGGAGTTCACATGCCGTGAAATGCGGCACAGCCGTCACCCTAATCACGGGGTACGAAATATGGAACAATGCGCCAGAAAAGGTTTTGGGTGTTACGAAGCAATGGGCGGATGAAAATAAAACAACGCATCAAAAGTTAATTACAGCTCTGTATCAGGCAAGTGAATGGATAGATCGAGTTGAACATAAAGAGCAACTGATCAAGTACTTGGCTCGGCCAGAGTATGTGGGTGCGCCAGAGGCGTCTCTATGCAATGCGATAGATGGTGATATTTATCACCCAGACACTCAATTCTGCCGAAAAGTGATTAACTTTTCAGTGCCATTTAAATATTTAGCAAACTTCCCATGGCAGTCACATGCAGAATGGATTCTGGAACAAATGAAAGAGTCGAATCAAATAGATGATAGCGTTGACATACAAAAAGTGGCGGCATCCATTTACTTGACTGATACCTACCGGGAAATCATCTCTTCTCAAGGTGTGGTGTTACCGAGTGTCAATCATAAAAAAGAAGGCATTCATCTGCAGCCATGGTTGCTGGAAGGGGTAGAGTTAGGCGAAGATTGTTTTATTTAGGTGCATTTCTGAACAATAAAGGTTCAATATGGCGCAGTTTAAAGTCGTGATGTTTTTATTGGTTTGTAATTAAATTATTGTTAATTAAGGATTTAATTTTTTTGGCATAAAATTCGTTAAATACTTTTAAAATTTGAAAAGAGTATAGACGCTCATAGGCATTTTCTCATGCGAGAAGATTGCCTGTGGGCGTTTTTTTTTGCTTTTAAAAAACTTCAACGATGAAAAGAATTTAAAAGTTTTAGTTGAATGACACAGTATTAAACCGAAAAGGATGAAATTATGACAAACCAACAAACAGGTCGACGCTCATTCATTAAAAAAACAACCCTGGCAATTGCCTCGGCAATGGTTTTTTCATCAGGAAGTGCATACGCACTAGGGTATCCAGAAAAAGAAGATTTGAAGTTCGGGTTTATCAAGTTAACGGACATGGCTCCTTTAGCCATCGCTTATGAAAAGCGTTTTTTCGAAGATGAAGGGCTTTATGTGCAGTTAGAGGCTCAGGCCAACTGGAAAGTATTGTTGGATAGGGTTATTGATGGTCAGTTGGATGGCGCTCATATGTTAGCCGGGCAACCGATTGCGGCCACCATAGGATATGGAACCAAAGCAAACGTAATCACACCCATTTCGATGGACTTAAATGGTAATGCAATCACCGTTTCTAATAAAACCTGGGCAGCGATGAAACCCAATGTTGAAATGGAAAACGGTAAGCCCAAACATCCAATCAGTGCATCGATATTAAAACCTGTGGTGGAATCTTATAAAAATGCTGGTAAGGCCTTTAAGATGGGAATGGTCTTTCCTGTTTCAACCCATAACTATGAGCTACGTTATTGGTTAGCAGCAGGTGGCTTGAAACCTGGCTATTACGCTCCTCATAAAGGGGATACAGCAGGGACACTCAACGCAGATGTATTACTTTCAGTGACGCCCCCTCCACAAATGCCTTCCACAATGGAAGCTGGAACCATTGAAGGGTATTGTGTCGGAGAACCCTGGAATCAACAGGCCGTTTTCAAAGGCATCGGTGTTCCCGTCATTTCAGATAACTCCATTCAAACAAACAATCCTGAGAAAGTATTCGGTCTTAGAGAGGATTTTTATGAGCAGTATCCGAACACGACGATTCGAATCGTAAAGGCAATGATCAGAGCTGCAAAATGGTTGGATGAAAAGAATAACAAAAACCGTCCGGAAGCAGTCAAAATCCTATCTAAATCAAGTTATGTAGGGGCCGATTATAAAGTTATCGCTAACTCCATGACTGGCACATTTGAATATGAAAAAGGCGATAAGCGTTCCGAGCCAGATTTCAATGTCTTCTTCCGTTATAACGCAACCTACCCTTATTATTCCGATGCCATATGGTATATGACGCAAATGCGTCGTTGGGGGCAAATTTCAGAATATAAACCAGATACTTGGTATCAGGACATGGCTAAAAAAGTCTACCGTCCAGACATCTATAAAAAAGCGGTTGCAGCTTTGATTGAAGACGGCGTGATGAAAAAATCTGATTTTGATACTGCTGTGTTCACAACAGATGGTTACAGAGGCGTTCAGAATGACTTTATGGACGGCATTCCTTATGACGGCTCTAAACCAAATGCATACATCGATAGCCTTAAGATTGGATTGAAAGGCAAAGAAAAACTTTAAATAAACGTATACGCAGGTTCAGACGAACCTGCTTTTGAGAAATAAAGGTAAGTTCTATGAATCCTTTAAAGTGGTCACTTGTTGAACCTTTTTACAAACTGATGATTGGTGAAGATCGTAAAAGCCAACTCAATAACATTATAAAAATGATTGGTTTGCCAATAGCAGGCCTGGTGGTTTTTTTATTCATTTGGCAAGGCGCCGCCTCGCATATTCATACTTCTTTGGGCCAGTTTCCAGGGCCAATACAAACGTATGAGCAGTTTATTTCGTTGCAGGAAGAAGCGGAAGCAAGCGCTATTAAAGAAGAAAAGTTTTACGAGCGTCAAGCCGAGCGTAATGCACAAAGAGTGGAAAAAGATCCAAGCTATGAGCCAACCATTCGCGACTATACCGGACCGCCTACATTCTTTGAACAGATAGGACGGAGCTTAGTTACCGTCATGAGTGGGTTTATCCTAGCTTCAATCATTGCGATTCCAATTGGAATTATCATCGGGTTAAGCGCCAATGCCTATGCTGCTGTGAATCCTCTTATTCAAATATTTAAACCTGTTTCTCCTTTGGCCTGGTTGCCCTTGGTGACGATGGTGGTGTCAGCGGTTTATGTGACGGACGACCCAGCTTTTGATAAGGCGTTTTTAAATTCGATGTTCACTGTTTTATTGTGCTGTTTGTGGCCTACCATTATCAACACCGCAGCAGGTGTGGCAACGGTGACACAAGATTTAAAAAATGTCAGTCAGGTTTTACGCCTGAACTGGTGGACCCATGTTCGAAAAATTGTTCTACCGTGCTCGATCCCAATGATGTTTACCGGTTTGAGAATTTCTTTAGGAATTGCATGGATGGTGTTGATTGCCGCTGAAATGCTGGCCCAAAACCCAGGCCTGGGTAAATTTGTGTGGGACGAATTTCAAAATGGCAGTTCTAATTCGTTAGGCCGAATTATGGTTGCCGTCATTATGATCGGGATTGTTGGGTTTATATTAGACCGAGGCATGTTGGTTTTGCAAAAAGCCGTGTCTTGGGATAAGTCGGTCACATTACGATAAGCAGGGGTAGGAGAAAAAAATGTCAGAAGTTCATTTGGAATTAACGAATGTTGGAATTGAATTTCCAACCCCTAAAGGGCCTTTTAGGGCTTTAGAAAAAGTGGATTTAAAAATACAACAAGGAGAATTCATTTCTCTTATCGGGCATTCAGGATGCGGTAAATCGACGGTATTAAATATCGTTGCCGGATTGTATGAAGCGACCGAAGGCGGAGTGTTACTGGATGGAAGAGAGGTTAACGAACCCGGTCCTGAAAGAGCGGTTGTTTTCCAAAACCATTCCTTATTGCCTTGGTTAACGGCTTATGAAAATGTGGAGTTGGCGGTTGATCAAGTGTTTAAAAAAAGCAAAACCGCGTCTGAGAAAAAAGAATGGATTGAACATAACTTAAAGTTGGTCCACATGGACCATGCGATGCACAAACGACCTGACGAGATTTCAGGTGGCATGAAGCAGCGTGTGGGTATTGCCCGAGCATTGGCGATGCAACCTAAGATCATGTTAATGGATGAACCTTTTGGAGCACTTGATGCTCTAACCCGAGCGCATTTGCAAGATTCATTGATGGAGATTCAGAAAGACTTGAACAATACCGTTATTATGATTACGCATGATGTGGATGAGGCCGTTTTATTGTCAGATCGTATTGTGATGATGACAAATGGGCCAGCGGCTAGTATAGGAGAAATATTAAAGGTTGATTTGCCACAGCCACGAGATCGGTTGGCGTTAGCGGATGATCCAACTTACAACCACTATCGTTCAGAAGTATTGCGCTTTTTATATGAAAAGCAACGCAAGGTTAATCATTAAGGAACGGGTGATTTTATGAAACCGAAACTCATTTTAGTCGGTACAGGAATGGCGGGAACTCGTTTCCTTGAACATTTGCTAGAAGAAGCTCCGAACAGCTATGAAATTGAGGTATTCAATAAAGAGCCAGTTGGCGGTTATAACCGCATTATGTTATCTCCGGTATTGGCAGGTGAAAAAACGATTCCAGAGATAATGACTCATGATGCAACCTGGTTTGAGGAACGAAGAATTCGTTTGCATACCGGCAAGATGGTTTCAGCTATTGACCCGGTTGGACAAGTTCTTACCACCTTTTGCGGTGAGACTTATTATTACGACAAATTGGTTATCGCAACAGGCTCGAACCCATTTAAATTAGAGATTCCAGGTGTTGATTTACCAGGCGTGGTCACGTTTAGAGATATTCGTGATGTCGAAAGCATGGTATCGGTTTCCCAAAGTCATAACAAAGCGGTCGTAATTGGTGGGGGCTTACTAGGATTGGAAGCTGCTCATGGTTTAATGAAAAGAGGAATGGACGTCACCGTTATTCATCGAAGTGACGTGCTGATGAATATGCAAATGGATAAAGAATCTGGTCAATTGCTAAAAAAACATCTTGAGCAGAGTTCGAATGATACCACGGGGATGAAATTCCGTCTGGGAGTCAATGCCACCGAAATTATTGGACAAAATCAAGTCGAAGGCATTCGCTTAGATGATGGGTCAGAAATTGTGACTGACCTCGTGGTGATGTCGATAGGGATTCGTCCTAACACACAGTTAGCCAAACAAGCCAACCTTGAAGTCAACCGAGGGATTTTGGTGAACGACTTCCTTGAGACTTCGGCTGAAAATATTTATGCATTAGGGGAGTGCAATGAACACCGAGGCCAAACGTATGGCTTGGTTGCCCCTTTGTATGAGCAAGCCAAGATTCTAGCTAAAAGATTGGCGGGGCAATCCGTGTCTTATACCGGTTCCATTACCTCGACGATGTTAAAAGTCACGGGCGTTCACCTGTTTTCTGCGGGTGAGTTTAAAGGGGAAAACGGAACGGATGTTATTGTTTTTAGAGATCTGGCAAAAAATATTTATCGAAAAATTGTATTAAAAAACAATCAGGTCATCGGAGCCCTTTTATTTGGTGACACCACCGGTGCCACTTGGTTATTTGAACTGTTACGACAAAAACAAAATATTTCGCCGATGCGAGATACGTTGGTTTTTGGTCCGGGTTATTGAAGCTGACAGTCAGGAATTAGAGATTAGGAGCAGGAAATGAAACAGCGTATTGTTGTCATTGGTAATGGGATGGTCGGGCATAGTTTTCTCGAAAAGCTTATCGCCAGCGAGGGTTTTGAAAACTTTGAGGTAACGGTTTTTGGAGAGGAACCTCGCAAAGCCTATGATCGTGTGTATTTATCTTCTTATTTTTCAGGTAAAACGGCTGAAGATTTGAGCTTGGTTAAACCGGGGTTCTATGAAGAGAATGGCATTCAGCTGTATTTGAAAGATAGAGTCATTGAGATTGATCGTACGCAAAAAACGATTACGTCAGAATCCGGTCAGAAAGTTTGTTATGACAAACTCATTCTAGCAACAGGTTCCTATCCCTTTGTACCGCCAATTACAGGGAATGATCGTGCTGGCTGTTTGGTTTATCGAACGATTGAAGATTTAGAAGCCATCAAAGCTGCAGCCACTAACGGCAAAACGGGTGTGGTTGTAGGCGGCGGTTTATTAGGCTTAGAAGCGGCTAAAGCGCTGAAAGATCTTGGTTTGGATACACATGTGGTTGAATTTGCGCCCAGGTTAATGCCTGTCCAACTGGATGAGGGCGGTGCAGGGTTGCTGAAAAGAAAAATTGAAAACATGGGCGTCCATGTCCATGTTTCAAAAGCAACGCAAGAGATTACGGACGGGGAAAGCTGTCTTAATAAAATGATCTTTTCCGATGGAGAGTCCTTGGAAACTGATATTGTTTTATTTTCAGCCGGTATACGTCCACGTGATGATTTGGCAAAGCAAGCAGAATTAACGATTGGGCCACGCGGCGGGGTTGAAGTTAATGATCAATGCTTGACGTCAGACCCTAATATTTATGCCATTGGTGAATGTGCGTTACATAACGGGATGATCTATGGACTGGTTGCGCCCGGTTATGCCATGGCACAAGCCGTCGTTGATCAACTGAACTTAACTTCTGCCAACTTTGAAGGCGCGGATATGAGCACCAAGCTGAAGTTAATGGGGGTTGATGTTGGTTCCATCGGAGACCCTCATGGTAACGATGAAAGCGCGTTGTCTTATGTCTATGAAAATGGTCCGGAAGAGGTCTATAAAAAAATCGTCGTTTCATCAGATGGTCAGACATTACTTGGCGCGGTTTTAGTAGGTGACGCTGAGGATTTTAGCAATCTCCTGCAAATCATGTTGAATGGCATGGCGCTACCTGAACACCCGGATTCGTTAATTCTTCCTAACCGGGATGGCAGTGGTAGTGATTTATTCGGCCCCGATGCTTTACCGGAAACAGCTCAGCTTTGTTCGTGTTATGACGTGTCAAAAGGAGACATCATTCAATCGGTTGAGGCAGGATGTTGCACCGTTTCAGACGTGAAAGCATCCACACAAGCAGGTACCGGCTGCGGGGGATGTGTTCAACTGGTCACCAATGTTTTAAACAATGAGCTAGAAAAGCGTGGAGTGGAAGTCAATACCGACCTTTGTGAACACTTTAGCCATACCCGTCAAGAACTGTTTCATATTTGTCAGGTTGAAGAAATTAAAACCTTCGAAGACCTTATCCAAAAGCATGGCCGTGGCCACGGTTGTGATATCTGTAAACAAACCACAGGCAATATTTTTGCCTCCTTATGGAATAGTTATGCCTTGGAGCCTGACAAAATTCCACTACAAGATACCAATGATAATTATTTGGGCAATATGCAAAAAGATGGAACCTATTCGGTGATTCCTCGAGTGCCTGGAGGTGAGATAACCCCTCAAAAATTAATTGTTTTGGGTCAGGTAGCGACCAAATACAAGCTCTATACAAAGGTTAACGGGGGACAACGAATTGTGCTGTTTGGGGCGCAGATGAATGACCTTCCTGCGATTTGGAAAGAATTGATTGATGCTGGTTTTGAATCAGGTCAAGCTTATGCTAAAGCGCTGAGAACCGTTAAATCCTGTGTAGGGTCTACCTGGTGTCGTTATGGTTTGGATGACTCCGTGACCATGGCGATTGATATGGAAAATCGTTATAAGGGACTTCGCTCACCCCATAAAATCAAAATGGGGGTGTCGGGTTGTACACGTGAGTGTGCGGAGGCACAGGCAAAAGACATCGGCTTGATTTCAACAGAAGAAGGCTGGAATTTATATGTATGTGGTAATGGTGGAATGAAGCCACGCCATGCTGATTTGTTTGCAACGAAACTGACTCAGGAAGAAGTTTTCCGTTATGTCGATCGGTTATTGATGTTTTATATCAAAACGGCGGATCGCCTGCAAAGAACCGCCAGTTGGCTGGATAATCTAGAAGGTGGATTAACTTATTTACGAGAGGTCGTGATTCAAGACTCATTAGGCATTGGCGAATCTCTCGAAGATCAAATGAAAGATTTGCGAGAAACCTATGAATGTGATTGGAAGCGAGCTATTGCAAGCCCATCTTTCACTAAAAGATTCCGTTCTTTTGTCAATGTGGATGACAAAGCCGAGCAGTTGTTTGTTCAAGAACGAGGGCAAATTCGTCCGGCCACCGAGCAGGATAAATTGAACGGAATTGCGGTTCAAGTTAAGGAAATCGCTTAATGCCGTTGTTATGCATAAAAACAGCCAGGCCTGGTTGTTTTTGAAACCTTATGGAGAAGGGTATAAAGACATGAGTGAGTTTAAAAAAGTTTGTCAACTGTCTGATTTAATAAATAATTCTGGTGTCGCGGCATTGATCGAAAATCAACAGATTGCGTTGTTTTATGTTGAAAATAAAGTGTTTGCTTTAAGTAATTATGATCCGATTGGTCAGGCCAATGTGATGTCCCGCGGTATGGTGGGTGATCTAAAAGGGGAGTTGATGGTGGCGTCTCCTTTGCAAAAACAACATTACAACTTAAATACCGGGGTTTGTATGGACGATGAGGCCATTTCTATTCCCACATTCGAAACGAAGATTGAAAATCAATCCGTCTGGGTAAAATTATAAATGAATCGTCCTGTGTTTTTAAGCTCTGAAGATGTCGAAACAACCTGCCCTTATTGCGGGGTAGGGTGCGGTATGACGGTTTCGCCTAAAATACCGTCAACCAAGAGTGATTCGTTCGAAGTCAAGGTTAAAGGTTCGTCAGCACATCGTGCAAATTATGGCAAATTATGCGTTAAAGGATCATCCGCAGGTGAAACGGTGGATTTTTCTGGGCGAATGTTACACCCACAGATTAATGGCAACATCGTCGATTGGGAAACCGCACTGAATGATGTAGCTAAGACGTTTCAGAAAACCATCTCAGAATACGGTCCCGATTCCGTCGCCTTTTATGTATCTGGACAGTTCTTGACGGAAGATTACTACGTTGCCAATAAATTGATTAAGGGATTTATTGGAACCGCGAACATCGATACCAATTCCCGTCTCTGTATGGCCTCGGCGGTAGTAGGTTACAAACGAGCGTTTGGCTCCGATACAGTGCCTTGCTGTTATGAGGATTTAGAACACGCCGATTTAATTACGTTGGTGGGATCAAACACGGCATGGGCGCATCCCATTATTTATCAAAGAATTGCGGCGGCTAAAAAGAAAAATCCGAAACTGAAAATTGTGGTGGTTGACCCGCGTAAAACGGCAACTTGCGACATTGCTGACCTTCATCTAGCCATTAAGCCAGGAATGGATGCCGCTTTATTCAATGGTTTGTTGGCGTACCTTTATCAGCAGAATGCACTTGATTTAGATTATATTCAAAAGCATACCGAAGGATTTGAAAGCGCATTGCAAAAAGCAGATGAGCTGCAAGGCAATGTATCGGATTTGGCGACACAATGCGACCTTAATGAAACTGACTTGCGACAGTGGCTAGATTGGGCGACTTACACACCTAAAATGGTGACGATGTACTCGCAAGGTATTAATCAATCATCCTCTGGCGTGGATAAATCCAATGCCATTATTAACTGTCATTTAGCAACGGGCAGAATTGGGAAAGAAGGAATGGGACCGTTTTCGGTTACCGGACAACCCAATGCAATGGGTGGGCGAGAAGTCGGAGGCTTAGCGAACCAGCTCGCAGCCCATATGGATTTTAATGACCCTCAAAATATCGATCGAGTAGCACGTTTCTGGCAAGCCGAAAACATGGCTCAACAAAACGGCTTGAAAGCAGTCGATTTATTCCAAGCTGTGGGCGAGGGCAAGATTAAAGCCATTTGGATTATGAATACCAATCCGGTGGTCTCAATGCCGGATGCGGATAACGTCAAACGCGCCCTGGAAAAATGTGACTATGTTGTGGTGCAGGATTGCATGCAAGACACTGATACAACACGAGTTGCTAACGTGTTATTACCTGCCACCACCTGGGGAGAAACCGATGGCGCCGTGACCAACTCCGATCGAACTATCTCGATTCAAAGGCAATTTATGCAAGGGCCAGAAAATGCTCGACCTGATTGGTGGATCTTATCGGAAGTGGCCAAAAGGATGGGATGGGAGCATGCATTCAATTATGATACCGCAGTGGATATTTTCAGAGAACACGCTCAGTTATCCGGCTTTGAAAACAATGGCTCACGTGATTTTGATATTTCAGCATTTGCAAATATTTCTGAACAAGAATATGCCAATTTAAAACCGACTCAATGGCCTGTGAATGCCGCTGCACCGAACGGAACACAACGTATGTTTTCAGATGGTCGCTTTTATACGCCTTCTAAAAAGGCGCAATTCATCGCCATCACACCTTATTCGCCCTTGAGTCAGCCCACAAAGAACAAACCCTATGTATTGAATACCGGTCGTGTTCGCGACCAATGGCATACGATGACTCGTACTGCTAAAACAGCCAAGTTGATGGCACATAAGAATGAACCTTACATTACGCTTCACCCGGATGATGCCAGCCTCCATCAATTATCAGAAGGCGATTTGGTTAGAGTTTCAAATGAACTTGGACAGTTGATCGGACGGGTTGAAATCAGTCGTGCACAGCGTCGGGGTGACATCTTTGTACCGATTCATTGGACCAGTCAGTATGCCAGCCACGGTCGAGTTGACAGTTTGGTAAGGGCTCATGTCGATCCGCTTTCCGGACAACCGGAATCAAAACACACCACTGTGAAAATCAAACGTTATTCTGCGCAGTGGCAAGGATTTATTTTAAGTCGAACTGAGATTGATCCAGAATTGTTTGACGATGACTATTGGGTAAAGATTACGGGTAAACATTTTTACCGGTATGAAATCGCCAGTGAAAGAGCACTTAAAAATGCCCAGGCCTGGGCAAAAACCGTACTGTCTTCCCTAGAAAATACGGAGTGGATTGAATATGACGATGCCTCTTGTCAGCAATACCGTGCTGCCTTAATCAAGAACGATCAACTTCAAAAAGTATTTTTTATGGCGGCGGACCATAAAATGCCCAGCCGAGATTGGTTAGGTCAATTATTTTCAACTTCGGAACTTTCTTCTGCAGAGCGTCGCAGTTTGTTGGCTGGTAAAGCAAGTGGTGCGAAGGACCCAGGGCGAACGATTTGTTCGTGTTTTGGGATCGGAATTAACACCATTATTGATGCGATTGAAGCACAAAATTTAGTCAGTGTAGAAGCCATAGGACAAGCACTTAAAGCGGGGACAAACTGCGGTAGTTGTGTTCCGGAATTAACGGAAATTTTAGCGGTTGAACTGAACTCAGGCGTTTCTGAAAAAACAGGATGAGGAGGGTGTATGGATTATTTACCGATCTTTATGAAAATTGAACAACAGCATTGCCTGATTGTTGGAGGTGGAGCGGTTGCCGCCAGAAAAGCCGATTTGTTTATCAAGTCGGGAGCCATCGTCACGGTCGTGGCACCTAAACTGGGGAATGAAATGTCATTTCATTTGGCTCAAGGAAAAATCATTTGGCATATGAATACCTTTTCGACCGCCTTGGTATCCCAATTGCCACGACCTAACTTGGTTATTTCCGCAACAGATGATCAAAACGTAAATTTAGCGGTTTATGAAACGTATCATGCACAAGCCATTCCCGTTAATGTGGCGGATCAAACCGAATACTGTGATTTCATTCTGCCTGCGATTGTAGATCGTGCCCCAATGACCATTGCGATTTCAACCGGAGGGCGCTCCCCGGTATTGGCTCGAGTAATGAAAGCACGTTTAGAAACGATGATCCCACATGGATTCAGTGTGTTAACGGATTTGCTGGGTCGTTATCGTCAGGCAGTCAAAAATGTGATTTCGGACATTGATGGACGAAAAACATTCTGGGAAACCCTTTTATCAGGTTTGTTTATTGATAAGGCGGTTCATGGGAACACAGGAGAAGCCGAAGCCTTATTGGAAGCCGAGCTTGAAACAATCAGAACCAACGGGCAGAGTTTGCCACAGGGGGAGGTTTATATTATCGGAGCAGGACCAGGCGATCCCGATTTAATGACTTTCAAAGGACTTAGATTGCTACAACAGGCGGATGTCATTTTATACGATCGATTGGTTGCACCTGAAATTCTGGAAATGGGACGACGTGAAGCTGAACGTATTTACGTAGGCAAAAAAGAGAAATGGCATAAGGTTGATCAAAAAGACATCAATCAAATGTTGGTGGATCTGGCACGACAAGGGAAACGTGTTGCACGATTGAAAGGAGGGGACCCTTACATTTTTGGCCGAGGAGCAGAAGAAGTTGAACTTTTGGTGCAACATGATGTGCCTTATCAGGTTGTGCCAGGGATTACGGCGGCCGCGGGCTGTTCTGTTTATGCAGATTTTCCTTTAACCCATCGTGATTATGCGCAATCTGTGGCCTTGGTAACCGGTCACCAGCAGGCAGGCGCACAAGGCATTGATTATGCCAAGCTGGCACAATCCGGTGATACGATGGTATTTTATATGGGAATTAAAAATGCTCCTAAAATTCAAGCAGGCTTGATTGCTCATGGTCTTAACCCAGACACGCCGGCTGCGATTATCGAAAATGGAACGCGCGTTAACCAAAAGGTAACCGTCACTTCTCTGGCCAAACTGTCTGAAACGATTCAAAAACAGTCTATTAAACCTCCTGCATTATTAGTGATAGGAGATGTGATTAAAGTCAGAGAACGATTGCAAAAAAAGTCATTATTGGATGATAAGGTGCCGGCATGACAGATCATCCTTTCAGTCAATACCTGAGGATTCTTGGTAAAGGACCTATCAGCCGACGTTCTTTAACCGAAGCAGAAGCAAGTGATGCGCTAGGGATGATTTTGTCTGGACAGGTGACAGACAAGCAATTAGGCGCATTTTTACTGTTAATGCGTGCAAATGGCGAAACCCCTGATGAGCTCATCGGATTTGTCAAAGGCATTAGGCAAGCATTAGACCTCAATGAAAAACAGGGTGTTGTAGAATTGGATTGGGCGGCTTATGCCGGTAAATGGCGTTATCCTCCTTATTTTTTACTGGCGATAAAACTGTTAACGCAGAATGGCACTCGAGTCTTGTTGCATGGGGATGCCGGCCAATTTAGTAATCGTCAATATGTTGAATCCTTTTTAGAGCCGCTAAATTTTTATCAAGCCAGTTCGATTATGCACGCTCGGGACTTGGTTTCAGAATGCAAAGCGACCTATCTTCCATTAGAAAATTTTGCGCCTGACTTACGCGAGATATTACATTTAAAATCCGAGCTAGGTGTTCGAACAGTTTTTAATACCGCTGTTAAGTTATTGAATCCATTGAATGCACCTGCATCCATTCAAGGTATTTTTCATAAGGGTGTGGAATCGCTTCATCACTCAACAGCCATGGTCATTGGAACTGAGCATAATTTGGTCTTTAAAGGGGAAGGTGGGGAGGCTGAAATACGGCCCGATGCGTTAACACAGCTCTATTTTTCGACTAGAAACGCCACTGGAATGAGACAACATCCATTCAAAGGCATTATTGAACGTCAAATACGTCCAAAAGAATGGCAACAGCAAGACATCATTGATTTATGGCGTGGTGACAAAAAGGATTTATATGGCGAATCCTCCGTTGTGGCGACCACCGCTACGGCTTTGATGCTGTTGGATTCGCTTTCCGAGGTTGAAGCGCTTGCTAAAGCTAAGGGATATTGGGCTCGGAGGAAGATAGAATGTTGAAGCATAATAAAGAGTTACGGCATGATTTTGATGATGTCTTTACTTTTGTGATGTCGAAAGCAACAACACTGAACAAACATGAGCAAATTCCATTATCTGTCGGAGTGGGTCGAATTTTGGCAGAGGATCTTTTTTCACCGATATCTGTGCCGGCTTGGCGACAAAGTGCCATGGATGGTTATGGTTTCTCAGCGCGTTCTTCTTTGGAATGTCTCCCTGTCAAACAAATCGCTTTTGCTGGTCATTCTGCTGAGCCATTGTCTGAAAATGAAGCTGTCTATATTATGACAGGAGCCGTTGTTCCCGATCAGGTTGATACCATTGTGCCGATTGAAAAAGCATGTATTCAGCAAACAGAACAAGGGCAATATG
Source organism: Hydrogenovibrio crunogenus (assembly GCF_004786015.1). NCBI lineage: Bacteria > Pseudomonadati > Pseudomonadota > Gammaproteobacteria > Thiotrichales > Piscirickettsiaceae > Hydrogenovibrio > Hydrogenovibrio crunogenus. Next base: position 1,283,081 of record NZ_CP032096.1, read on the forward strand.
TTTTCAAACCGAACACTCTAAAGCCGAAGCGACACATTAAACCCATTGGGTCGGATGTGAAAGAAGGCCAAAAACTGTTGTCTAAAGGACACGTCATTAGACCCCAAGATCAAGCATTATTAGCCTCGGTTGGCATCAATGAATTGCGGGTTTTTCAAAAAGTTACTCTGGTCATATTAACCTCAGGAAATGAATTGGTTACACCAGGAAACCCTTTGAAAAAAGGGCAGATTTATGATGCCAATGCTTTTCTAATAGAGTCCCTTTGCCAAAGGCTTCCGGTTAATGTCATCGCCAATGAAAGACTGGCTGATGATGAGGCAGAAATCAAACACCGTTTGGCCGCTTGGCAAGGCCAAGTTGATGTAATTCTGACGGTAGGGGGCGCTTCGGTAGGAGAAAAGGACTTTATGAAATCATCTTTAGCTGCTTGTCACTCTTTCTGGACATGGAAGCTTAATATGAAACCTGGTAAACCTTTCTCCATGGCAATTTCTCAGCAAACCAGTATTCTTGCTTTGCCGGGTAATCCCTTGGCGGCTTTCATGACCTTTCAAGCATTGGTCACCCCTTTTATTCGAAAACAAGCCGGTATAAAGGAATGGCAAATTAAGCCTGCAAAAAGGGTACTTGCCAGTGACCTTAAAATGAACCATGACTGTTTGGTCTGGTGTCAGGTGAGGGAAACAGAGCAAGGGGTCAAGCCGATTTTAAATGTCTCAACAAGCCAGATTATGAATTTGGTTGAATCAGGCGGTTATATCCGAATCGACCCAAACCAAACCTATCAGGCAGGCGACATTGTTGATTTTTGGGTGAATCCGTAATGATTGGCGTGCTTATTCTAGCCGGTGGGGAGGGCAGGCGAATGGGTGGGCAGGACAAAGGTTGGTGTGTCCGAAACAACAAAGCTTTTATCGAAGTGGTGTTGCAACAAATTCAACGACAAGCAGAGAGGGTAACTCAAACAGTTACGATCGTCATTAGTGCAAACCGGAATTTATCTGATTATTCAAATTTAGGCCCCCCTGTCGTTTCAGATATCCGGCCGGGGTACTGTGGCCCTTTGGCGGGTATTGAAGCAGTTATGAATGAACCTTCCTTGTCACATATTAATCGTTGGATCACTTGGCCAGTAGACTCTTTAAACATTCCTGACCATTATTTATTGCACATGCTGGCTCTGGAATCAGAAGTATCTTTTATCTCACAACATCGTCGTGCGCATTATGCACATTTGTCTATCTCGAAGGAATTAAAGAATTCCCTGTCATCCTATTTAGATTCGAAGCGCAATTCAATAAAAGGATGGTTACAAAGTATTTCACATAGTGGCGGAGAAGTGCATGAAGTCGATATTTCTTCCTATATGTCTATTACCAATTACAACCATTTTGACACAGTCAATGAGCACCGTGAAATGGAGAATAATTTGATGTTGCGTTGATTTTAAATCATTTTTTATCAACTCCTGTGGTCACCGCTTTAAAATCCTTAACTGAGATATTTTTTTAAAGCCTTTTTAACCGTAATTTGCCTTTGACTCGCCCTTATTGGTCAAGTAAGATTATGGTTTTTAACTGTCTAGGCCTAACTCAAACACATGAGCAAAATAGTAGATTTAAAAGGCTCTATCCTTTCTTTAACGGTTTTAAACCTTTTTTCAGATCAAATTGACGAAACGAAAAAAGCCATAGCGGCAAAAATAGAACAAGCACCGGACTTTTTTGTGGGGATTCCGATTGTACTCGAACCTCAAATGACATTGAAAGATCCCACCTTTTTGGCGCTGCTAGTGGAGTATTTAACGCAGCTTCAAATGATTCCCATCGGTATTCGAACCGAAGACGAAGCCATTAAAGAGCAGGCCGAATATGCAGGCCTGGCTATTTTTCCGAGAGAAAAACCGAAAACACGTCCTAAAAGAACCAAAGAAGAACCTGAAAAAGGCGGTTTAAAATCAGCTTTAATGGTAAAAAATTCCGTGCGTTCTGGACAACAAATCTATGCTAAGGATCGAGACCTGATTGTTATGGGGTCAATCAATCCAGGCGCTGAAGTGGTGGCTGATGGACATGTACATGTTTTTGGTAAAGTGATGGGCAAAGTGTTTGCAGGGTCGTCTGGCGATACGCAGGCTAAGATTTTTGCAAAACAGTTGAATCCCGAGCTGGTGTGCATTGCCGGAATGTATCAATTGTCAGAAGACATTGACGAGTCATTTAAAAACGGGTTTGTTGAAATCAGCTTAGCCGATGGGAAGTTGGTCTTTAACCCAGATTTACTGGATTAATTTTTAAGGCAGAGTAATTTTACGCAGCGTAAAATACTCAGTTATAATTCTATCATTAAGGTCTTTCATTATATTGATGGGACCCTGTTTTAAAATTCGAGGAGAAGCTTAGGTGTCACGTGTAATCGTCGTAACCTCAGGAAAAGGTGGTGTGGGCAAGACCACTACGAGTGCAAGTATTTCAGCTGGTTTGGCTTTAAAAGGCTATAAAGTTGCGGTCATCGATTTTGATGTTGGTTTACGTAACTTAGATTTGATCATGGGATGTGAACGCCGCGTTGTTTATGACTTTGTGAACGTGGTTCAAGGCGAAGCGACTTTAAATCAAGCGTTAATTCGAGACAAACGAATTAAAAACCTTTATATCTTGGCGGCTTCACAAACGCGTGATAAAGATGCTTTAACTCAAGACGGCGTTGGAAAAGTTATTGATGACTTAAAAGAAGACGGCTTTGATTTTATCATTTGTGATTCTCCTGCGGGGATCGAAAAAGGGGCTCAGTTAGCCTTGTATTTTGCGGATGAAGCCATCATCGTTACGAATCCGGAAGTGTCTTCTGTACGCGATTCCGATCGTATCTTAGGGATTTTACAAGCGAAATCCAAACGTGCTGAGGGGGGGGGTGAACCGATTATCGAGCACCTTGTTTTAACCCGCTATAACCCAAGCCGGGTTGAGACAGGAGAAATGTTGTCGGTTGAAGATGTGACTGACTTGCTTAACATTAAACTGTTAGGAGTCATTCCGGAATCCGAACAAGTATTGAACGCTTCTAACTCTGGACAGCCTGTTATTTTAGAGGAAGATTCTGATGCGGCGCATGCCTATATGGATGTCGTTGATCGTTTCTTGGGCGAAGAAAAAGAACATCGCTTCTTGATTGCCGAAAAGAAAGGCCTTTTCAAAAAAATATTTGGGAAGTAAGTTATGGCATTATTAGACTATTTACTCGGACAAAAGAAAAAGAAGTCGGCAAATCTTGCAAAGGATCGTTTGCAGATTTTACTTGCGCATGAACGCTCAGAACGCAGTGCTCCAGAGTACTTGCCTAAGATGCGTGAGGAAATTCTGGCGGTCATTTCAAAGTATGTCACCATTGACCAGGAACAGTTACAAATTTCAATTGATGAAGCCAATGGATTTGAAGTATTGGAATTGAACTTAGTGTTACCAGATAAATAAAGTTCACGCAATATCGAAAAGTCACAAAAAAACCGCCAGGCCTGGCGGTTTTTTATATTTACAGCAAAGCAAATGAAGCCAACTGGCTTTATAAATTAACGGCCCTGGTATTGGATTTTAACTAAGGCTCCAAAGATAGGGTGGTCAAAATAATGCAACTCTCCAGACTTAACTTTTCGGGCTTCTTGCAATTGAAAACGCCAAAATTCCGGTAGCATTTCAGGGTCGATACTTTGATTGGCTGCAAACTCTTCTCTTACCTGGTGAGGAATTTTTCTTTCCAATTCAAGGTGTAAGCGAACATGGGCATAACGAGATTTATAGAATTTTAACGTGCCTGAAAGTTTAGGCTGATAATCTTCTTCCGGCAGTTCTTCAATCTTAAGGGGTTGACTGTTTTCTTCCGATGCACCTTGTAGGATCCAGGAACGATGATACAAGATGTAATAGCCTTTCTTGGGTGTCATTTTTTCTTCTTCTGAAGTCAGCATGAACTGTTGTTCAGGTAGAGAGGGGATGTCGAGGGCCCCCTCCATATCGATCAACGGTAAGTCTTCTTTCCAGTATTCTTCCGTCCAACCTCTAAGGGCCAAGGTTTCAAAAACGATCAGTTCAACTTGGTATTTAGGCAGGTTTTCTTCTGTTTCTGCTTGTGCAGACAATGAAAAGCTGGCTAAAAAAAGTAACGCGGAGGTAAAGAACAGTCGGGGTTGCATAAAAGCTTATTCCTTATTTGAAATAGTCGCTACGATTAATTCGATAGCTTGAATTCGTTGTTTCATCTCTGGCATTGTATCGAAATATTTTAATTCAATCTGCCCTTTTAACTGATAGTTCTTCGGATGGTTTTGAATTAATTTAATCAATTCAAGCGGGTTGATGTTAGGTGACGATCCAAATTGAATGCGGATCATTGTTTCACTGGCTTCCACTTTTTTCAGGTTTAAAGCGTCAATGACCAATTTAACTCTTGTGGTTTCAAACAGGTTTTTTACCTGGTCTGGCAACAAGCCAAAACGATCAATCATTTCCACTTCCAATTCTTGCAAGGCATTATTGTCTTCAGCACTGGCAATGCGTTTATAAAAAACCAGTCGTGTATGTATATCCGGTAGATAGTCTTCCGGAATCAGGGCGGGCATCCCCAGTTCAACTTCAGCGCCTGTATGCAATTTGGCATCCAGCTCAGGCTGTTTGCCTGACTTTAAAGCTTTGACCGCACGATCAAGTAACTCTGAATACAGTCCGAATCCAATTTCATGAATTTGGCCTGATTGACCATCTCCAAGGAGCTCACCAGCACCACGAATTTCTAAATCGTGGCTCGCTAACATAAAGCCAGCGCCTAAAGTGTCGTGTTTGGCAATGGCGGCTAATCGTTTTTCCGCATCTTTCGTCATCAAAGATTTGCCCGCTGTAAACAGGTAAGCATAGGCTTTATGATGGGAGCGTCCCACACGACCACGCAACTGATGCAATTGCGCCAAACCGAATTTGTCGGCCCGATGGATTAAAATAGTATTGGCCGTTGGAATATCGATTCCCGTTTCAATAATGGTGGTACACACCAGAATATTGAATCGGCGATGATAGAAATTCTGCATGACTTGTTCTAACTCTCTTTCATGCATCTGACCGTGTGCGGTTTCAACTTTGGCTTCAGGCAATAACGCTTGCATTTCTTCAGCCATCTGTTCAATTTTATCAACATTGTTAAAGAGCAGGTAAATCTGACCACCACGGCGTATTTCACGCAGGCAAGCTTCTTTGACGACATCCGGATTCCAGTCTTGCACAAAGGTTTGCACGGCCAACCGTTTTGCCGGCGCAGTGGCGATAATGGATAAGTCACGTAAATCATTCATCGCCATATTCAATGTTCGAGGAATAGGGGTTGCCGTCATGGTCATCACATCCACTTCGGTACGAAGTTTTTTGAGCTGTTCTTTCTGACGCACCCCAAAACGATGTTCTTCATCAATGATAATCAACCCCAGATTTCCGAATTTCATCTCATTCTGAATGAGCTTATGGGTACCAATGATGATATCGACTTGGTTGTTTTTCACCGCTTCGAGAATTTGTTTGGTTTCTTTTGCGGTTTGAAAACGAGACAGTCCTTCAATGCGAATCGGCCAATCAGCAAACCGGTTTTTAAAGTTTTCCAGGTGCTGTTGTGATAACAATGTGGTTGGCACCAAAACAGCGACTTGTTTACCAGAATAAGCGGCCATAAAGGCGGCTCGCATCGCGACTTCTGTTTTACCAAATCCAACATCACCACAAATGAGCCGGTCCATCGGTTTGTCGGACTTCATATCGGTCAGCACCGCTTCGATTGCGGCTTCCTGATCCGGTGTTTCCTCAAATGGGAAGCCAGCACGAAAGCGAGCATACGCTTCTTCATCTGTTTGGAAGGCATGGCCGGGGCGAGCTTCACGCTGAGCATAGATATCGAGCAGTTCGGCTGCAACATCGCGAACTTTTTCAGCCGCTTTGCGTTTTGCTTTATCCCATTTATCGGATCCTAGTTTGTGTAATGGTGCGGTTTCGGCACTGGCACCAGTATAACGACTGATCAAGTGCAAGGAGGTAACGGGTACATAAAGCTTGGCATCCCCTGCATACTGAATCATAAGGAATTCATGCTCTTCACCTTGTATCGCCATCGTTTCTAATCCTAGAAACCGGCCGACACCGTGATCAAAGTGGACGATAGGTTGTCCTAAATCCAATTCAATTAAGTTTGAAATTGCGCTATCAAATTCGGAATGTTTACGCTTACGACGACGTTTTTGGATGACCGTTTGCCCGAAGATTTGGGACTCCGACAGAATACAGAAATCATCGGTATAAACCGAGTCTTCTAGTGGGCCGACGATGATTTCGTAAGGTGCTTTTGATGTTTTAAAGTCGTCCCAGCTGTCGATTTGTTTGGGTAATTTGCCTTTGAACTGTGGGTGCTTTGATAAAATCGTTAATAAGGTTTCACGCCGACCAGTGGACTCCGCGCAATAAAGAATACGGCCATTATGTTCCGATGCATATTGATCTAGAAATGCATTCAACTTTGCCAGCGGGTATTCACTGTTTGATTGAATCGTTAGGTCCGGTAATGGATAGGTCTTAAAGGTTGCCGTAGCTTTATCCGTTGGCTGCAATGAAAACTGTATGCGATGGAAGGCTTTTAAAGCAGAGAAAACTTCATTTTCAGACAAGATCAACTCAGACGGCGCCAGCACCGGATAATCAGGGTTATGTTGTGCAATATCATACCGCTCTTGATAATCCTGCCAGTTTTGTCGAATTTGTGTCTGAAGATGACCCTGGTTGAAGAATAGGCAATCAGACGGAAGATAGTCAAATAAGGTGGCAATATTGGAATGAAACAAGGAGAGATAATATTCCAGGCCATCGACCGTCTGCCCATCTTTAACTGACCGATAAAGTTGACTATTACGGGCATCATCTCCGAAATGACTGCGGAAGTTTTGACGAAAAAGACTAATTCCTTCGGGCGTTAAATCATATTCTTTGGCAGGTAATAATTCGATTTGGTCAATCGAGTCGACACTGCGTTGTGTATCTGGATCAAAACTTCGAATGGTTTCAATCTCTTCATCGAATAAATCTAACCGGTAGGGCGTTCGACTTCCCATCGGGAATAAATCGATAATGGAACCGCGCACGGCAAACTCCCCATGCTCCATCACTTGACTGACACGTTGATAGCCGCTGGATTCTAGCTGGCGAGTAAAGGCATCGATATCAACCGTTTCACCACACTGTAATAGAAAGGTATATTTTTCTATAAAGTGATGAGGAACAACTTTTTGTATCAACGTGCTGACAGGTAGAATCAATAACCCTTGTTGAGTACTGGGCAGCTGGTATAGAGTTTTCAGACGTTGTGAAATAATGTCTTGATGTGGTGAAAACTGGTCATACGGTAAGGTTTCCCATTCAGGAAAACTTAGAATAGGGTAATCTGTTTCGGCAAAGAAGCGTAACAATTCATTGTATTTGTTGGCTTCAGCCATGTCTTCAGTCAATAAAACAGCCAGGCCTGGCGCTTTTTGCGCCTTTTCAATCAAAGCGAGAGCACTTTCAGAGATATTGTTTAAAGACCATGTTGAAGTTTGACCTTTGAGAGAAATTTGGTCCGCTTCTAATAAGGCATATGGCGAGTGATTTTTTGACATGTTTTTTATGGACTAATTTAAAATGTCGCTATTCTAACAAAATATCGTTTTTCAGGGGAGGAACACGTTGAAAACGAAAAATGAGGTAATCAGATCATGACTGGACGTTGGGCATTCAACTGGGTACAAATAATGGGGCACCACTATAGCTCTCTCATGACCTTGTTTACTTTTATTTCATTAGGAATCTTAGCCGGGCTGTTCAACAATTTTTCTATATTGGATACCCAAAGCAGTATTTACATCGGAACAAGTCTTCTAATCATGTCTCTTTGGGCCATGAAAATCATGGATTCAATCAAAGCGGGTGGCTTGCTTTTTTTACTGAGTGCCTATGCGCTATTGATGCTAGCGGGAATTATGAGCTGGCTTGAAATATCATTTGATGAGCATTCCGTTTTAGGTTGGGTTGTTATCATTGCCATGATGATGAGCAACTTGGTTCATGTCCTCTCGACTTTGTTAAGAGAAATGGCGCGTGGGAGTTTTCAGCACGATGCTTTAGCTGAAGCTTTAAAACAAAATGCAACGCCTATTTTATTGTCAAATATCACGACCTGTTTTGGATTTGTTGTCGCTGCTTTTTATGATGCCAGCTTTTATGCTATGGCTTGGATTGTAGTGCTTGGCGCCATTATCAGTTATTTGACACTGCTTTCTTGGTTGCCAATCATTTTGTTAAAGTTTTTCTTGGAATTCCGAGTTGGGCATTATGACGACCGACATGGCCTAGTTGATTTGGTCAGCCGAATTCAACAATATCCTCGCGCTGTTAAATTGGGTGTGAGTATTTCGATTATCGTGTCGCTGATCAGCTTGGGATATCTTGCACAATTTATGACACAGTTGTATTCGGTAGGGGTCATGCTTTTAGCTAGCTTTTTTTTACTATTAATTATCTGGCAGGACCTTAAAATAACTTTTATAACACTCGTAAGCAGTTTTTTATCCGTTGTCATTGTTTTAGCGGCTTATTTTTCATTCCAGGGTGTGCTTTCCATTTCTGCGTTTGTATTGATTGTTCCTCTGGGAATGGTGTTGGATGATGCCATTCATTATTTCTCTCGTTATTTGAAGTCTAAACGTGGTTTTTTTAATGATGATGCTTCGTGCCATCGGTTTGCCTTGAGCACGGTAGGGCGGCCTATCTGGTTGACAACACAACTTTTAATGATCGGTCTATTGATCTTGAGTTTTCACCCGAATACGCTTATTCAGCAAGCTAGTTTCATTACAATTTTTACGGTTTTTTTAGCCTCTTATATTATTTTAGTGTTGTTGCCAGTGATACGTTTACGACGATCATAAAATAATAACCTCATATAAATTAGTATTTTTTATTATGAAGTATTCGAAAAATCTATTTTTAATTTCAATATGAATGATTCATTATTGCCGCACAAGAACTTTGTACTATCAGCAAAGTACCCGACTTCTTGTATAGGTATTTTGCTTCCCTGAACAGCTAATAATAAAAACAAAAGATACTAATGAAAAGGAACGAAAAATGGCAACAATTGTTGTAGTTGGATCAAGCACGGGTGGGTTACCAATGGCTTATGACGTTCGTAAGCAACTTGGTAAGGAACACACGATTAAAGTTGTAAATGCAATTGATGAATTTAACTTCGTCCCCTCAAACCCATGGGTTGCAGTTGGCTGGCGAAAACCAGAAGATATTTCTTTCAAATTAGAGCCGCATTTAACACGCAAAGGCATTGAGTTTTATCATCAAACAGCAACCAAGCTTGATGCGCCTAATAATAAGCTGACCTTGGATGATGGAACAGAAATGGACTATGACTATTTGATTCTTGCAACCGGTCCGGCATTGGCTTTCGAAGAAATTGAGGGGTTTGGACCCAAAAGCCAAGGGGGGAATACCGTATCAGTTTGCACAACACCACACGCCAGTGAAGCATTTGAGCAGTGGGAAGAGTTTTGTGACAACCCTGGTCCAATCGTTGTAGGAGCGGTACAAGGGGCTTCTTGTTATGGCCCGGCTTATGAGTTTGCAATGATCATGGAAACGGACTTACGTAAACGTAAGATTCGTAGCCAAGTGCCGATGACATTTGTTACTTCTGAACCTTATATTGGACACTTAGGGTTAGGTGGTGTAGGTGACTCTAAAGGCCTAATGGAAACAGAAATGCGTAACCGCCATATCAACTGGATTTGCAATGCAAAAGTGACCAAGATTGAAGACGGCAAAATGTATGTTGATGAGCACAATAATAAAGGGGATGTGATTGATCAACATGAATTGCCATTCAAGTATTCCATGATGCTTCCTGCCTTTAAAGGGTCTAAGTTCTTACAAGAACTGGCTGAACTTGAAAACATGGGCGGACCACTTGTAAACCCTCGTGGGTTTGTGAAAGTGGATAATTTCAGCCGCAATCCAACCTATCATAATATTTATGCGCTAGGTGTCGGGATAGCTATCCCGCCGGTTGAAGCGACGCCTGTTCCAGTTGGAACGCCCAAAACAGGGTTGATGATTGAATCAATGGTTACAGCGATTTGTCATAACATTCAAGCAAACCTTGAAGGAAAGGATGCACACGAAGAGCCGACTTGGAACACGGTCTGTTTAGCGGATATGGGGGATACCGGGGCTGCATTTGTCGCCTTACCACAAATTCCACCTCGTAACTTAACTTGGGCAAAACGTGGTAAGTGGGTTCACCTGGCGAAGATTGCCTTTGAAAAATACTTTATCCGTAACATGAAAGCGGGGAATTCCGAGCCTATTTATCAAAAGTATATTATGAAAATGCTTGGCATAAACCGTTTAAAATCTGATAAATAACAACACGTTATTACTCTTTATTAACGCCCTCTCCCTGAGGGCGTTTTTGTTTCTACTAAGACAAAACGGGTCACTGACGAACCAAAACAGCATGACTTCAAAATTAAGTCCCACCTTTCCTTAATAAAGTCTCTTTTTCATGGAAGGCTTTGCTTTATAATAACCGCCATGAATTTAGTCCAAACACTTTATTACCTTGATCTATTGGGAACCGTTGTCTTCGCGATGACTGGTTTGCTGGCTGCCAGCCGGAAACAACTGGATCTCTTCGGCGCAATTGTCATCGCCATGGTGACGGCAGTCGGAGGTGGAACCTTACGTGATTTAATCCTAGACCAGCCTGTCTTTTGGGTTGAACACAATATTTACATATATGTTGTTGTTTTCTCAACTCTTTTCTTGTTTTTCTATGCGCGTATAAAAGAAATTCCGGTCAAACTGCTGTTATATCTTGATGCGCTCGGTCTTGCTGTTTTCAGTGTCATAGGGGCGCAAAAAGCGATGGCGCTTGGACTCTCTGATCCAATCATCATCATGACGGGCGTAATGACGGGCGTGGTCGGAGGTGTGATTCGAGATGTCTTAATGGGAGAGGTTCCATTAATTTTTCGTAAAGAAATTTATGCCACAGCTTCATTTATCGGCATCAGTTTATTACTGGTCTTGGTGCATTTAAATCTTCCGGTGGATTTAGCTGTCATCTTGTCCGTTATGGTTATTTTCAGTCTACGCATTTGGGCCATTTTATTTAATATCGGATTACCCGTTTTTCAACCGATCAATTCACAGGACTAACAGCTAAAGGTTTTCTTTTATGTTCAAACTGCCATTTGAGTTATTGTTGGGCTATCGATACACACGTGCCAAGCGCCGGAATGGGTTTATCTCATTTATCTCATTATCGTCGATCATTGGAATCGGTTTAGGTGTAACGGCATTGATTACCGTGATGTCTATCATGAACGGGTTTCAACAAGAACTCCGTGATCGTATCTTAGACATGACGGCGCATGTGACATTGTCAGAACGTGGAGAGCGCTTAAACCACTGGCAAGACTTGTATTCGGTCGCTAAACAATTACCTCATGTAGAAGGCGCAGCGCCTAATGCGATGGGACAAGGCATGTTAACGCATGGAGATCGAGTAAAAGGGGTGTTGGTTAGAGGGATACTCCCGAAATATGAAGGGCAGGTTGCAGATGTTGAGTCAAAAATGGTCTATGGACATTTATCCGATTTAAAATCCAAAGACTATAACGTCATTCTGGGAACAGAGTTGGCCAATGGGCTAGGGGTTTCCGTTGGGGATAAAATTACATTAGTTGCGCCACAGGCTTCCATTTCACCAATGGGAGTTGTGCCTCGCTTAAAACGTTTTACCGTTTCGGGCTTGTTTGAAGTGGGAATGCATGAATATGACAGCGCTTTAGCACTTGTGCATATGGCCGATGCGCAGCGTGTATTTAAAATGGGACATCAAGTGTCCGCTTTACAATTACGGCTTGATGATATGTTTGCCGTTCGAGATGTTAGAGAAGCCGTTGCGGAAAACATTGATGATGTGCTTTACATGAGAGATTGGACGCAACAACATTCCAATTTCTTTAAGGCCATTGAAATGGAAAAACGTATGATGTTTATTGTTTTGACTTTGATCATCATGGTGGCCGCTTTTAATATTGTTTCAACCATGGTGATGGTGGTGACCGATAAACAAAAAGATATCGCAGTATTGAGAACCATTGGTGGCACGCCTGGCAGTGTGCAGGCAATTTTTATCGTACAGGGGCTGATTATCGGAACGTTTGGAGCTATTCTAGGGGTGATCGGAGGGGTTACGATTTCATTAAATATAGATGTAATTGTGCCGTTTATTGAAAACATTTTTGGCTTTAAGTTCTTTCCGGCCGATATTTATTATATTAGTAAAATCCCGTCAGATTTACACTGGGAAGATGTTTGGACGGTATCCGGATTAGCTTTTGTCCTTACCTTACTGGCGACGATTTATCCGGCCAGACGTGCTTCAAAAATTCAACCTGCGGAGGCTTTACGTTATGAGTGATTTAATTTTACAAGCCTCAAATCTAGAAAAAGAATACCGTGACGGAAAATTAAAAACAGCCGTCATCAAAGGACTGGACTTTGAACTCAGAGCGAATGAAAAAGTCGCTATTGTCGGTAGCTCTGGTTCTGGGAAAAGTACCTTGTTACATTTACTGGCCGGCTTGGATAAACCAACGGGTGGAACGGTTTCCTTAATGTCGCAAGAATTTTCAAATTTAAATGAAGTGAAACGTGGGCGACTCCGCAATCAATATATGGGATTTGTTTACCAGTTTCATTTTCTGTTACCGGAATTAAATGCATTGGAAAATGTGATGTTACCTTTACGGGTTCGTCGCACGCCTTCAAAAGAGGCCGAAAAGCAGGCAAGTGCTTTACTTGAGCGCGTTGGACTCGGGCATCGTACGCATCATAAACCGTCAGAGTTATCGGGTGGGGAACGCCAAAGAGTGGCCATTGCACGAGCGTTAATCACCAAGCCTGCTTGTGTATTAGCCGATGAACCGACTGGTAACTTAGATGAAAGTTCTGCACAACAGGTATTCGATTTGATGTTGGAATTAAACCAAGAACAAAACACTGCGTTATTGGTTGTGACGCACGACTTATCATTGGCCGCTAAAATGGACCGTCAATATCAATTAACAGAAGGGCATTTTATCCTGCCTTCAGAAACACGTTAATTTATGCTCAATATACAGTCCGTCAGTTTAATGGCCGGGTTAAAACCCTTATTGCAAAACGCCTCATTGACTTTACATCCCGGTCAGAAGATCGGTTTAATTGGTCAGAATGGTGCAGGAAAGTCGACCCTTTTAAAAGCGATTTTAAACGAAGTTTCTTTAGAAGCCGGCAATATTGCCATGCCCGATACCTGGCAAGTCGGGTATGTTGAGCAGGAGCAAACACATCTATCTTTTTCGGCCATGGAATACGTCACGACAGGGGATACGCTTTACGCCGAAGCACGAACTCGAATTGACCAGGCCGAACTTAATAATGATCATGATGCTCTAGTCGCTTCTTATGATGAACTCGATCGCATATCCGGTTACGAAGTCCCTCAAAAAGCACAACAACTTTTGTACGGACTGGGATTTTCAGAAGCAGAATTTAATAAACCGGTAGAGTCTTTTTCAGGTGGCTGGCAAGTTCGGTTGAAGCTGGCTCGAGCATTAATGCAACGCGCCGATTTACTATTATTGGATGAACCCACCAACCATTTGGACATTGAAGCCGTATCCTGGTTAATTCAATGGTTAAAAGGCTTTTCGGGTGCCGTCATAGTCATCTCCCATGATCGGCACTTTCTAGATGAAGTGGTTCAAGGCATTGCCCACCTAGATCAAGGCAAAATTCAATATTACTCAGGCAATTTTGCCGCGTTTGAACGCCAACGCAATGAACAGTTGATGCAACAACAAGCGTTGCATGACAAACAAAAGCAACAAATGCAGCATTTAAAATCTTTTATTGAACGATTTAAAGCGAAAGCCTCTAAAGCGAAACAGGCACAGAGCCGAGTGAAAGCTTTAGAACGCATCGAGTCCGTTGCTGCGGTACAAGCCAGCAACCCGTTTCAATTTCATTTTGCGGAACCGGAACATTTGCCAGATCCGATGTTATTTTCAGACGCGTTGAGCTTTGGGTACGAGGATCATTTGATTTTAAAAGACGTTGACTTAACCTTGCGCGCGGGCGACAGAATTGGTTTAGTAGGGGTCAATGGATCTGGTAAAACAACGCTTTTAAAATTATTGATTAAAGAGAATCCCCCAAAATCAGGGAAATTGGTTCACAGCAAAGGGCTTAAAATAGGTTACTTTGCGCAACACCAGCTCGAGTCCCTTAATCTCGATCAATCTCCTTTGGCACACATGCTGTCTTTAACAAAAGAGGACATGGAGCGTGTCACCGACCAAGAAGCCAGAGACTTTTTAGGGCAATTCGGTTTTTCGCATGATAAAACCTTAAACCCTATAAAACACTTTTCTGGTGGGGAAAAAGCGCGTTTGTCCCTGGCCTTAATGGTGTATCAAAAACCGAACCTGATTATTTTGGATGAGCCGACCAACCATTTAGACATGGAAACACGTGATGCTCTGGAAATGGCTTTGCAGGAATTTTCAGGCGCTCTGATTTTGGTCACGCATGATCAACATTTATTAACCAGTATTGTAGATCAATTCTGGTGGGTGCATGATCAACGTGTTGAGCGCTATCATGGTGACCTGGATGCTTACTTGCAACAACGATTACGCTTGTTAAAAGAAAAACAAGCTCAGATCAAAGCGGAAAAATCGACCAGGCCTGGCAATATTTCAGATACCAGCAATGCCAGTAGTGCCAATAAAAAAGCACAACGTCAACAAAATGCGCATTATCGAAAGCAACTCAAAGAAGCGACTAGAGATCAAAGTAAACGTCTGGCTAAAGTTGAAAAACAACTATCTGATGCGCAAAAACAATTGGCTGATTTACATGCTGAAATGGAAGATGCGACCTTGTATGAAGCCAACCGTTCTAAAGAGCTTAAAGATATTTTAAAGCAAGAAGCACAATTGAAGGTATTGATTGAATCACTGGAAGACGAGTGGTTGCTTTTGGAAGATGAAATAGAGGAAATAACAAACTCTTTTTCAGAGGTATAAAAAAACCGCTGCCCCTTATTCCTCTGTTGGCAGCGGTTTTTTTAATTTAAAACTTAGCAATTACGAAAAGCACAGCCATGCTTTAAACCGGCTTTACGTAAAAAATAAACCATTGGGCAAAACCCGGTGATACCCGAAATAAGTAAATTCAGACCAATAAAACCTGTTAGCAATAACCAGCTTGCTGAAACTGTGTATGCCAAAATGGTAGACACAAGTACCATGCTTCCCACCATAATCATCATGAATTTTTCAATTGTCATTTTTCTCTAACCCTTTAGTTTTATTCGTTGTTTTGTCATTTTTTGATATATAAATCATAAATGTACCGATACGAATATTTTATCACAACTTTCTTTTTCAAGGAATATCCCTGCATTAATTTAGGGCTATGTCTTTCATTACTTTAATAAAATCAGTATAATTCACCGTTTATTTTATACAGTAGAGTAAAGCCGCCGAGCGGAAAAGAAGTTTCGTTCACGTCTAACCGGATTTTAATTTTTGAGATTAAACACATGCAAGTAACAGTAGAAAAGCCAGAAACAGGTCTAGAGCACAAAATTAATGTCACGCTTCCAGCGGGTGATTTAGACAGTAAAGTTGAACAACGTTTAGCGCAAATGCGTCGTACAGTTAAAATGGATGGTTTCCGTCCTGGCAAAGTACCAATGAGCGTGGTTAAAAAACGTTATGGCGGTCAGGTTCGTCAAGAAATGATGGGTGAAACCGTACAACAGTCTTTTTATGACGCCGTTGCAAAAGAATCTCTAAATATTGCAGGCTACCCACAATTTCAAGAGTTAGATGAAAAAGATGGTCACATTGTCTACTCAGCAACATTTGAAGTTTTCCCAGAAGTAGAGTTACCAAAATTCTCTGGCCTGAAAGTTGAGACAATCACTTCAGAAATCACTGATAAAGATGTCGAAAAAATGGTTACCCGTCTTCGTGAACAGAAGATGGCTTGGAAGCCTGCAAACGGCAACAAAAAAGCCAAAGAAGGTGATCAGGTAATCATCGATTTCGTTGGTAAAAAAGATGGTGAAGAATTCGAAGGCGGAAAAGCTGAAGAAGTTCCTTTGGAACTAGGATCTGGCCGAATGATTCCTGGTTTTGAAGATGGCATCATCGGCATGAAAAAGAACGAAGAAAAAACAATTGAAGTGACATTCCCTGAAGATTACCAATCTGATGAGCTGAAAGGACAAACCGTCACATTTGATATTAAAGTTCACTCGGTTCAAACAAAAGTGTTACCGGAAATTGATGAAGAATTCGTTAAGTCATTCGGTATCGATGAAGGAACTGAAGAAGCACTGGTTAAAGAAATCCGTTCTAACATGGAAAAAGAACTGAAGCGTTCGGTTGAGAACAAAAACCGTACGGCTGTGCTAGATGCTTTAGCAGAAAAGGTTGAAGTTGAGCTGCCTCAAGCAATGGTAGATCAAGAAGCGTCTGCTTTAATGGAACGTCAACTTGAGCAATTCCAGCAACAAGGTTTAAAAGCAGAAGACATCGGCTTAACAGCAGAAGCTTTCAAACCAGAAGCTGAAAAGCGCGTTAAAATTGGGTTGGTCCTGGGTGAAGTGATCAAAGAGTATAAGATCGAAGCGACTGATGAAGCGCGTCAAGCCTTCATTCAAGATCAAGCTTCCTCTTATGAAGATCCTCAAGAAGTGATTGAGTGGTATGCAAAAAACCCTCAAGCACAAAAAGAAATTGATGCGATCTTGGTTGAGAAAGAAATCACGAACAAGATTCTTTCTGAAGCAAAAACTAAAGAAGTTTCTAAATCATTTGAAGAAGTTGTTGGTCCTGCTGCGTAAGCATCAGCGCATCTAACTTAAAAAACTTAACTTCTGTTACGAAATTATGTCATTTTGTAACAAGGTTAAGTTTTTTTTTGCCTAATAAAAAGCTAAGATAGAGCCATCTATTAATCAAAATCAAAGATAACTCACTCGTTTCTCTTGTTAAAAAACGAGTGAATTACCCTTAAATACATAAATTACAAAGGTTTATTTGAATGCATTCTACACCGATTCAAGACGCACTAATTCCAATGGTTATCGAACAAACCAGTCGAGGAGAAAGATCGTTTGATATTTATTCTCGTTTATTAAAAGAGCGTGTTATTTTTTTGGTAGGGCAAGTTGAAGACCATATGGCCAACTTAATTGTGGCACAGTTGCTTTTCTTAGAATCTGAAAACCCGGATAAAGACATTCATTTATACATTAATTCACCGGGCGGGAGTGTCACGGCTGGAATGGCTATTTATGATACCATGCGTTTTATAAAACCAGATGTCAGCACGATGTGTATTGGTCAAGCCGCCAGCATGGGATCCTTTTTATTATCTGCCGGGGCAGAAGGCAAGCGTTATGCCTTACCAAACTCTCGCGTGATGATTCATCAACCGTTAGGGGGATTCCAAGGTCAGGCATCGGATATTGAAATTCATGCGAAAGAAATTATTCAAATTAAACAAAAATTAAACAAAGCGCTTGCCGATCATACCGGGCAACCTATTGAAGTGATTGAGAACGACACAGATCGTGATAACTTCATGAGTGCTGACGAAGCCTGTGACTATGGATTGGTTGATAAAGTTCTAACGCGTCGTTAAATTAAGAAAAGAAGGCAGTCAGATGAGTGAAAAAACCTTATATTGTTCATTTTGTGGTAAGGCCCAAGATGAAGTAAAAAAATTAATTGCAGGGCCTTCGGTTTATATTTGCGATGAATGTGTTGAACTCTGTAACGATATTTTAAAAGAAGAATTCGGTGAAGAGGAATTAAGCGGATTTGAGCTGGATCACTTACCAACTCCGCATGAAATCAGCCAGATTCTGGATGATTATGTGATTGGTCAGTACCAGGCGAAAAAGGTCTTGTCGGTCGCAGTTTACAACCATTATCGCCGTTTAGAAAGCGGTCATCAAAAAGATGAAGTTGAGCTGAACAAAAGTAACATTTTATTAATTGGGCCAACAGGGTCCGGAAAAACGTTACTGGCACAAACATTGGCAAGATTGCTAGATGTACCGTTCGCTATTGCTGATGCTACAACCTTAACCGAAGCTGGTTATGTGGGCGAGGACGTTGAAAGTATCGTTCTTAAATTGTTACAGCGTTGTGATAATGATGCTGAAAAAGCAGAACGAGGTATTATTTATATCGATGAGATCGATAAGATTACTCGTAAATCTGAAAACCCTTCAATTACACGAGATGTTTCCGGTGAAGGGGTCCAGCAAGCATTATTGAAATTGATTGAAGGAACCGTCGCCAACATTCCACCGCAAGGAGGTCGTAAACACCCGAACCAAGATATGATTCAGGTGGACACCTCTAAGATTTTATTTATTGTCGGTGGGGCTTTCGAAGGGCTGGATAAAATCATTGAACAACGTACCGAGAAAAACATCGGTATTGGTTTTTCAGCAGAAGTGAAATCTCAAGACAAAAAAGTGACTGTTTCTGAAAAATTCCAAAATATTGAACCGGAAGACTTGGTGAAATTTGGTCTGATTCCAGAATTTGTAGGGCGCCTTCCAATCTTGGCCGCGCTAGAAGAGCTGGATGAAAAAGCGCTGATCCAAATCTTGACAGAACCTAAAAATGCGCTGGTTAAACAATACCAAAAAATGTTTGAACTGGAAGGCGTTGAACTCCAGTTTAGAAAAGATGCATTGTCTGAAATTGCGAACCTTGCGATTGAAAGAAAAACCGGTGCGCGAGGATTAAGATCGATTTTGGAAAAAACTTTGCTTGATACAATGTATGACTTGCCAAGCATGAAAAATGTTGAAAAGGTAGTCATCAATAAGGCCGTTATTAAAGGCACTAAAAAGCCGATGTTGATGTATCAAGACAGCAAAGAAAAAGTCTCTAGCTAATTCTCAAAATACAGCTCTCCTATACATCTACACTTGAATCCACCTTTTTTATCCTTATATAGGATAAAAAGAAGGTGGCATGCCTTTATTGATTTTGCTCATCTCTTCATGAGCTGATTATAAAACTAAATGGATAAAACGCACTATGGATATTGACCAAATTGAATTCAAAACAAATGTCTTTGTATTAGCTCTGAGAGATGTCGTTGTCTTTCCTGGCATGGTTGTGCCACTATTTGTTGGACGGCCCAAGTCAATGAATGCATTGAATGCGGCCATGAAAGAAGATAAACAGATCTTTTTAGTGACACAAAAAAATGCAACAGAAGAGACACCTACCATTGATAATTTGTATCAAACAGGGGTCATGGCAAACATTCTTCAATTGTTAAAACTTCCAGATGGCACCTTAAAAGTATTAGTCGAAGGGGTGAAGCGTTTTGAACTGTTAGCTTTAAATGATGAAGAGAATTTTTTAACAGGTGACATTCAACAAGTCGAATCCGATGAAGAACTGGATAATGACGGTGTAGTGTTAGTTCGAACCATTCAGGAACGTTTTCAAGATTACGCGGCTCTGAAGAAAAAGATCCCTTCAGAAGTGTTAAAAAGTGTCCAAAAAATCACTGATCCGAATCGTTTGGTTGACACAATCTCTGCCAACCTAAAACTAGGTATTGAAGAAAAGCAGACATTACTCGAAATTTTAACGATTAACGATCGTCTGGAACATATTTTAAAAACCATTGAAACGGAAATTGATTTATTAGAATCTGAGCAGCGAATTAATTCGCGCGTGAAGAAGAAAATGGATCAAACACAGCGTAACTTCTATTTAAACACCAAGTTACAAGCCATTCATGAAGAGTTAGGGGATTCCTCTGAAGATGGCGTGAGTGAGTTTGCTCGACTAAAAGAGCAGATCGAACAGGCTGGCATGACACAAGATGCACTTAAAGTCGCTGAAGATGAGTTAAAGAAACTCAAAATGATGTCACCGCAGTCACCTGAAGCTAACATTATTCGTACCTATATCGAATGGTTGGTCAGTATTCCATGGAAAAAGCGTTCGCGTGTATCGAAAGATTTAAATAAAGCACAAACGATTCTTGATAAACAGCACTATGGACTTGAGAAAGTTAAAGAGCGCATTATCGAGTATCTAGCCGTGCAAAAGCGTGTTAACAAGATGAAAGGGCCAATTCTGTGTTTGGTTGGACCTCCAGGGGTTGGGAAAACCTCTTTGGCTCGTTCCATCGCAGAGGCGACCAATCGCAAGTACGTACGTATGTCATTAGGTGGTGTCAGAGATGAAGCCGAAATCCGGGGGCATCGCAAAACATACTTGGGTGCTTTGCCGGGTCGTGTCATTCAAAAAATGAAAACCGCTGGTACACGGAACCCATTATTTCTTTTAGATGAAATCGACAAAATGGCGCGTGACTTAAGAGGCGACCCAGCCAGTGCCTTACTAGAGGTGTTGGATCCTGAGCAAAACAAAGCTTTCAACGACCACTATCTGGAAGTCGATTATGACTTGTCTGATGTGATGTTTGTGGCCACGTCAAACTCAATGGATATTCCTGAAGCTCTATTGGATAGAATGGAAATAATCGACTTGGCCGGCTACACCGAAAACGAAAAACTTAACATTGCTACGCAGCATCTATTGCCGCGTGAAATTAAAGAGCATGGATTAAAACAAGGCGAGTTAGAGGTGCCTTCAGATACGATTCTAAAAATCATTCAAACCTACACCCGTGAAGCGGGTGTACGATTGTTAGATCAAAATCTGGCAAAAATTTGTCGTAAATCTCTAAAAGAGATTGTAACAAATGAAGCCAAAGCGCCGATTAAAGTAACACCAGACACATTGGATAAATACCTAGGCGTGGCAAAATATCGTTTTGGCCTAGCGGATGAAACCAACCAGATCGGTCAAGTTGCCGGACTTGCCTGGACGCGTGTAGGGGGAGACTTACTGCGTATCGAGGCAACAGCCATGCCTGGTAAAGGTAAAAACACCTCAACAGGTCAGCTTGGGAGCGTGATGCAGGAGTCGACTCAGGCAGCTATGAGCGTGATACGCAGTCGCTCAAAAGAATTGGGATTGGCTGATGACTTCTATGAGAAGCAAGATATCCACTTGCATTTCCCAGAAGGCGCCATTAAAAAAGATGGTCCGAGTGCCGGTATTGCCATCTGTACCGCCATTGCATCTGTGCTAACACAAATTCCTGTACGATCGGATGTGGCCATGACTGGGGAGATTACTTTGAGAGGGGAAGTCTTGCCGATTGGTGGACTGAAAGAAAAGCTTTTGGCTGCTTCTCGTGGAGGCATCAAAACTGTTCTGATTCCCTATGAGAATGTGCGTGATTTAGCCGAGATTTCTGATGAAGTGAAAGAGGGATTAGATATCCATCCTGTCCAATGGATTGATGAGGTCTTTAAAGTCGCCTTGGAAAGTTTGCCGAACGTGGATAATGATGAGATTTCTGGCATCAGTATGAAAGATGCTGAAATGGAAAAATTAGTGGCAAATAAGCAATCCAATAAGGAAATTCAGAAAAAAAGCCCAAAAAGACACTGAAAATGTGCAAATTTCGTGTAAACAGGCTTGACAGTAAATATTGAACGCTGATATAACTACCAGCAAGCCTAAAAAGGTGGAAAGAATACTTAATACTTATGGAGAAACTCAAATCATGAATAAGACCGAATTAGTTAGTGCGATCGCTGAAGAAGCTGGTTTAACGAAAGCCGATGCGGCAAAGGCTCTTGAAGCAACTGTATCAACAGTCACAAAAGCTTTAAGCTCTGGTGACTCTGTAGCCATCATTGGTTTTGGTACTTTTAAAGTTGGTGAGCGTTCAGCACGTACTGGTCGTAACCCTCAAACAGGTGCAGAAATGCAGATTCCTGCTGCTAAAGTTCCTAAGTTCTCGGCTGGTAAAGCATTGAAAGAAGCTGTTAACTAAGATAAAACCTTTTTATCTAAACAGCTAACCCCTCAAATTTAATCAAATCAATAGGTTAAATTATGAGGGGTTTTTTTATGCCAAAAATATATAAAAAAAGCGCTCAAAGTGTTTGACAAAGGGCGCTAAGTACTTATAATACGCCCATCAGTTAAGCAAGCTCAACAATGTTGAGAAGGTTTAAATGATTGTAAATAGATTCAAGATTGGGTGATTAGCTCAGTTGGGAGAGCATCGCCCTTACAAGGCGAGGGTCACTGGTTCGAGCCCAGTATCACCCACCAATTTTGAAGACCTGTACGGAGTGGTAGTTCAGCTGGTTAGAATACCTGCCTGTCACGCAGGGGGTCGCGGGTTCGAATCCCGTCCACTCCGCCATTATTTATAATCCTGATTCGAATTGTTTTACGATTCGGGTGATTAGCTCAGTTGGGAGAGCATCGCCCTTACAAGGCGAGGGTCACTGGTTCGAGCCCAGTATCACCCACCATTTACTTTTGATGTCTTCTATAAACATCATCCCTGTTCGGAGTGGTAGTTCAGCTGGTTAGAATACCTGCCTGTCACGCAGGGGGTCGCGGGTTCGAATCCCGTCCACTCCGCCATTTACTTTCCTGTAAGTTTTCTTTTATTCTTTTCAAGCATTCATTTTCGATTTCTATACCATTAGATTATTTTGTTTTTAACAGCTATAAAAAAAGCCCCTTTCGGAGCCTTTTATCAAACTAAAAACAACCAGGTCTGGCTGTTTTTTCCTTATGTAATATTAATTACTTGCAGTTGTATTGTAACCACCATCAACATAAGTGATTTCACCTGTCACGCCTGACGCTAGATCAGAACATAAGAAAGCTGCGGTATTTCCGACTTCTTCAATCGTCACATTACGACGTAACGGCGTTGCAGCTGCCGCTTTATCCAGCATAGTGCGGAAGTCTTTAATCCCTGATGCGGCTAATGTGCGGATAGGACCTGCAGAAACGGCGTTCACACGAATACCGTCTTGACCTAAATCTGCTGCCAAATAACGCACGGTAGCTTCCAGTGAGGCTTTAGCAATTCCCATAACGTTATAGTTAGGCACAGCACGCTCAGCACCTAGATAAGAAACTGTCAGTACGGAGCCATTGTTCTTATTCAACATATCATAACCAGCTTTGGTCAAGGCCGTTAAGCTGTAAGCGGAAATATCGTGCGCAACCGAAAAACCAGATCGCGTTGAAGCATCAATCATACGACCTTCTAATTCTTCACGCGGGGCAAACGCAACCGAGTGAACTAGGATATCTAGCCCGTTCCATTGCTTATTCAACTCTGAAAAGACATGCTCAATCTGTTCGTCAGAAGTCACATCCAATGGAAGCACAATATTGCTGCCCAATTCTTCGGCAATTTTTTCAACACGGCTTTTCAATTTTTCAGTTTGATAGGTTAGGGCGATTTCCGCACCTTGTTCATGCATTTGTTTTGCAATACCATATGCTATAGACTTATTGTTTGCGACACCGACAATGAGGGCTTTTTTACCAGCAAGAAATCCCATTTTTACTCCTTTTTTTGTGAGTGATCATCTAGAAATATTTGGGTAATTATAACGTTAAAATAGGGCTATAATAACCTTCTTTTAGCGGGAAAAAGACATTCGTAATTTTTAGGATGGATGTTTTGAACAGTCAATGAATTTAATAACATATAAAGTAGATAAAGAGTGTTCTCTAAGTTACTAAAAATCATTACAATTCTAATGGCACTGACATCCTTTTCGGGATGTGAGCAAAGTCGTTGGAACAGTCCATATGACTTGAAAATGGTCGAGCAACCTATTTTATTTAGCTCCTTTTCTTCTAAGCCTAAACACTTAGATCCTGTTATTTCATACAATGCCAACGAGTGGTCCATTTTGGGCCAGGTTTATGAACCACCGCTGCAATACCACTATTTAAAACGTCCTTATACACTGGAACCCTTAACTCTTCAGTCGTTACCTAAAGTCATCTATTTAAATCAACAAGCACAGCCTATCTCTGAAGAGTCTGCTGACATCACTTATTCTGAATACACGCTGTATTTAAAACCGAACATACAATACCAACCTCATCCAGCGTTTGTTAAAGATGAAAAAGGGCAGCTGGCACTAGCGCACTTAACACCTGAACAGCTATCAGGAATCACAACGATAGAAGATTTCAAACAAACGGATACTCGATTGCTAGAGGCTGAGGACTATGCCTATGCGATTAAACGCATGGCTGTCCAACAGAATCACTCCCCGATACTCGGCACGATGAAACAGCTCATTGTTGGTTTATCAGAGTTTTCGGAACAAGTTTCAAAGCAGCCAATACCCCCGCAAAAACTTCGAACAATGCACATTCCAGGGGTTCAAGTAATTTCAAATTCCGAATTGAAGATTCGAATTCATGGGAAATATCCGCAATTTTTATATTGGCTCAGCATGAATTTTTTCGCGCCCATCCCTTGGGAAGCCGAGGTCTTCTTTAACCAGCCAGGCCTGGCTGAAAAAAATATTTCATTAGATACTTATCCGGTTGGAACAGGTCCTTATCAACTGGTTGAAAACAATCCAAATAAAAGAATGCGATTGCTGGCAAACCCTAATTACCAACATGGCTTCTACCCAGAATCCGGCTTGGCTGAGGATGCCGACCCGATTTTACTAAAAGATGCCGGCAAATCATTACCATTCATCAAAGAAGTGGTTTACTCTTTAGAGAAAGAAAGCGTTCCTTTATGGAATAAATTCTTGCAAGGATACTATGACGCCTCTGGCGTCAGCTCAGACAGTTTTGACCAAGCGATCTCAATCAGCGGGGGAGGACATTTAAATTTAACGCCTGAAATGCAGGAGAAGGGCATACAGTTTTTAAATACGGTGGAACCCACCATTTATTATTTTGGTTTTAATATGGCCGATCCCATTGTAGGAGGGTATTCAAAAAAACAACGTAAACTTCGCCAAGCCTTGAGCATTGCTTTAAACTTTGAGGAATACATCTCCATCTTCATGAATGGTCGAGGCGTCGCTGCACAAAGCCCAATTCCTCCAGGTATCTTTGGACACCAATCAGGTAAAAACGGGATCAACCCCATTGTGTACGATTGGAAAAATGGCCACCCTAAACGCAAACCGATTGACGTGGCTAAAAAACTCTTAGCAGAGGCCGGTTACCCTAATGGGCGTAAACCAAATGGCGAGCCTTTGGTTTTACATTACGATACGGCGGCAACAGGGCCTGACAGTAAAGCACAGCTGAACTGGTACCGTAAGCAATTCGCCAAACTCGGAATTGAACTGGTTATTCGAGCAACAGACTACAATCGTTTCCAAGATAAAATGCGTGGTGCAAAAGGACAAATGTTCAGTTGGGGCTGGAATGCCGATTACCCGGATCCAGAGAATTTTTTATTCCTATTAAATGGGGCACAATCTGTTACCCAAACCAACGGTGCGGGGATTAACTACGCCAATTATAATAACCCTGCGTTTAACCGTTTATTTAAAAAAATCAAAACCATGGAAAACTCTCCTGAAAGACTGGCTTTAATTAAAAAGATGGTTCGAATTGTTCAAGAGGATGCCCCTTGGGCCTGGGGATTTAATCCGAAAAGTTTGGCGCTTTACCACAGCTGGTATCATAATGTTTGGGCCAACCCATTAGCCAACAATACACTTAAATACAAACGGATTGATGCAAAAGAGCGAGCACAAAAACAAAAAGCTTGGAATAAGCCCGTTATCTGGCCGATTATCATTGTATTATTGTTGCTGATAGTTTCTATGTATCCGTTGCTGAAAGCCTATCAAGCGCGACAAAAAGCGGTCATCGTGCCGCACAAGAAAGGGGACGCATAATGTTAGCTTACATTCTCCGTCGACTATTGTTTGCCGTCCCGATTCTAATCGGTGTCAACCTGATTACTTTTGCGTTATTTTTTATGGTAAATACCCCAGATGATATGGCACGTGCCCATCTGGGTGCTAAACAAACTTCACCTGAAATGATTGCCGCCTGGAAACAAACCCATGGGTATGACAAGCCTCTGTTTTACAATGAAGAAGCTTCCGGTCTGTCAAAACTTAATGACACATTATTTGTACAGGAATCTTTAAAACTTTTCTGGTTTGACTTCGGGCAATCCGACGATGGCCGACAAATTTCAGCGGACATTCAAGAACGAATGTGGCCGAGCTTGGCAATCGCCTTACCGACGTTCATCATTGGATTAATCACCAACATCGCCATTGCTTTGCTCATTGTCCTCTTTCGCGGATCTGTCCTTGATTCTGCTACTATGGTCGTTGCCGTCGCGATTATGTCAATTTCGGGATTGTTTTATATTATCGCCGGCCAGGTTCTATTCAGTAAAATATGGCACTGGGTACCTATCTCTGGCTATACCGATGGCTGGGAAGGATTGAAATTCCTAATCCTTCCCATCTTTATTGGCATTTTTGCAGGGCTGGGGGCCGGCGTACGCTGGTATCGCAGCATTTTTCTGGAAGAAATCAATAAAGACTATATTCGAACAGCTCGTGCCAAAGGCTTGTCAGAAATTAAGGTTTTATTTGGGCATTTATTACAAAATGGGTTATTACCCATCTTAACAGGGGTCGTCGTTGTCATTCCGACACTGTTCATGGGAAGTTTAATCATGGAGTCGTTTTTTGGTATTCCCGGCCTTGGAAGCTACACCATAGATGCGATTCATGCCCAAGACTTTGGAATTGTCAAATCAATGGTTTTTTTAGGTTCGGTCCTTTATATCATCGGCCTAATCTTAACCGATATTTCTTATACCGTTTTTGACCCCCGAGTGAGGTTGAACTGATGTCATCGTTTAGCCTGATACCTTTGTGGACCGACTATATGATCTGGGGGCTGGTCATCGCCCTTATAATATGGGGACGACTCATCAGTCGATCGATTCAAGTAAAACAGCAGTGGTTACAAATCTTTGAGTCAAAACTTGCGATGGTTTCAGCCATTGTTTTACTGTTTTACCTTGCGATTGCATTGTTGGATTCCATTCACTTTAAAATCGAATCAAAAGATCCGACGGTTATCTCGGAAACACAAAGTGCATTGGATGCTATTTTTCCGCACTTAGCTTATCAGCAAGAACGAACTTACTCGGCTCCTTTTGCGACAACCGAATATAACAAAAGTTTGAACATTAACGAGCTTGGAGAAATACAACAGATTTACCGGCCTTTAAAGCATATTGATGTTTCTGGATCGGTTTCAATCACACAAGCCACGTTGGAAGCTTTTTTAGCAGGAATAGCCATCAGTTTACTATTTATCTGGCTCCATGCTTTATGGCGTAGTCGGGTACATCAGTTATCGGTTTTTGCCTTTATAATCAAAGTGATTAGAAACCAAACCTTGTTACCATGGCGAACCGCCTACATCACTTTTACCGTGATTATGCTCTTTTTGAGCTGGCTTTATTTCTTAAGCTTTTTTTATCATGTATTCGGTACTGATAAGGTGGGCGGCGATGTACTATACGAATCGTTAAAAAGCATCCGAACCGGTGTACTGATTGGGGTTTTAACCACCTTAGTCATGCTACCGCTTTCGATTACCCTCGGCATCAGTGCTGGGCTCTTTAGAGGGTGGGTGGATGATGTCATTCAATATATTTACACCACATTGAACTCTATACCCGGTGTGTTACTGATTGCTGCTGCCGTACTGGTCATGCAAGTTATCATGGGGAATCATCCTGACTGGTTTACTAGCACAGAAGAACGCGCGGATGTGCGCCTGTTGTTTTTAATTTTTATTTTAGGCATGACCAGCTGGACGGGATTATGTCGACTACTGCGTGCCGAAACGCTGAAAATCAGCCAAGTTGAATATGTCACCGCGTCTAAAGCTTTTGGTGTCAGCCGTTTTAAAATCATCGGTCGTCATATCATGCCGAATGTCATGCACATTGTGCTGATTTCGGTTGTTTTAGATTTCAGTGGCCTGGTATTGGCAGAAGCGGTATTATCTTATGTCGGGGTTGGTGTTGACCCAACCATGCACAGTTGGGGAAATATGATTAACCAAGCTCGTCTTGAAATGGCACGAGAGCCGATGGTCTGGTGGTCATTGTTTTCCGCATTTTTCTTTATGTTTATCTTAGTCTTGGCGGCGAACTTGTTTTCAGATCGTGTTCAAACTGTCTTAGACCCACGTAATAATCGATAGGATATTTACTATGACTTCAAAACAGTCCGTTTTAAGTGTTGAAGACCTAACCATCCGAGTGGGCGTCAAAGAATTAGTCAAACGGATCAGTTTCGACATCCAACGAGGCGAAATCTTTGCACTGGTCGGTGAATCTGGTAGCGGTAAATCACTCACGTCATTAGCCATTATGCGACTACTACCGGATGCCTTAGACATCGCAGAAGGTAAAGTCCTATTAAATGAACAAAGTCTGTTTACGTTGCCTGAACATAAGATGCAACGTGTCCGAGGCCAGCAAGTGGCGATGATCTTTCAAGAGCCTATGACTTCCTTAAACCCCGTTATGAAAGTCGGGGAGCAGGTTGCTGAAGTTTTACGAATTCATTTAAATATGAATCGAAACCAAGCTCGTGAGAAAGTAATTTCTCTGTTTGAAGAAGTCGGCATTCCTGAACCGACATCACGTTATGACTGGTATCCACATCAACTATCAGGGGGGCAGAAACAACGAGTGATGATTGCGATGGCACTGGCCTGTGAACCTGACTTGCTGATTGCAGATGAACCGACCACCGCTTTAGATGTGACGATTCAATCTCAAGTATTGCAACTGTTAAAGAAAATTCGTGATGAACGCGGTCTGGCTATTTTATTTATCACACATGATATGGGCGTGGTCAATGAAATGGCAGATCATGTCGCCGTCATGCGTCAAGGAGAAATCGTTGAAAAGGCGAATAAAACGCATTTTTTTACGGCTCCGACACACCCTTATACGCGTAAATTACTGGAAGATGCCGTTCCTAAACACACCTACAAACCGATCTCAGATACACAAGACCTACTTCAGATCAATGATTTAAAAGTGCATTTTCCAATTAAAAAAGGGATCTTCCAGCGTACAGTGGGCTATGTCAAGGCAGTGGATGGCGTGACATTATCCATTGCAAAAGGAGAAACTTTGGCTTTAGTGGGCGAATCTGGCAGTGGCAAAAGCACCATCGGGCAAGCTATTTTACGCTTAATTGACACGACAGATGGCTCGGTTGTTTTTCAAAACAAAGAGCAAGATATTGATTTCATTAAATTAAATGAAAAAAACATGAAGCCGTTACGTAAAAAAGTACAAGTCATTTTCCAAGACCCTTTTTCCGCCTTGAACCCAAGAATGCAAATCAGTGACATCATTCGTGAAGGGATGAATAGCTTGAAAGTCGGCCCCAAAGGGCGTGAAGCACAAGACCGACGAATTGATGATTTACTACAGCAAGTGGGGCTGTTACCGGAACACAAATATCGTTACCCACATGAATTCTCAGGGGGTCAACGTCAACGAATCGGTATTGCACGCGCGTTGGCTGTAGAACCGGAGTTGATTATTTGCGATGAGCCGACCAGTGCTTTGGATGTTTCTGTTCGAGCACAGGTATTGGATTTACTTAATGATCTGCAAAAAACCTATCAAATGTCTTACTTATTCATCACCCATGACTTATCCATTATTCCAGCCATTGCGCATAAAGTGGCCGTAATGAAACAGGGTAAGATTGTGGAGCAGGGCAATGTGGAAGCCATTATGTGTAATCCACAACATAAATACACCCAAAAACTGTTGAACTCAGCGCCGGAATTAATCAAAAAAGCGTTTAAGGAAAAGCCCGTGGCTCGTTAAAAACTGCCCAGGCCTGGGCAGTTTTAAGCTAGTTTAGCTGCAGTAACCTTACATTTTTATGCATTCATTTTTTGCTCCAATTCCAAGACGCATTGCATCGTCGTCAAAACGGAATCCGGGTTTAAGCTCATGGAGTCAATGCCCAACTCAACCAAGAACTCGGCGATATCTGGATAATCAGACGGCGCTTGTCCGCACAGTCCGGAATGAAGTCCATTACGTTTTGCGCCTTCCACAGCCCAGCGAATCATGGTTTTGACGCCTTCTGAACGTTCATCATAACTGTCAGCTACCAAACTGGAGTCGCGATCCACCCCTAATACCAACTGAGTTAAGTCATTGGACCCGATGGAAATCCCATCAAAGTAGGGCGCAAAAGCATCCATTTCTAACACATTGTTCGGGATTTCACACATCATGTAGATTTGCAGCGCGTTTTTATTGCGTTTTAAGCCGTATTTTTCCATTAAGGCAATGACTTTTTGGGCTTCAACCACACGCCGTACGAACGGAATCATCACAATGACATTACTTAGCCCCATTTCTTCACGCACTTTTTTAATGGCTTGGCACTCCATCGCAAATGCGGGCTCAAAGACACCAGAAATATATCGAGAGGCTCCCCGATAGCCTAGCATTGGGTTTTCTTCTTCCGGTTCAAAATATTTACCACCCAATAAGCTGGCATATTCGTTCGATTTAAAATCCGACAGACGAACCACCACCGGTTTAGGATAAAAGGCGGCGGCAATGGTTCCGATACCACTGGTGAGTTGGTCAACAAAAAAGGCTTCCCCGTTGTCATAACCTTTGATCAACTCATCCAGCGCTTCACGCACTTTCGTGGCAGTGACTTTTTCAGGTTGAAGTAGGGCTAAAGGATGCGCCTTGACCGATTCATTGATGATGAATTCCATTCGTGCCAACCCCACGCCATGGTTTGGAATAAAGCTGGTCTGAAAGGCTAGATCTGGATTACCCAAATTAAGCATAATGTCCGTTTTTGGGGTTTCAAGGTGTGATAAGTCGGTTTCAATGACTTCGAATGGTTGTTCACCTAAATAAACTTTTCCGGTATCGCCTTCCGCACAGGACACAGTAACGTAAGGGTTAGACTCTAAATCCTTGGTGGCCTGCGGACAGCCGACAATTGCAGGAATACCTAACTCTCGTGCAATAATGGCGGCATGGCAGGTGCGTCCACCACGATTGGTGATAATGGCAGAAGCCGTTTTCATGACAGGTTCCCAATCAGGTGTTGTGATATCCGTCACCAACACTTCACCGGGTTGAAACTGGTCGATATAAGCCACATCTTGAATGACATGCGCTTGTCCGTGGGCAACTTTGCCACCCACGGCCCGTCCCTGCGTAAGCACTTGAGCATCGGGTTCTGGCGTGATTTTATATGACTTCAGGATATGTCCCGTTTTCTGAGACACCACGGTTTCAGGTCGAGCCTGTACGATATAAAGCTGACCATCATCCCCATCTTTCGCCCACTCAATATCCATCGGACGAAGTTTGCCGGCTTTCTCGCTGTAATGTTTTTCAATGCGAATCGCATAACCGCTTAGCTTCAAGGCTTCTTCATCGCTAATACAGAACTGTTGGCGCTCTGACTCAGTCGTAGTGATATTTCGAACCGGGCTGCCTTTTGAGTCAGGTGCGTAAATCATCTTGATTTTTTTAGCACCGAGGTGACGTCGTAATACATGGCGATATCCTTGTTCAAAAGTGGGTTTGTGCACATAAAACTCATCTGGATCAACGGCTCCCTGTACCACATTTTCACCTAAACCATATGCCCCGGTAATGAATACAGCATCTTTAAACCCCGTCTCAGTATCAATTGAGAACATAACGCCTGATGCCGCTAAATCTGACCGCACCATTTTTTGAACCCCAATAGACAATCCCACGTCAAATTGTCCAAAGCCTCGGTCAATTCGATAGTGAATCGCGCGGTCCGTAAACAAACTTGCAAAACAACGTTTACAAGCATCCAGCAACGCGACTTCCCCTTGAATATTCAAGTAGGTATCTTGTTGGCCAGCGAAACTTGCCGTCGGCAAATCTTCTGCCGTAGCGGAACTTCGAATTGCTAAACTGATGGGGGTTGAGAAGCTGGCAGAGAGTGTTTGGTATGCCTGCAATATTTCCGCCTGTAAATCATCAGGAAGCGGGGCGTCCAGTAAAAGCTGACGCGCTCGCAATCCGCGTTCAGCTAGGTCAGCCACATTGGATTCATCCAAAGGGTCTAAAATCTCATGTAACGTGTCCCATAAATTATTTTCCGTTAAAAGCGCACGATAAGCTTCCGCAGTGATGGCAAAGCCATTCGGAACCGGTACACCAACCGGCGTCAACGCTTGATACATTTCCCCAAGAGAAGCATTTTTACCACCCACAATAGGAATATCTTCAATACTGATTTGATCAAAAAAACGAATGTATCGTTGATTGTTCATAATAATTTCTCTCTCGTTCAAAACCTATAAGGGGAATAAAAATGATATAAATCATGATACGACTTTTACGTATCAAATTAAAATAATTATCGACATCGTCTTGCTATAATCGAAAGCCCAATATAACGTTTTTGATTCACGAAAAGCTGGATAGAATATGAACAATACATTGCCTGATCTCCCACTCGCACTGAAATCCCTTTTTACTGGATACATCATGGTTGTCGGCTTAGGATTGCTGGTTGCAGGCGGGCAGATATTGATGACGCATGGACAAGCAGATGGCAAATTCGGTATATCGGTCAATGACATTGTTTATAGTTATTATGGCGATCGAACCAATTCTAAACTTGAAAACAAACTAAACGGGTCGATGAAAGACAAAGCCCCGGTTGAAGAGCGTACTGTGTTGATTAAATGGGCACGCGATGGTGCGGATCATGCTGAATTTAAATCCACCGTCAAACCAATCGTTGAGCAACGCTGCGCGATGTGTCATGGCCACAAACATATGATGATGTCTTTACCCGATATCACCCAATATGACACTTTGAAAGAGTTAGCCCAAAGTGATAAGGGGGCGGACATTACATCGTTAACCCGCGTTTCTCATATTCACTTATTCGGTATTTCATTTATTTTCTTTTTTGTCGGGTATATTTTTTCAATGGCCGTTGGGTTTAACAAATGGGTCAAGTCGATTCTGATTTTTGTGCCATTTGCTTTTTTAATTGTCGATGTCGCTGCATGGTGGCTGACTAAGTTGAATCCACAATTTGCTTGGATGGTGATTATAGAAGGGTTTGGCTATAGCTTGGCCGCGACGGTCATGCTTTTTACCTCTTTGTATCAAATGTGGGTCTTACCTTATCTTAAAACAGAATCCCCACATTGATTCAGGCTGGGCCGCTAGAGAATTTTTCAGTGCCCCGATAACGTTTTAACTGTACCCAGGCCTGGTAGATTTGAAAAAGCCGTTAAAGCTTTTCAATGGACTCCGATGTCAATCCCTCAAGTACCACATTCAGTAATTGCTGAGCAATGGCGTCAGATGTAGGAAGAGTGGCTGGATTTTCACTTGGAAACTGAC
The DNA here is from genome assembly GCF_004786015.1 of Hydrogenovibrio crunogenus. Classification (NCBI taxonomy): domain Bacteria; kingdom Pseudomonadati; phylum Pseudomonadota; class Gammaproteobacteria; order Thiotrichales; family Piscirickettsiaceae; genus Hydrogenovibrio; species Hydrogenovibrio crunogenus. The sequence continues at coordinate 1,316,617 of NZ_CP032096.1, forward strand.
GACTGCGGGTATTCGATTGAAAACCTTCCAGCTTGGCATTGTAAAAACGAACCGAAGTTTCTGGGTTTTCTTTCGCGCAGGTTTTCATAAGCTGCTCCAAGCCTGCCTTGGCTGCACCGTAAGCACCGTAATAAGCAGGATGCTCTTCGATATTTTGATCCAACACCGCAACCATTACACTCTTATCAGCTTGCTTTAACAAGGGGAGGGTTTGCTGAATTAAATGAAAATTGGCATTCAGATTTGTATGGAGCACTTCATACCATTGCGTGTAATCAAAATGTTCAACAGGTGTAAATGCCGGTAACGTAGCCGCATTCAGGAAGACACCATCTAAACGTCCGTATTCTGCTTCAAGCGTGGTTGTCAAAGCTTGATAATGGTCGATATTCGCTCCGAGCAAATCCATCGGGTAAAGCGCAGGTTCCGCCAACAATTCATTCGTGTTATTGATTTCATCATATAGATAATTTAATGCTTTTAAATCTTTATCTAATAAAATCAATTGATTATCTTCTTTGGCTAATGCCAAACTCAAGCTACGGCCGAGTCCTTGTGCCGCCCCTGTAATTAAATAAATACTCATAATTGCTCTCGAATAAAGTGGGTGATTTCAATAGGCGTTTCAAAGAAATGATTGGCAGGCCAGGCAGTTTCCTGCGCCCCTTCGGGCAAGTAACCAAACATGGCTGCACCGGTTTGCATACCAGCATTAATACCGGCTTCAATATCTCTTGGATGATCTCCGATATAAATACAATTTTCCGGTTCCGCACCACATTGTTGCGCGGCCAACAATAAGGGTTCCGGATGCGGTTTTCTCACGCTTAACGTATCACCAGAAATAACACTGAGTGGTTTAGATGGAAAAGAAATATTTTCTAATAATTTTTCTGTCAACCAACCTGGCTTATTGGTCACGATTCCCCAGTTTAAGTTTTTTTGAGCAATTTCAGCCAGGCCTGCTTCCAATCCAGGAAAAACACGAGTGTGATGATCGATGTTTTTGAAATACACATCCAGAAAAAATTGTCTTCTGGCTTCCAGTTCTTCTCCTTCTAATCCAGGAAAAGCAAGCTGCGTCATCGCTAGTCCGCCCTGAGATACTGTTTTACGGATATCCTGATAGCGTAAAGGTTGTTGCTCATAATGACGACAGGTTTGGTTTAATGCGTAGGCAAAATCATAAGAGGTATCTAAAAGGGTGCCATCTAAATCAAATAAAACACATTGAATACTCATGCTTTCTCTCAAGGTTATAAAAGGGGGTTAAACAACAGGCTTTTGATAAGCCAGCAGGTAATTGACATCGAGACTGTCTGTCAAACGATATCGCTTCAAAAGGGGGTTGAAATCAATGCCGGCACCTTCCTTTAAAAATAAACCGGCTTGGCGAGCCATCGTATCCAACTCGGACGGCAAAATGAATTTTTCGTGCGTATGTGTGCCTTTCGGAACCAAATTAAGCACTTGCTCGGCAGCAAAAATAGCCAACAAATATGATTTATAGTTGCGATTCAGTGTTGAAAAAAATACCCACCCACCCGGTTTAACCGCTTTTGCAGCCGATTGAACAATGGAAGCAGGGTCGGGCACATGCTCCAACATTTCCATACAGGTTACGATATCGTATTCTTCTTCATGCGTTTGAGCGTGATCTTCGGCAGAAATCAAGTGATAATTCACTTTGGTTTCCGTATCGAGGCTATGCAAACGTGCAATAGTCAACACATCTTCAGCCAAATCAATTCCGGTCACATTTCCGCCAGCCTTTGCTAAAGACTCAGACAGAATGCCGCCGCCGCACCCAATATCCAAAATTGCTTTTTTTTCAATAGATTGAAACCGTTTAATAAATTCTATTCGAAGAGGATTGATTTTATGCAATGCACCGAACTCGCCCGACTCATCCCACCACGTGCTTGCCAATTGATTAAAATTGTTCAATTCAGATGGGTCTGCGTTTTCATGCTTATTCAAATCAGCTTGTGACATGCGCACCTCTGTTCCGACATTTAAAAATTGACGTGATTATAGCAACTCATCCGTTTCTTATTTAATTTAATCGATGAAACATCTTGAAATCAGACTGATTTTATCCTGTTATCCCACCTATAAAATTAAGTAAAAAAGAGTAATATTCGGCATTAAAGAACACTCGAAGCTTATTTATTATTAATTTTAAGTATCAAACATCATAAAACCTAGAGGAAATGGTTTGATTTGGGGTATAATCCTTAGTCAATTTCAACTAAAAAGAAAACTGTAATTCTATGTCAGATTTTGCGAGAGAAATTCTACCAATCTCATTAGAAGATGAGATGCAACAATCTTATCTAAGTTATGCGATGAGTGTTATTGTCGGGCGTGCTTTGCCTGATGTCAGAGATGGTTTGAAACCTGTTCACCGACGTGTCTTATACGCAATGAATGAATTAGGGAACTCTTGGAATAAGCCCTATAAAAAATCCGCCCGTATCGTCGGGGACGTGATTGGTAAATATCACCCTCATGGTGATACCGCGGTTTACGATACGATTGTTCGTATGGCGCAACCTTTCTCTCTGCGCTACATGTTGGTTGATGGTCAAGGGAACTTTGGTTCGATTGATGGGGATTCTCCCGCAGCTATGCGTTACACAGAAGTGCGCATGTCGAAAATTGCCCATGAACTGCTCGCAGATCTAGAAAAAGAAACGGTTAACTTCACTCCTAACTATGATGGGTCCGAATCCGAACCGGACGTGCTCCCGACTCGTATTCCAAACCTGTTGGTCAATGGATCTTCAGGGATTGCGGTTGGGATGGCCACGAACATTCCCCCTCACAACTTGAATGAGACTATCAGTGCGTGTATTGCATTAATTGATAATCCTGAACTGAACATCTCAGAGTTGATGGAATTCCTACCTGGGCCTGACTTCCCAACACATGGGATCATCAATGGTACAAAAGGTATTCGAGAAGCTTATGAAACGGGACGTGGACGTGTTCAAATGCGTGCCAGAACCAGTGTTGAGACGGACAAAAACGGTAAATCCTCCATCATTGTTCATGAAATTCCATACCAGGTTAACAAAGCCAAGCTAATTGAACGTATCGCTGAGCTGGTCAAAGAGAAAAAAATTGAAGGTATTTCTGCTCTAAGAGATGAGTCGGATAAGGACGGAATGCGCATTGTCATTGAGGTCAAGCGCGGTGAAGTTCCGGAAGTTTTGATCAACAATCTTTACAAACAAACAACCATGCAGACCGTCTTTGGTATTAATATGGTTGCCTTGATCAATGGACAGCCTAAGCTTTTAAACCTAAAGGACGTACTCGAAGCTTTTATTCGCCACCGTCGAGAAGTGGTGACACGTCGTACTATCTACGATCTGCGTAAAGCGCGTGAAAAAGCACACATCTTAGAAGGGTTGGCACTGGCTCTTAACAACATCGATGAAATGATCGAGTTGATTAAAGCATCTCCAAGTCCTTCAGTTGCAAAAGAGCGTATGCTGGAAAGAGATTGGTCTATTGGTAATGTAGAGCAGCTTCTTGAAAAGGTCGAAATGAAAGATATTCGCCCTGAGGATCTTCCTGAAGGTTTCGGCTCAGATGGTAAGGGTGTCTATAAACTTTCACCTGTACAGGCACAAGCCATTCTGGAAATGCGCTTGCACCGTTTAACAGGCTTAGAACAAGATAAAATCATTGCCGAATACCGTGATTTAGTCCTTAAAATTGCTGAATTCCTAGAAATCTTACGCAACCCTGATCGCTTAACAGAAGTGGTGCGTGAAGAATTAGAAGAAGTCGTTGAAAACTTTGGCGATAAACGCCGAACTGAAATTGACCACAGCTATCAAGACATAGATGCGGAAGATTTGATTGCGGTAGAAAACCGCATTGTCACGTTATCACGTGATGGCTACATTAAAACACAGCCTTTATCAGATTATCAGGCTCAGCGCCGTGGTGGACGAGGTAAGTCAGCGACACAAATGAAAGAAGACGATGAGATCGGTCAGATGATTGTGGCCAGCACACACGACATGCTGCTGTGCTTCTCGAATCGTGGAAAGTTGTACTGGCAAAAAACTTGGCAATTACCGTTGGCAAGCCGTGGCTCAAAAGGCAAACCAATTGTAAACGTCCTACCGCTTGAAACAGGTGAGCACATCACATCCATCCTGCCAGTATCAGAGTTCTCGGAAGGTTATTATGTCTTCATGGCGACCAAACAATCTACTGTTAAACGTGTAGCATTATCTGACTTCTCTCGCCCTAGAGCCAATGGTATTATTGCTGTGGATCTACTGGATGATGATGAACTGGTCGGAACGGCCATCACTGATGGTGAGCAGGATATTATGCTGTTCAGTAATATTGGTAAGGCCATTCGCTTTGATGAAAATGATGTTCGAGTCATGGGGCGTCAAGCGCGCGGTGTTCGAGGCATGAAACTGAAAGAAGACATGTCTATCATCAGCATGCAAGTCGCACGCAAAGACACCCTGATCTTAACAGCTACCGAACATGGTTATGGGAAGTGTACTCCTGTGGATGACTACTCAACCATCAATCGTGGTGGACAAGGGGTTATCTCGATCAAGACATCTGACCGTAATGGTAATGTTGTTTATTCTGTTGCTGTCACGCCGGACCAAGAAGTAGTATTAATCACCAACAAAGGTACTTTGGTTCGAACACGCGTATCTGAAATTTCAGTGGTCGGGCGAAACACTCAAGGCGTTAAGCTGATTAATGTTGGCAAGGGTGAAATCGTCGTCGGACTGGCGGTTGTTGATGTTCAAGAAGATGAACTGCCTGACATTGATTCTGAAGAAACATCAGAATTGGATCAAGCACCAGATACCTCTTCTGAAGATAACACTGAGCAGTAAAACAACTGATTAGATTCACTATATTTACAACCCTCTTTCTTTGCCTGGCGATGGTTATCGCCAGGCGGATGTAACCCTCCTTACGTTATATTTACACCAAGAAAGAGTTTTAAACCCAAAAATAAGCTAAAGAGAGACAATGAGAGCATTTAACTTTAGTGCTGGACCTGCAATGCTTCCAGAAGCGGTCATGCGTAAAGCACAATCAGAATTTTTAGATTGGAACAATACGGGCATGTCCGTTATGGAAATGAGCCACCGCAGCAAAGAATTCATGGCAGTGGCCCATAACATGGAGCACACATTACGTGAAATCATGGCAATACCTGATAATTACAAAGTATTGTTTGTTCATGGTGGTGCTTCTTTGCAGTTTGCTGGCATCCCAATGAACCTAACGTCTGAAAATGATACGGTTGATTACGTCAATACTGGTGTATGGTCACAAAAAGCCATTAAAGAAGCTGCACGCTATGTAAATGTTAATGTCGTTGCTGAAGCGGAAACCTTTATCCCTGATGAGTCTGAATGGCAACTGTCCGACGATGCAAAATATGTTCATATTTGCCAAAACGAAACCATTACAGGTGTTGAATTTCAAACCCTGCCTAAAACAGACAAACCAATCATAGCTGATTTCTCTTCTACCATATTGTCTCGACCAATAAATGTTTCTGACTATGGTGTGATTTATGCAGGCGCTCAGAAGAATATTGGTCCTGCAGGATTAGCCATCGTTATTGTCCGTGAAGACTTAATTGGTCAAGCACGTTCAGATACGCCGAATCTAATGAATTGGGCAACCTACAATGCAAATGAATCCATGTTTAATACACCGGCTACTTTTTCTTGGTATTTAGCTGGTTTAGTGTTCGATTGGATCAAAGAGCAGGGCGGTGTGGAAGCTATGGCTGAAGTGAATCAACGTAAATCACAAAAGCTTTATGACTTGATTGATGCGTCCGATTTCTACTATAACGAAATTGATCCTAACGTTCGTTCGTGGATGAATGTGACCTTTAAGTTAAAAAACACGGAACTGGACACGGTCTTCTTAGAAGAATCCAAAGCTGCCGGCCTTTTAAGTCTAAAAGGGCACAAGGCTTATGGTGGAATGCGTGCCAGCATATACAATGCAATGCCTGAAGCCGGAGTGGATGCTTTAATTGACTTTATGAAACAGTTTGAAGCCAAATATGCCTAAAACTATCCTTTAATTGACCAAGAAATCGCTAACAAAACAGTATGACTAATAACGACACTGAAAAAGAACAATTAAGCCAAATTCGCGATGAAATAGATGCCATTGATTCTGAGATTCAAGCTTTAATTTCGCGACGAGCTGAGTGCGCTCAAAAAGTAGCTGACATCAAAACACAGGGTGGTAAGGTTGAAGCAGTCTTTTATCGACCTGAGCGTGAAGCACAAGTTCTAAGAGCTGTTAAGGAACGCAATAAAAGTTTAATTTCAGGGGATGACATGGCTCGTTTATTTCGTGAAATCATGTCTGTCTGCTTAGCGTTGGAGCAACCGATCAAGGTTGCTTATCTTGGACCAGAAGGAAGTTACAGCCACGCCAGTGTGTTAAAACAATTTGGTTCTTCAGTGCACCCTTATGCCGTATCCAGTATTGAAGAAGTATTTCAGTCGGTTGAAAAAAATGAAGCCAACTATGGCTTAGTACCAGTGGAGAACTCCTCGGAAGGTATTGTAAAACAAACACAAAACGAATTAATTTCCACCCCTTTAAAAATATCCGGAGAGGTCAGTCTTGTCATTCATCATTGTTTATTGTCACAAGCAGACCATATAGATGATATCAAGAAAGTCGTTGCACACCCTCAAGCTTTAGGACAGTGTGAAAATTGGCTTAAAAACAATATGCCGACTGTACAAATCGAAGCGGTGGAGTCAAATGCGCTGGCAGCTCAAATGGCTCAAAAAGATGCCTCTCTTGGTGCGATTGCATCCGAACAAGCCGCTCAGCTTTATGAACTAAAAACACTTGAAACCCATATTGAAGACCGTAAGGACAATACAACGAAATTTTGGGTTTTAGGGTCTGAAGAAACGGAGCCAAGTGGGGACGATAAAACGGCGATGGTCATTGCCATGCCAAACAAGGCAGGAGCCTTATTAAGCGTCTTATCCAGCTTTGCTGAACGAGATATCAGTATGACACGAATCATTTCGCTTCCTTCTTCTGAAACAAAATGGGATTACCTATTTTTTATCGACGTTATTGGACATCAAAAAGATGAAGGATTAATGGCGGCGATTAAAGAAGTTCAACAAAAAACGAGCTTTTTTAAATTATTGGGCTCTTTTCCTGTGTCTCCTTTAAGTTAATTTTTGAACGAACCTATTAGGAATCAAACCATGTCTCAGCCTCGCTTTTGTGATGATGTTTTGCCCCATATCAGTGGCATTCAAACTTACCAACCAGGCAAACCCATTTCAGAAGTACAACGAGAGCATAACCTACTACGTATTTCAAAATTAGCTTCAAATGAAAATCCATTAGGTGCTAGTCCTAAAGCGCTCAAAGCGGTACAATCTGAACTCATTAACATGGGGCGTTACCCGGATGGAAATAGCTTTTACCTAAAACAAGATTTAGCTGACTTTTTAAAAAAACATCCCTCTGAAATTGCGCTAGGAAATGGCTCTAATGAATTGCTTGAACTGGTTGCGCGAATTTTTGCCGGCAAAGAGGATGAAATCATTTATTCCCAATATGCCTTTGCCGTCTACGCTATCAGCACCCAGGCAGTAGGAGCCACAGGGATTGAAGTGCCCGCAAAAGACTGGGGGCATGACCTGGAAGCAATGGCGAATGCAATTACTGAAAAAACCAAGTTAATCTACCTAGCCAATCCAAACAACCCAACCGGAACGCTATTTACTCAAAAAGAATGGGAAGCGTTTATTTCAAAAGTACCATCTAATGTTATTGTTGTTTTAGATGAGGCTTATACTGAGTATGTCACACATGATGAATATGCAAACGGACTGGATTATCTCGAACAATATCCTAACCTAATAGTATCCCGAACCTTTTCTAAGGCATATGGTTTAGCAGCTTTAAGAATCGGATACATGGTTGCCAATGAGGAGTTAATTGCTTACATCAATCGTTTGCGTGCACCTTTCAACATTAATCATTTAGCGCAAGTGGCTGCTAAGGCAGCCCTTAAAGACCCTATGTTTGTAAAAAAAACCGTTGATTTAAATACACAAGGCATGCGCACGCTAACACAATTTTTTGAAGAAAAAGGACTTTCGTTTATCCCTTCTCAAGGTAACTTTGTATGCGTTAATCTAGGGGCTGATTCGCTTAAAATCAATCAGGCCTTGTTGAAGGAAGGAGTCATTGTCAGACCGGTTGCGTCAGAAGGCGAATTCAGTGAGTTTTTAAGAGTTTCTATTGGTCTACCTAATGAAAACCAACATTTTATGGCGGCTTTGAATAAAATACTCACCTCATCAAACTTCAAATAACTAGCGATACACATAAAAGAATATTAAGCATGCATTTAAAAAAAATGACAATCATTGGCGTCGGACTAATTGGCGGCTCTTTCGCAAAAGGCATCAAAAAAGCACAACTGTGTGACCAGATAACTGGATTTGGTCCGAATGAAAAAGAACTTCAGACAGCTGTTGAGCTTAACGTGATTGACAATTATTCTTTAGATTTGTCCACAGCAGTTAAAGGGGCCGATTTAATTTTATTATCTGTACCACTAGGAGCGATGCAAGCAGTTCTAGCTGATATCAAACCATTCATTACCGACAAAACGATTATTACCGATGTTGGTAGTGCTAAAGCCAGTGTATTAAATGCTGTCAAGAATGTCTTTGGTAAAATCCCATCTCATTTTGTTGCGGGACATCCAATTGCTGGAAAGGAAAAAAGTGGCGTGGAAGCGGCTTGCGATGCCTTATTTGATGCGCATAAAGTAATTCTAACGCCGTCACCCGAAACGGATAAACAAGCTTTAGAACAAGTGCAACATTTGTGGCAAGCGTTAGGTGCCGACGTATCGGAAATGACACCTGAGTTTCATGATGAAGTCTTTGCTGCTACCAGTCATTTACCGCACTTATTGGCCTTTGGCTTGGTCAATTTACTTAATGAACATGAAGAGCTTGGCAATGTATTTCAATATACGGCTGGTGGATTTAGAGATTTCACGCGCATTGCGTCAAGTGATGCCACAATGTGGCGAGACATTTCGATGAGCAATAGCCAAGCCATTGTAAAATGGCTTAAAAATTACCAGCAGGAGCTGGATTACTTGATTACATTGGTGGAAAAACAGGAATCCGATAAAATTTATGATTTTTTCATTCAAGCCAAAAAGGCGCGTGATACCCATATTCAATAAAGGGACACCCTTTAATAAAGAGTTAAAAGTTTAGGAAAGATTATGTCGAATAACATTCAATTCAAGGTTCAACCCGGCGGGACGATCAAAGGTCGGATTCGTGTTCCAGGTGATAAGTCGATTTCTCACCGAAGCATTATGCTGGGGTCTATTGCCGAAGGGATTACCCAGGTAACCGGCTTTTTAGAAGGCGACGATAGTTTAGCGACTTTGAAAGCCTTTCAAGCAATGGGCGTTGAAATAGAAGGGCCGAACCAAGGAAACGTTACCATTCATGGTGTGGGCTTAAAAGGTTTAAAGAAACCAGATCACCCATTGGACATGGGAAACTCAGGAACGGCAATGCGCCTAATGGCGGGTATTTTAGCGGGTCAGGATTTTGAGTGTGAATTGATTGGAGACGCTTCTTTATCAAAACGCCCAATGAAACGCGTGACAAGTCCTTTAGCTGACATGGGCGCTCGTATTGATACCGCAGAAGGCGGGAAACCCCCTTTAAAAATCCACCCAAGCTCAGACTTAAAAGGCATTGATTACACATTGCCGATGGCCAGTGCTCAAGTCAAATCCTGCGTTTTGCTTGCCGGACTCTACGCGGAAGGAAAAACAACCGTTATTGAACCTGCTCCTACACGAGATCATACAGAGAGGATGTTAAACGGCTTTGGATACACGGTACATTCCGAGAAACTAGACGACATGCAAACAAAAGTCATGTTAGAAGGAGGGGGTAAATTAACCGCCAAGAATATCGACGTGCCTTCTGATATCTCTTCCGCGGCATTTTTCATGGTGGCCGCTGCGGTTGCTGAAGAAGCTGACTTAGTGATTGAACATGTTGGCATCAACCCGACTCGCACGGGTGTGATTGATATCTTAAAATTGATGGGAGCAGACATCGCCCTTGAAAATGAAGCCACGGTAGGAGGAGAACCGGTAGCAGATGTCCGCATTAAATCTTCCAAGCTAAAAGGAATTGAAATTCCGGAAGCATTGGTTCCGTTAGCCATTGATGAATTCCCGGTGCTATTTGTTGCGGCCGCTTCGGCAGAAGGGCAAACGACCTTATCGGGTGCTGAGGAACTACGTGTTAAAGAGTGTGATCGAATTCAAGTCATGGCAGATGCTTTAGTCGCTGTTGGTATTGATGCACAACCAACGGAAGATGGCATGATCATCAATGGTGGCATACAGAGTCCCCAATCGTCTGAAATTCAAAGCCATCACGACCACCGTATATCGATGGCAATGACCGTAGCTGGATTGAATGCCGCTTCAGAAATCACGATCGATGATTGCGCTAACGTCAGAACGTCTTTCCCAACCTTTATTGAACTAGCGAATACGGTTGGCTTAAACGTCTCTGCCGTCGAAGTATAAAAGGATTTTTATGACAAACTCAGTTGTGACTATTGATGGCCCAAGCGGGGTTGGGAAAGGAACACTTGCACAATTTTTATGCTGCAAAACCGGATTTCATTTATTGGACAGTGGTGCGATTTATCGAAGTTTAGCTTATGGTGCCCTTGAAGAGGGCATTGCCTTTGATAATTTGCCAGGCCTGGTTGATTTAGCTGAAAATCTTCCCGTTAAATTTATTGAAAACAGCATTCTTTACCGTGAAAAAGATATCACCTCTAAAGTACGCACTGAAGAAGTGGCTGCAGTAGCTTCTAAAGTTGCCGCTATTCCGGAAGTCAGAGCCGCATTGCTAAAGCGTCAAAAGGACTTTGCACAACCACCAGGGCTTATCGCTGATGGACGAGATATGGGTACTGTTGTTTTTCCACATGCACCCGTTAAATTATTTTTAACAGCCTCCGCAGAAGAAAGAGCAAAAAGACGTGTTAAACAGTTGAAAAATCAAGGAGTTGATGTTAATATTCGCCAAATAACTCAAGACATTATGGAAAGAGACGAACGAGATCGAACTCGTAAAAGCTCTCCATTAGTGCCGGCAGAAGATGCTTTAGAGATTGATACAACTGATTTATCGATTGAAGATGTCTGCCAAATGGCATTGAACAAACTCTATGACGCTGGGTTAATGAAGTAGGTTTTATATAATTTATATTTATAACCTGTTGAATTAAAAAGATTTAATAAAATCCCTGTTCGAATTCCGAATGGGGATTTTGTTTTTTATAAAAATGTATTTTGTTGGCTTGTTGGGATGCCGACGATTAAGAACTGACCCGACTATTATTCTAGATACCCCAATACGATAGAAATAGCCGGTTTGAAAATTTTGGTAAATTATCCATGAGTGAATTATCTTTCGCTGAATTATTTGAGCAGTCTTTACAAGAAGACAAATTCAAAACAGGTTCTTTGATTATCGGAACCGTTGTCGGTATCGACAAAGAAACTGTCCTAGTTGACGCAGGTATGAAATCTGAGTCTGCTATTCCTAAGTCACAATTTGAAGATGCTAACGGAGAACTTGAAGTTGCCGTTGGTGATGAAGTTGAAGTTTATCTAGAAACCCTAGAAGATGGTTTCGGTGAAACTCGTTTATCACGTGAAAAAGCAAAACGTGCTAAGACTTGGGATCGTTTGGAAACTGCTCTAGAAGATGGCGAAACTGTAACTGGTCTAGTGACTGGTAAAGTTAAAGGCGGCTTAACAGTTGATGTTGAAGGCGTTCGTGGTTTCCTTCCTGGTTCACTTGTGGATGTACGTCCTATCCGTGACTTCGGTTTCCTAGAAGGTAAAGAAGTAGAGCTTAAGCTGGTTAAACTGGATCGTAAGCGTAACAACGTTGTTGTTTCTCGTCGCGCAGTCATCGAAGCTGAAAACTCTGTTGAGCGTGAAGCACTTCTTGCTAACATGGAAGAAGGATCAGTTCTACAAGGTATCGTTAAGAACCTAACAGACTACGGTGCATTTATTGATTTAGGTGGTATCGATGGTCTATTGCACATTACTGATATGGCATGGCGTCGTGTAAACCATCCTTCAGAAGTTATCCAAGTTGGTGATGAGATCGAAGTTAAGGTATTGAAGTTCGACAGAGAGAAAAACCGTGTTTCTCTAGGCATGAAACAACTTCAAGAAGATCCATGGTCAGATATGGTTGCACGTTACCCAATTGGTTCAGAAATCATGGGGAAAGTTGCGAACATCACAGACTACGGTGCTTTCATTGAAATCGAAGATGGTATTGAAGGGCTTGTTCACACGTCTGAGCTGGATTGGACTAACCGTAACATTCACCCATCTAAAGTGGTTCACCTCGGTCAAGAAGTTAAAGTTAAAATCTTGGATGTTGACCAAGAGCGTCGTCGTATTTCATTGTCTATCAAGCAATGTACAGTCAACCCTTGGGAAGCTTTCTCAGCTACGCATTCTAAAGGTGACAAAATCTCTGGTAGCATCAAGTCTATCACTGATTTCGGTATCTTTATTGGCCTAGATGGTAACATTGATGGTCTTGTCCACTTGACAGACATTTCTTGGTCACAATCTGGTGAAGAAGCAGTTCGTGAATTCAAGAAAGGCGATGAGCTAGAAACAGTGATTCTATCAATCGATCCTGAGCGTGAGCGTATTTCTCTAGGTCTTAAGCAACTTGAGCAAGATCCTTTCGGTGAGTTTGTTGCTGAAAATGGTAAAAACAGCATCGTAACTGGTACAGTTAAATCTGTTGATGAAAAAGGTGCAGTGATTGACCTAGCAGAAGAAGTTGAAGGTTATCTTCGCGCTTCTGAGTTGGATGAAGATACGCGTGATGCGAGCTCAGTATTGAAAGTCGGTGATTCTGTCGAAGCTAAGATTGTCAATGTTGATCGTAAAAACCGTAATGTTTCGCTATCAATCAAAGCAAAAGCAATGCAAGATGAAGCGAATGCAGTTAAAGACTATTCAGCAAAACAACCTCAAGCACAAAACACTTTAGGGGACTTGTTAAAAGGTCAGCTTTCTTCTGAAGATTAATTGTAATTCAACACCTGTTCACGCTGCTGTGAATGGGTCAGTAAATACATTAAAACTCTAGTCTGCTTATGCTAACGCAACAGCAGGCTAGAACACGATTCATTTTTAATGAATGAAGAAAGAGACAATAATAATGACTAAGTCAGAATTAATTGAATTGATTGCAAGAAAACAAACTCAATTTAGTCAAAAAGATGTTGAGTTAGCAATCAACCAAATCTTAGACTCGATGATAGACACTTTATCAGAAGGCGACAGAATTGAAATTCGTGGCTTTGGTAGTTTTAGTCTTCATCATAGAAAAGCACGTTTAGGGCGTAATCCCAAAACAGGCGAAAAGGTTGAATTAAGTGAAAAACGCGTCCCTCATTTCAAACCAGGAAAATCCCTGCGCGATAGGGTAGACGCTTCCAAAGATTTCACGGATATTATTGGCTAATATCGTTCAACTATTCTTTGAAAAGGGTTACAATGTTTTTAAAACATTGTGGCCCTTTTTTTATGACTAAATTTTTTTCATTTACCCTCACAATCCTTTTTCTATTAATCGGTTTAACATTGGGAATCCTTAACCCCAATCTTGTCCCGTTCGATCTTTTCTGGACACAAATCGAAATGCCATTATCACTTTTACTTGCAATTGCACTCGTCATCGGGATGCTCCTTGCCAGTCTCTATTTTTTTTCACAAACGTTGAAATTAAAATGGCAACTCAAACGACATGAAAAAGCGAATAAAAAACAATTGGATGAAATCATTCAACTCAAAAAACAAATGCTCGAGCTACAAACACAAAAAAATGACAGTGATAAAAAGTTATTAAGCCTTGAAACGACTGAGCAATAAAGCTCACGTGTCATTACCAAACATTCAAATTTGTAAATCCCAAAAATAATATAGACTGCTTTATTTAAGAGACTAACCATGAACCAATCCGTCCAACCTGATCCAAAAGTTGTTGTTGCCCTTGATTTCCCTAAAACCGAATTGGCTGAGGACTTTGCTCGCCAACTTGATCCTCGACTATGCCGTTTAAAAGTCGGTAAAGAATTGTTCGCACTTGGCGGTCCGCAACTCGTTGAAAAGCTCATTGCACAAGGCTTTGATGTTTTTTTGGACTTAAAATATCACGACATTCCTAACACCGTCGCCATGGCCTGTCGCGCGGCTGCAGAAATGGGTGTTTGGATGGTAAACGTTCACAGCCTAGGCGGCCGGAAAATGATGGAAGCCGCTAAAGAAGCAATTTTATCGGCCTCACACTCACACCAACCTCTTTTAATTGGCGTGACCATTCTTACCAGCATGGAGACCGAAGATTTGGCAGAAGTTGGTTTAACAGGAACCCCAAAAGAAAATGTATTACGTTTGGCTAAGCTGGCGCACTCTTCTGGGCTAGACGGCGTAGTGAGCTCGGCGCAAGAAGCATCAGAGTTAAGAAAAGAGATTGGACAAGATTTTTGCCTGGTCACTCCAGGCATCCGCCCAGCAAATGCTGACATAAATGATCAAAAAAGAATCATGACGCCTGCAGATGCCATATCAGCCGGGTCAAGCTATCTGGTAGTGGGGCGCCCAATAACCCAGGCAAAAGATCCTATTGCCGTATTAAACCAGATTAATGCGTCAATCGATATATAGGTAATTCCAGTTTAAACTCAACACCATAAGGTTCATTGTCTTGAACATTAATCAAGTTATGAGCCTCAACATTTCCGTGATGGAAATCTGCTATCAACTTCACAATAAACAAGCCCAATCCTAAGTGCGTTTGATCATCTGCATTCACTTCACGAATGGACATCATACCGTCAAAAATCTGCTTTTCATAACCAGAGGGAAGCCGTGGGCCGCTGTTTTGAACTCGAATAATGATCATTTTATCCACCTGATTCGCTAAAACCTTAATGGGCATTTGATGGTCATTAAAGTCCTTGGCATTACTGATAAGTTTATCCATGAGCTGTTCTAGCATAAAACCATCACCTAGAATATAGGTCTCCGGCTTCAACTGATAGTCCACCAAAATTTCTTTTTTATCATTGGTTTCCTGAATACTTTCTAGATAGTGCTTTAGCATTTCACCAATATCGAAAGGTTCTGGACTTTGCGAATGTAAACTGTCTTCAATACTAGAGGCCTCTGACAAAGAAGCAATAATTTGCTTTAACTGTTCTAAAGCATGTTTTGAATAACGTACTTGCTTATGTTCAACATCTTTCTCCAGCAATGACAAAGACATCGATAGACGGTTTAAAGGATTGTGAATTTCATGCCTTAATGTTCTTGGTAATTGTTTTAAGTATCGCTCGTAAGAGGAAAGCTGGGTCAGCATTTCGTAAATATGATGCCTTAGGTCAGATAGTTCATCGTGATAGCCCCGAATTCGAGTGTCAGGAAAAGACAACTGGTTTACTTTGCCATAATTATCAAAGGTATTACGAACATCTTTATCTAATCGGACGATGCGGTTCGAAAGCGATGCCGTATAAAAAATGGCACCCAAAATCACCATTAAGAAAACAAGTCCGCCAATCCCAATCAAACGATAGAAGTAATTTAATGACTCAGAGAGCAAGCTGTCCATCGTTTGTTCTAAAACCGCAGCACCAATAATTTGGTTTTTTACTCTTAAAGGGGTGGCCGACATTAAGGATACTGGCTGGTTGTTACGATCCATACGATACTGCTGAAAGGTTCGTCCATTAATCGCTTGTCGTATTAAAGCAATTTCTGGTGTTTTACTCTGGGGATAAGGGTAGGGCAAGGTATAAGGAATGATTGCTGAAAACGTTTTAATTAAATAATGCCCTAACAAACTAAAAGGGTCATTATTTTTTTCTAACGAATTATAGTTCGGCAAATGACCGACCACATAAGTGGCTTGCCCATATTCATTCACAATCCACAGAACGGATTTTTCTAGATTCAGATGGGACAATTGACTGGTGGGGTTACCAGCCTGAATTTGTAACGCCCATAAATCGGTTCTATTTTCCAGAATATAGGATAAATTAATCACCGTCTGCTGTTGAATGATTGCTTGATTCTTCAAAAGCAATCGGTGCAAATCCACAGCAAACTTATAGGCCAAAAAGGGTAAAACAGTTAATAATAACAACAAGATAAAGAATCTTGTTCGAATAGATAATCGAAGACGAAAGGCCGGTTTTTGCATAATCTTTTTTAAACAATCCTATTAGTCAAAACTGGCCAGGCCTGGTTATTTTTTGTGCCAGCTGTACCCTCGTCCATATTCATTGTGAATTAAGTTGAATTCAGGATCGATTTTCTTAAAAGCCGACCGGATTCGACAAATATGTGTGTTAATGGTATTTCGCTCAACCACTCCTTGAGTAGACTCCTGCAAGGTATCATACGTCACAACGCCTCGCTCGCCGGTTAAGGCGAACTGTTTCAGCATCTCAAACTCAGTGGCTGTGAGATCCAATGGCTTTTCTTGCCAATACGCTTTGAACTCTTCATTTGCTAAATCCAACCCTTTTATCAATGATTGCTCATTTTTATCGATGGCAGGGCTAGAACCCGTGATACGAAGCAAGTTTTTAACCTTTGCGGTTAACACGCTCAAGCTAATTGGCTTGGGTAAATAATCAATCGCACCTAATGCATGCCCGGTATAAATATCAAACTCAGATTGTCTTTCCGACAGAAATATCACCGGTATCGCGCGTTCATAAGACAACAGGTGCTTCGCAAGCTCAAAACCACCGTCAATTTCATTACCCAAAATAATATCGGAAATGACTAAATCCGGCAGACTCACATCAAAGCTTTTTTCAGCCGATTTTCGATCCGAAAAGGCTTTCACTTGAAACCCTTGTTCTATTAAAGCTGTTTCAAGGTTTTCCAGTTGCAATGGATCATCTTCAATAATACTGATGGTGTAATCAGTGTTTAACATAGTTTGCTACTCCAAAGAGGTCGATTGTTCCACTTATTTAAGCAATTTATTTGATATATTGAAAGTCCAATACTTGCATATTCATAATGATTCCAGCATCTTGAATCGGCAGCACAATCGCATCCTGATCTGAATGATTATGATGAGAATGCCACCAACCTGGTGGAGTGACAAAAACAGAACCGGGTGTCCACATCGCTTTAATCGG
Source organism: Hydrogenovibrio crunogenus (assembly GCF_004786015.1). NCBI lineage: Bacteria > Pseudomonadati > Pseudomonadota > Gammaproteobacteria > Thiotrichales > Piscirickettsiaceae > Hydrogenovibrio > Hydrogenovibrio crunogenus. The sequence continues at coordinate 1,333,966 of NZ_CP032096.1, forward strand.
ATCAATCAGATTCCCATCTTCATCAATCTCTTTAGCAATCATGGTATAAGTATCGGGTCCGGCAGACACGCAATAATCCAGCGCAACCGAATTATGTCGATGCGGTTTTTGCACAACCCCTGCCGGCAAAGCATTATAAAGTGACCACAAAGTGTGCGTCAGCGTTAACGTGTGCGGAAAATTAGGGTTTGAAAGTAATATTCCTGTGCGATTTCGTCCTGCCGCTTCTTCTCGAATTTTATCCAACTCATTATCCAAACGCTCTTTGGTGTAAAGAACCGGTGCAAAACGTTTTGTTTTAGGCACAACCCCCAAATACTCCAACAAAGGCGCATCATGTACCCAGTAAATCGCTGTGTCTTCAGTTGCCGTATGCAAAGCATCCGTGACGGCAGGCAAAGTAAACAAATCTCCCGCTTTCCACTCAATGGTTCCTTCAGACATTTGCGTTCGCCCTGAACCACGAATCACAAAAAACATCTGAGAAGTCGCCTCAACTTGCGTTTTCAAGGTGTCATTCGGGTTAATTTTCAAGAAATTGGCCATTAAATTAGGCGTGGTCGCAGGGTAGGCAACATCCAAGCTTTTAGAAAGATCAAAAGGAATCACTCGAGTATCGCCAGACTGATGCAAACTGGACGGATAATCGACCACATCAATCTTTGGCATCGGCGGATTCACCGCAGACATGTATTCATTAAAATCAGCTTGCGCTTCCCACTGTTGCTGTGCTACTTCTTGTCTGTGCTCAACGGCTTGCTTTGGAATCATAATTACTTAAAACCTATTACCTAACTATTTAAATTTATTCAATTTTTTACGTTCACTGGAAGAGGGGATATGCAGTGCTTCACGATATTTTGCAATCGTTCGGCGTGCCACATTGATGTCTTTTTCTTCCAGCAAAGCCATTAATTTATTATCGCTTAATGGCTTATTAGGATCTTCCCCTTCAATTAGCTGTTTAATATGCGACTTAATCGCGATGGCGGATTGATCATCACTGCCATACTGAGAGACCCCGGTTGAAAAGAAATACTTCAACTCAAACGTACCTCTTGGGGTTTGCATATATTTTTGATTAGTCGCACGAGAGATGGTTGACTCATGCAATTCTAAAGATTCAGCAACATCACGCAACACCATTGGCTGCATTGCTTGTTCACCTTCTTCAAAAAAGCGAGCTTGCTTTTCAATAATATACTTACCAACTCTCAGCAAAGTTTCGCCGCGACTTTGAATGCTTTTGATCAATCCTTTCGCTTCAATCAGTTGTTCTTTTATCTGTTTGGTATCTGAATTGTCTGCGCCCAAACTGCCGGCCATATCGATGTAAGCAGAATTAATAGTCAAACGCGGGAAGGCATCTTGATTCAATTCCACAATAAATCCATCTTTAGAACGATACAGTTTCAGATCAGGAATAACAATTTCACCCTGTGTGGAAGAATACTCTCTCCCCGGACGCGGACTGAGCGCCTGAATGACATGAATGACTTCCATCAATTCCTCATCATTCAATAGGTAGATTTTTTTAATCCGCTTGTAATCGCGCACACTGAGTAGATCAAAATTCTCTTCAATGATTTTAATGGCGGTCACAACATAAGGATTTTGAGGAAGCGCCTTAAGCTGAAGAATCAAACACTCCGATAAATTTCTAGCACCTACACCCGTCGGCTCAAATTGTTGAATAACAAAAAGCACTTGTTCAATATCGGCTATGCTAATGATTAAGTCCGGTTCATTTTTTTGAATCGACGCCATAATGTCTTCCAAAGGCGTTTTCAAATAACCTTCATCGTCAATGTCATCAATAATATAAGAGGCTATAACTTCTTGAGAATCTGACCAGGAATAAATATCAGATTGCCAGTAAAGCTTTTCACTGAGTGTCACTTCAGCCGACGTATAATTCTCAGGAGCCGTATAGTCATCATTATTACTGGACTTAATAGAGTTCGAGATAGGGGAGTCTATATAAACCTCCTCCCATTCATAATCCGCCTGCAAATCATCCGAAAGGGTATCGGAAGATTCGATATCCAATTCCGTCTCACTCGCTTCATTTATTGGCTCTTCTTCATATTCAGAATCGGCCGCATCAAACTCTTCAGCTTCATCTGGACCATCCTCATCAAGTTCTAACATGAAATTTGTTTCAAGCGTCGTCGAAATGGTTTGCTGAACCTCGAGTGCAGAGTATTGCAAAATTTTGATAGATTGTTGCAGTTGGGGAGTCAGTTTGAGCTGTTGACCTATATTAATCTGTAAACCTGGCATTAAAGCCATAGATAGAATCTCCTTGCCCTGAAATGATTTATCGGTTGAGTATCTTAATAATGGTTATATAATAATCTAAAATGACTTAAAACGGTATGATCCTTGGCATAAGTTTAAAAAAACATGCCAAAATTTTGATTTTAAGTAAATAATACAAAAATAATGAGAGGAGTGACAAGGTGTCAATCAAGCAACAAGCGCATGAAATCGTTGATCAATTACCAGATGATGCAAACTGGAATGACTTAATTAAGAGTCTATATCGTAATCAAAAAATTACGTTAGGGATGACGGATCTAGAATTAACACAAAATCAACTATCTGAAGCCGAGATTTCGACGATTATGGCACGAATAGAGTCATCCAGCACCATGCCTGATGATATGCGTGATACTAAGTCCTACAACCCAGGAAACGAGGCAACACTAGGGATGGTTGCAGGGATTATCGCAATCTTTTTCGCTTTTGTATTTCCACCAATTACTTGGATTGCCGCACCGATAGCCGTCATTGCCGGTGCAATGGGTGTTAAACACCATCAGCCTAAAGCTTGGGTACCGATTTTAATGGCTATCGTTTCAATGGCACCAATCATGATAATGCTAAGCGAACACATGGATTACTTTAAATAAAAAGTATCAGTCAATATAACTCATTCACACAACAAGGTCTGGATATTCAAAGAGTGATGTCCAGACTCAACCAACCAATACCCATCAAATAAATACCCATAAACTTTTCCATACGTAAATCTCATTCGTAAAGATACTCCGCGTTATTTTTAATAATTTAAGTCTTATTCATCCCCTTTATTAATATATTCGCATAATGTATATTATGTTAAATTCAATATTTGATAAAGAAATTGATACACAGACACTCTTCTTCTGCTTCAAAATCAACAATTAAGCAATAACGTAATTCATTAGAATAATGACCAGGCCTGGTCATTATTTATGTTAAAAAAGAAATTATGGATGAGTATGTAATTGGAGATTCATTACATTACAGGATGGTTAATACATTTTCTGGTGGTCTTCCTATTACCACTTGATGACCCACCTTAACAATCGGTCTTTCAATTAGCTTAGGATTTTCGACCAAAATTTCGAGCCATTCATTTCTCGATCTGTCATCGTTTAAAGAAAGCTTGAGCTCTTTAAACAAATTTTCACCGGTTCGAATTATTTCCTGTGGTGTAATGTTCATTGCATGGCATAAAGCATCTAGCTCTTCAATACTGGGTGGCATGTCTAAATAACGCACTTCATTAACGCTGACGCCATTGTCTTGCAAGATTTGCAGCGTTTGACGACTCTTGGAACAACGAGGATTATGGTAGATTGTAGCTTGCTTCATAAAAACGTCTCAACGGTGTTATTCAATACTTTCAGTCGCATTTTCATCATCAGATTCTTGATCCAAACGCTTATTCAAAGCCGCTTCAACCGCTTCAATTCGGGACTGACATACCTGGTAAGCTCTCGTGGCTTCATCCACCATCGGAACCAGTTCATCAATATCAATTTCTTCTGAATGAGACAGTTTTTGAGCAATTTCCTGTAATTTTGCATAATTCTGCTGATAACTTTCTGCATTATTTACTTTTGCCATACGAATATCCTATATTACGTTTCGTCAATGGGAATGGCCTGAACGATGCCATCACTAAAGGTTATATCAATCTGAGATTGCTGGCGCGCTTTTTGAGCTGTTTTAATCGGTGTGCCCTGCTTGTCTTTGATAATCGCAAAGCCACGATTAAGCTGTGTTTTAGGACCGGAGCTTAAAATAAAGCCAATCCACTGTTTATTTTTACTCTTAGCCTGCTCCAAACACATAAAGGGCTCCGTTTTTATCGTTTGATTTATTTGATTAAGCTGTTGTTTTTGCAAACTTAAGGCACCATTTACCTGATAATGAACTTCTTGATTTAACTGAGACAGCTGGTGTTTTTTATTTTGCAGCAAACTAACGCTCTGGCGCTGTATTTGATAATTCAAGGGTGCCAAAGTACGCTTCAGCTTGTCGGTAATCGCTAAACTCTGACGTTGTACGGTCTTTTCCAAATCGGCAAGACTCTGCTTTTGTTTTTGCACATACAGCTGACTGGCTCGCTCAATCAACAGCCAATGTTGCTGCGCTTTTTGTGCACGATTGAAAATGGCGTGCCGAATTCCGGCAATCACCTTACTCGGGGTATCAAACCGGGTCGAAGCCACTTCATCTAATAACGTATTATCCCGTTCATGACCAATACCGGTCAGCACTGGAATCGTGGTTTGGGCAATTTGTTTTGCCAAGCTGTAAACATTCAACGGATTTAAATCCAGCTTTGCCCCACCACCTCGAATAATGATGAGCGCATCAAATGGATTGGCGGCATGCAGCCCATTAAACGCTTCAAATGCCGCCAGCATTTCTGCTTCAACGCGCTCCCCTTGAAAAGCGGTATAAAAATATTTAAATTCACATAAATTCGAGGCCTGCAGCAAATCGGCATCCGCTCTAAAATCGCCCAGGCCTGCTGCGTTAGGTGGCGCAATCACTGCCACTCTAAAAAAATCTTCTGGGAACGGAAACGCTTTATTTAGATCATATAACTTCTCTGCAATCAGTTGCTGGCGAATCTTATTGAGATTAGCCTCCAATTCTCCAAGCGTGAAGCTCGGATCAATGTCCTGAACAACCAAAGAAAAGCCAAATTTTTCATGGAAGTTAACTTCCGCCAACAATAAGATTTTTTGACCCGGCTTCAGCTCAGATCCCGTTTCTAGCGCAAATCGCTCCAATAAGCGTTTAACATTACTCTGCCAGATCATGGCTCGGCAAGTGGCAATGGGCTGACCGGATTCGGCGGTTTCGGAAAGTTCAAGATACACATGGCCACGACGTTCATTAAGGTTTGCCACTTCGGCTTTAACCCAGACGGCTCCTGGAAAAGACTGGCGTAAAGCCACTTGAACCTGAGTCATCAGTTGTGACAAGGTAACGCCTTTTTCTTTTTCATTAGCCGGCACTGCCCCAGGCGATAATGTCGTTTGTGTCACTTGCTCTAGAGGTAGCCATTTCTGAAAAGCGCTTAAATCGTTTTCTAGCTCATCAGGGATATACCACTTTTTTTCCTGTGGGTTCCAACGCGCTCCTAACGATTTAGCCGCTTCTTTTTCCGAAAAAGGCACCTCTAATAAAATCATCTATTCTGTTCTTCCATTCGTTGAATTTCATTCGCCACACGCTGATAAGCTTCTTGCAACACGTCAATTCCTGCGCCCGTTTTAAAAGCATTTTCTGAAATGTATCGACGCCACATTCGCCCACCAGGTAGGCCAGCAAACAGCCCTAACATATGGCGACTTACTTGATTTAACTTCCCACCCTGAGTTAAATGAGTTTCAATATAGGGATACATCGACTCCAATATCGCTTCTCGACTTTTTACAGGCGAAGCATCATCATAATAAAGCGCATCCACTTCCGTCAATAAATAAGGCTTTTCGTACACCGCCCGCCCAAGCATAACACCGTCGACAGCGGGCAACGATTGCGCATCGTCCTTTAAAATTTCTAAAAAATTCAGCCCGGCTTCCGGGGTTTGAATGCCTCCATTAACGGCAATCTCCAATTCGGGAAACAAGGCTTTGATTCGGCGCACCCAGTCGTATTTCAAGGGCGGCACATCTCGGTTTTCTTTCGGGGACAGCCCTTGTAACCAAGCTTTACGCGCGTGAATAATTACACCATCCACTCTGGCTGCCTGAATGGCCGAAACAAATTCGACCAAAGCGTCAAAGTCTTCCTGCTCATCAATCCCGATACGGCTTTTAACGGTCACAGGAATCTCTTTAACAGCAGCTTTCATAGCACTGACCGCATCCGCAACAATGTTTGGATGCGCCATCAAACATGCGCCAATCATATTATTTTGAACACGATCGGAAGGACACCCTACATTTAGATTAATTTCGGAATAACCCCACTCTTCACCAAGTCTGGCACAATGAGCCAACTCTTCTGGATTCGAACCGCCAAGTTGCAAAACCACAGGACTGTCCATCTCCGAATGTCCAAGAAAACGTTCTAAATTATTGCCGTAAATAATAGCGCCCGTCGTGACCATTTCACTGTATAACCAGGCATGCTTTGTGAGTTGACGATGGAAGACTCGGCAGTGCCGATCGGTCCAATCGAGCATCGGCGCGACACTGAATTGAGAAGCACTGGAACGTAATGAATTTGGGGTTAATAAAGAATTTTTGAGCGACATTAATCTACTTTTTATATATTACAGACCTTAAATAGGCCTCAATTTATTGCTGGCATGGCTCTATTAAGCCGTTAAACTAAGCAAATTATAACGTGAACTGTCCCTAGTAAGGTGTTTTATTAAAAGGTATTATATCTTTTCAGTAACTGAACAAGGGCTGCCTGTGTTTGAATATCTTTCCATCCCCTTACAACTAAGTCTATTAGTTCTTTTCGGCATGCTTTCGCAATGGTTTGGCTGGAAGCTTCGCTTGCCCGCCATCATCTTTTTACTGCTAACAGGTATTATTTTAGGGCCTGTTTTAGAGTGGTTGAATCCAGATATATTGCTGGGAGATCTACTGTTTCCTTTTGTCTCACTCGGGGTGGCCATTATTTTATTTGAAGGCAGCCTGACACTGCGGTTTTCTGAAATAAAAGGGGTTAAGTATTACATTCGAAACTTAACCACCATTGGCGTTTTGATTACTTGGATAGTCATGGCGGTCGGGGCACATTACTTAGCTTCTCTTGACTGGCCAATTGCCTTCTTATTTGGAGCCATTGTCACTGTAACAGGCCCGACCGTCATTATGCCGATGTTGAGGTCAATGAAAATCACCGAGCGGGTTGGTAGTGTATTACGATGGGAAGGCATCATCATCGACCCCATTGGGGCAATGCTCGCGATTCTGGTTTATGTCTTTATCGTATCTTCCGCCAATCATACCGATGTACTGCTAACATTTTTGGAACTGATTGCCATCGGGACCACTTTAGGGCTTCTAGGAGGCTGGTTTATTGCAAAATGTTTAAAAAACCATTGGATACCAAACTACCTCACGAATTTTTTCAGTTTAACCGTCGTGCTATTGATGTTTACAGTTTCGAATCAGATTTCACATGAATCTGGCCTGGTCGCCGTTACGGTCATGGGGGTTTATCTCGCGAATCAAAAAGATATCAGCATGCATTCCATTTTGGACTTCAAAGAGCATTTAACCGTTTTACTCATTTCATTGCTGTTCATCGTGCTCGCTGCGCGGATGGATTTTGACCTGTTATTTTCATTAAGCTGGTCAGCCCTTTTACTGTTGGTCATCGCTCAGTTTGTAGCCCGCCCTCTCTCGGTTTTTATTTCCACCATTGGAGGTAAAGAGCTAAAATTTAATGAATTGATTTTACTGTCATGGATTTCTCCTCGAGGTATTGTAGCCGCCGCCATTTCGGCTTTATTCGCGATTCGGCTGGAAGAAAACGGCATCTCTGGAGCGGAAACAATTTTACCGTTAGTCTTTATCATGATAATGGGCACGGTATTGTTTCAATCATTAACCGCCGGTTTTCTTGCTCGAAAACTCAAACTTTCCCATATTGACACACAGGGCGCACTGATCGTAGGAGCCAATAAAGTCTCCATTGCCATCGCACAAGCACTAAAAGACCAAGGGCTTGAAGTCATGATTGCCACTCAAAGCCGAGCAGCTGATAAAGAAGCCAAAATGCATGGCATCAAAACTTATTATGGAGATCTTCTCAGTAAAAAAGCCGAGTTATATCTCGACATCAACCCTTATAAAGTCATGCTTTTAATGGATTTTAAGTCTGAGTTACATCCTTTGTATTACACGCATTTCAGAGCGGATTTTGGCCCCGAAAACATTTATGCACTCAGCACCGTACCCTCTTCAGAAATATCAGAAGAAAAAAGTTTAAGTACCAATCTCAATCCTCGAGTACTCTTTGGAGATGAAGTGACCTGGCCAATGCTATCTAACCTCATCAACCAAGGAGCGGAAGTAAGAGTGACGAATATTACTGAAAACTTTTCTTTTAAAGACTACCAAGAGTATTGGCAAGATAAAGCCACTCCTCTTTTTGCAATATCTCCCAAAGAAGAGTTTTATATTTTCGCTGAAGATTCAAATATTAAGGTAGAAGCCGGTTGGAAAGTTGGAAGCCTAGTATTAGATGCAAAGAAAGACACTTCAAAAACCATGTTATCTGAAAAGAAAAAATAACCCTCTAGTTTTTACGTATTCATTCGGCATTTAGTGCCACTGAAGAACGATTTTGGCTTAAAATCCCCTGTAGAAGAAAATAAGGTTTTAAGATGGATTCCGTTCAAACACTATATCAAACAATTTTCAAAACCGATGAATCAGACCCCCTTGCGCTACAAGCTTGTAAAATGGCGCTTGAAGCCGAGAAAGAAGAACATAAAGGCCTGGTTAGAAGCATCGACGCCGCAACTATCCTTTCTGACCTAAAACTTGATCGCGATACTCTTATTGCAACATTAATCAGTGATATGGGGTTAGAACAACGTTATCCCATCGAAAAAATTTCTGACGAATTTGGCGATCATATTGCTCAAATGGTAACGGGGGTTCGGCGCCTGAACCACTTCAAAGAATTCCACCCGGCAACCACTTCCAATGAAGTGCAAACAGAGCGTCTGCGACAAATGCTGCTCGCAATGACATCGGATATTCGTATCATGATTGTCAAGCTTGCTTTCCGAGTGGCGCGTTTACGAACATTAAAAAACGAACCAGAAGCCATTCGCCAACAAATTGCTTCCGAGACACAATTTATCTTCGCGCCTTTGGCCAACAGGCTGGGGATTGCACAATTAAAATGGGAGCTGGAAGACCTGTCTTTCCGTTTTTTACAACCCGATACTTACAAAGAAGTCGCCCGACAACTCGATGCCAAACGTTTGGGTCGAGAAGCCTATATCCAAGGCATTATTGATTCTTTAGAAGAGATGCTTAAAGACAGTGGTATTGAGCACCACATTTCGGGCCGGCCAAAACACATATACAGCATCTGGAAAAAGATGTCCCGCAAAAACGTGCCGATTGATGAACTCTTTGATCTACGAGCCGTGCGGATTTATGTCGATACAGTGCAGCAATGCTATGAAGTATTAGGCATGATTCACAGCCGCTGGCCTTATATCAAAGAAGAATTTGATGACTATATCGCCAATCCAAAAGAAAACGGATACCAATCTATTCATACCGTCATTATCGGCTCAGAAAATAAAACCGTCGAAATTCAAATTCGAACATATGAAATGCATCGGCATGCAGAATTTGGTGTGGCAGCTCACTGGCGTTACAAAGAAGGTGGCAAGAGCATTGACCCGGCACTTGAACAGAGTATTAACTTAGTTCGGCAAATGCTTGAATATAATGACAATCCTGATCTTTTAAATGAAATCAGTACTGAACTTCTGACTGAACATATTTATGTCATGACGCCTAAAAATGAAATCATTACTATGAGCAAAGGTTCCACACCTTTGGACTTTGCGTATCAAATTCATTCTGAATTAGGACATCGTTGTCGTGGCGCCAAAATCAATGGCAAAATCATGCCACTTACCTACCAGCTGAATACCGGCGATACAGTCGAAATTTTATCGGTCAAAGGCGGCACGCCGAACCGAAACTGGCTAAACCCTAATCTGCATTATTTAGGTAGCAGTCGATCACGCGCCAAAGTTCGACACTGGTTCAACCAGCAGAATAAAGAAGCCAACACCGAGTCGGGAGAAACCCTTTTCAATAAAGAAGCCCGTCGCTTGCATGCTGAGCACATTTCAGCAGAAGAAGTGGCTGAGCGCTTTAAGTATGAACAGTTAGATGAATTTTACGAAGCGCTTGGAAAAGGACAAATCAACGAACGTCAGTTGACAAATGCCATTCAAAAACTGATTAAGCCTGAAGAAGACAAACCACAAGCACGTCCACCCTCTTTCCCTCCAGAAGAATCAGCGGAACCGGGCAAGGCTTTTGTTATTGGTGCGCCACGGCTTAAAACCACCATCGCGCCTTGCTGCGAACCGACAGAAAACGATCAGATTGTCGGTTATGTGACACGTGGCCGCGGGGTCACGATTCATAAAAAGGAATGCCCCAATATCCTCAATCTAACGTTTGAGGAACAAAAACGTTTAATCGAGGTGGCTTGGTACAATGCTGAGCCGCAAGAGACAACGTATGAAGCTACATTGCAAATTCTTGCTTTCGACCGAAAAGGGTTATTAAGAGACATCATGATGGAATTAACGCAATGGGATATTAACGTTAACAATTCAGACACGCGCACGGACAAATCTGATGGCAGTGTTTCCATGACCTTAGAGATTGATGTCGAACCGCATACCAACATGGGGGAGTTGCTTGATCAACTCGAACAGATTCAAAACGTTGTCTCAACATCCGTTAACTTAAATAAACAACAAGCCTCTTAGTCAAAAAGTTAATTGGGTTAGAAAATGGGACTCTTTTAATTCCAACTAGACTACCTTTGTACCTTGCTTTCAGAGCTTAACTGTAAAGCCGATTCATCCAGCCAAACCATAGTCTGTTCCCCTGTTACCTTTTGAATCGGTAAAGGTTCTCCAGACAGCCATTGGTGCACGGCATTACGCTTATTTTTTCCAGTTATCAACTTAAAAACATAACGGCTTTTACTCAAGGCCTGAAAAGACAAACTCACTCTTTCCGATGGCGGTTTGGGAGAATCATGCTCAATCACCACCGCCTTCCCGCCGGGATATGCGTGACCCGGAAATAAGCTCGCGGTATGACCATCTTCCCCCATCCCCAATAACACGACGTCAAAACGAGTAACATCGGTCAGAAGTTTTTGATACGATTCAGCAGCTAATTCAGAGCCTAATTCGGTTGGAATAAAATGAATATGATCGGATGGAATTTTGCCAAAAAATAGCCAGGCCTGCTTTAAATTAACACTATTACGATCTTTATCTTCCGCTGGTAAACAGCGTTCATCGCCCATGTAGATATGCCAGTTTTGCCAATCTGCTTCCCTGGTCGATAAAATTTCATAACAACGTTGAGGCGTTGTTCCTCCTGCCGTTACTAACAAAAACTCTCCACGCACGGCAATCGCTTTTTCTGCCAACTCCAACAAAGTTTCTGCTAAAGCTTGCGCCACAAGTTCGGCTGACTCAAATACAGTCCAATTTTCCGGTAAATTTTGCATTAATCCACCTCAGGATGTACATGATAGCGCCAGCCCTGTTCTTCTGGGTGGTCAAACAGCTTGTTGGCACCTTCCGGCCCCCAAGTTCCAGAACGATAGGTATCGATATACGCCGTTTCCATCCCCCAGGTTTCGATGACTGGATCCACAACTTTCCAAGCGGCTTTAACTTCATCATAACGAAGAAACAAAGAACGGTCGCCTTTAATCACATCCAGTAGCAGCTCTTCATAAGCATCATTCGAATCGATTCCGGCAGGTCGCATTGCAGCATCCAGACTGATTTGTTGAGTGTTCATTTCCAGGCCAGGTTGTTTTGCCATCATTTCAACCTTGATGGACTCATCCGGTTGTATGCCGAAAATAATCCAGTTTGGGTGCATTTTCTTCACTTGTGACTCTCTAAAAAACTGCTTAGGAGAATGCTTAAAACAAATTGAAACCATTGTTTTATTTTTGGGCATATTCTTACCCGTTTGGATATAGAAAGGTACGCCAGCCCAGCGCCAATTATCAACATATAACTTCAAGGCCGCATAAGTTTCTGTCACACTGTCCGGCGCCATGCCCGGCTCATCTAAATAAGCGGGGACCGCCTGACCATTTATTTCCCCCGCGGTGTATTGCGCGCGATAAGACTGTGCTTTGACATTCTTTTTGGCGATTGGACGAATCGATTTCAATAATTTTACTTTCTCATCACGTAGGTCTTCTGCATCCATTGAAGCCGGTGGTTCCATTGCCACCAGCGCCATCAATTGTAATAAATGACTTTGAATCATATCGCGCATGGCGCCACTGGAATCGTAATAGCCGGCACGCGTTCCTATTGGTTTATCTTCCGCATGTGTAATCTGAATGTGATCTATGAAGTTACGATTCCATAAAGGTTCCATCAACAGGTTTGCAAAACGGAACACCATGATGTTTTGCACCATTCCTTTACCCAGATAATGGTCGATACGATAAGTTTGTTCTTCTTTAAGATATTTATTCAATTGTGCTTGCAGTTGTTTGGCACTGTCAGAATCAAACCCGAAGGGTTTTTCCAACACCACGCGTTTCCAACCATCCCTTTCTTGCAACATGCCCGCCTCGCCTAAATACCGAACCACGCTGGCAAAGCTTCCTGGGCCGAGTGATAAATAATACGCAATATTATTGGACCAGCCTGAAGAAAGAATTTTGTCGTACATGGCGGGATAAGCCTCGCCATTTTCAATATCCATCACGCAATAATCCAAGCGCTCGCAAAAACGCTGAAATATTTCCGGATCTAACCCTCCTCGTGCTTTCGGCCCAATCGCTTCTTTCACGACCTCTATCCACTTGTCTTTATCCCACTGACGGCGTCCAATCGCTAAAATTTTAACCCCTTCGGCAAGACGACCAATTTGTTCAAGATGATAGAAACTCGGCATCAATTTAGTCAGAGACAGATTCCCTGTTGCGCCAAAAACCACATATGTACACGCTTCAGACATTCTTACACCTCGTATGTACTTGAACTCACATTGCCACCGGACTGAATCCAGTCCGTATGAAAGTATTCTCCTCTCGGTGCATCGACTCTTTCATACGTATGGGCGCCGAAATAGTCACGTTGGGCTTGCAACAGATTAGCCGGTAAACGTTCACTGCGATACCCATCAAAGAAGGCCAATGCCGAGCTGAGCGCCGGTGTTGGAATTTGGTTTTCAATACCGAAAATGACTGCTTTTCGCCAATTATCCTCTGCGTTCTTAATGGCATCTTCAAAAAATGGCGCTCTTAGCAAATTTGAAAGGTTTGGCGATTCATCGTAAGCCTTTTTAATTTCAGCCAAGAAAGTGCTTCGAATAATACAACCGCCCCGCCACATTAATGCAATGCCACCATAATTCAATTCCCAATCGAACTCTTTCGCTGCTTCCGACATCAACATATACCCTTGTGCGTAAGAAATAATTTTAGAAGCATACAACGCATCATGAATGGCTTGTAGCATCGCGTCTTTGTCGGCTTCTGAAACAGCCGGCTTTCTTGGATAAAGTTTAGAGGCGGCGATTCTTTCTGCTTTCAGTGCTGACAAACACCGTGCGTAAACCGATTCGGTTATCAATGTCAACGGCATTCCCAGTTCCAATGAACTGATACCAGTCCACTTCCCTGTTCCCTTTTGCCCGGCCGCATCCAATATCTTATCAACGAGTGGTTCGCCATCCTTGTCTTTAAAACTCAAAATATCAGCTGTTATTTCAATTAAGTAAGAATCCAATACGCCTTGATTCCAATCAGAAAAAACCTGATGACATTCATCCGCAGACAACCCTAACCCTTCTCGCATTAATTGATAGGCTTCCGTGATGAGCTGCATGTCCCCATATTCAATTCCGTTATGCACCATTTTGACATAATGTCCTGCACCTTCAGGGCCCACCCAGTCACAACATGGTGCATTGTCAGATTTTGCAGCAATGTCTTGAAAGATCGGTTTCACCGATGCCCAGGCATCTAGGTTTCCACCTGGCATAATTGACGGGCCCGTTCGTGCCCCCTCTTCACCACCAGACACCCCCGTACCAACAAATAAAATGCCTTTTTCCTTTAAAGCTTGCGTCCGTCGAGTGGAATCGGTGTAAAGAGAATTTCCACCATCAATGATCATGTCCCCTTTATCAAGTAAAGGCACTAATTGATCAATAAATGAATCAACCACATCTCCGGCTTTAACCATTAACATCACCTTTCTGGGCGCTTTCAAGCACCCTACAAGCTCTTCAAGCGTACTCGCTCCTGAGACTGGACGATCTTCAACACGATTATGAATAAAGTCATCTGTTTTCTCTTTCGAACGGTTATAGACACAAACGTGATATCCATGATCAGCCATGTTCAACACCAAGTTCTGTCCCATTACCGCTAACCCAACCAAACCAATATCTGCTTTAGACATAACACCCCCAAGTAAGTACGCAAAAAGACGACAACTTCATTTTAATAACTCAGTACTAAAATGATAGTTTAATCCTAATTTTTTTAATTAATTTAAACCGTTATGACAGCGATAAAGCAAAAAGCACACCCGATTTAAAAGGCGCTGGGAACGATGAATTATTTTGAAAATAAATGAAGAGAATTTGAAAAGCGACAGACATAAAAAAAGCCCGTTTATCAAGCGATAAACGAGCTTTCAGAATTGGCGTCCCGTAGGGGAGTCGAACCCCTGTTACCGCCGTGAAAGGGCGGTGTCCTAGGCCTCTAGACGAACGGGACAAGTTTTGAATGACTTGTCATTCGTGCCTGTATTTCAACAAGCAGCAAGATGAAGTGCTTAACCTACTGACCTAGAAGTAGACAATTCATCCCACTTAAATATGGAGCGGGAAACGAGGATCGAACTCGCGACCCCAACCTTGGCAAGGTTGTGCTCTACCGCTGAGCTATTCCCGCGTAGTGGCGTCCCGTAGGGGAGTCGAACCCCTGTTACCGCCGTGAAAGGGCGGTGTCCTAGGCCTCTAGACGAACGGGACACAAAGTTGATTAACAGTGTTAATCCAATGTATTTCTGGTTTCCCAGTATTTTTCTCAGCTCTTACTTAAGTCCGGCCTAGTGGTCTTAAAACTAAGGAAAATAATCAGTTCTGGTGGAGCTAAGCGGGATCGAACCGCTGACCTCAACACTGCCAGTGTTGCGCTCTCCCAGCTGAGCTATAGCCCCCTTGAGCTGATGGCGCGTATTATATAGAACTGACGAGAGTGGTCAAGCATTTTTTAACAAAAGTGACATACTTTTTACTTTTCATGAAAACTTGCTTAAAAAACAGTCAAATTTCCAGTATTAAGAATAATACCTGACTCTTAAACTTCATCAGCCCTTTCAACTAGCTGTTCGCCTTTCTTTCTTCGATTGCTTGTAAAGCCAAGTCAATACGTGCCACGCATTTCTGCTGTCCAATCAATTCTGCCGTCGCATCTATTGAAGGAGATTGACCGCCCCCTGTAATCGCAACACGTAAAGGCATCCCTACTTTTCCCATACCAATTTCAAGTTCTTCCGCCGCTTGATGAACGGCTTCATGAATTTTACCGGCTTTCCAGTCTGATAGCTCCGCAAACTTCTTTTGCACCAAACGTAATGGCTCTTCCGCCACGGGACGTAAATGCTTTTTAGCAGCTCCAGCTTCAAACTCGGTAAAGTCTTGGTAGAAATACGCTGCGCTGTCCGCCATTTCAATTAACGTTTTCGCCCTTTCACGCAATAAATTTGCGACATGAGACAATTCTGGACCCTTTTCGGTATCAATCCCTTTTTGATCCATAAACGGTTTTAGGTTTTTGACCAAATTATCAATGTCCGTCATTTGAATATGCTGTTGGTTAATCCACAACAACTTTTCCATGTTAAAGGTTGATGGTGAGGCATTGACTGATTCCAATTGGAATAAATCGATCATTTCTTGAATCGTAAAGATTTCCTGATCTTTATATGACCAGCCTAAACGAACCAGATAATTAAGCAGTGCTTCCGGCAAGAACCCATCTTCTTTATATTGCAAAACCGAAACCGCACCATGACGTTTTGACAAACGACTACCATCTTCACCCAACACCATTGGAATATGCGCAAACTTTGGCGGCTCAGCTCCCAAAGCTTTATAAAGATTAATTTGACGAGGCGTATTATTGATATGGTCATCTCCACGAATCACATGCGTCATTTCCATATCCATATCATCCACCACAACCGTCAAATTATAGGTAGGTGTACCATCGGAACGCGCAATGACCAAGTCATCTAATTCCTTGTTGGCAACAACGATTCGACCTTTCACTAAATCGTCAATCACCACGTCCCCATCTTCTGGGTTTTTGAATCGAATAACAGGTTTCACCCCTTCTGGTGGCGTGCCATCAAAATCACGGTAGCGTCCGTCATAACGCGGCTTATCACCTCGGGCCTTCTGTGCTTCTCGCATTTCGTCCAACTCTTCAGGTGAGGCATAACAGTAGTAAGCCAAACCACGATCCATCAAATCCTGAATAACGGCCTTATAACGATCAAAGCGCTCTGTTTGGTAAATAGGCCCCTTATCATAATCTAGGCCTAACCACGCCATTCCATCTAGAATCGCCTGAACAGATTCTTGAGTTGAACGCTCTAAATCCGTATCTTCAATACGTAAGGTAAACTCCCCTTTTTTCTGCTTAGCATAAAGCCATGAAAAAAGCGCCGTACGAACGCCACCAATATGCAAATAGCCTGTTGGGCTGGGAGCAAAGCGAGTTTTGACCACAAAATTCTCCTAAATAATTTGGTCGTCTTCCTAACAAAGACAAAGATTCAAAAATGTAGGCATATTATAAAGGGAATATCCTTTCGATTGTGTGCTGAATTGAAAATATCACTGCATCTTTTATTAGAAAACTTTATTGAATTACTCAATCCGCACCCCCCTGATTGTGGCTTTAAATCCGCCCCTTTCTCATAGCCTGACTGTTTAATCAGATGCTTGATGCTTAGGATTACCAATAAGTAAAAACTTTGACTTTATAATACAATGATTAAAATAAATATCTTTAACAGTTATAGAACGATTCATTTAAGAGGACAATCTTCACAATGCCGGATATCCAGTATCGAATTAGCCCAGCCAATCCAAACGCCCACTTATTTTCAGTCACACTTGAAATTGCTTCTCCCGACTCAAAAGGTCAAACCGTCAGTTTGCCGAACTGGATACCCGGTAGTTATTTAATTCGTGATTTCTCCAAGCATATTATTGGCTTACATGCTAAAACCGCTTCTGGTGTTCCTCTTAAATTAACCCCTATCGATAAATCAACTTGGCAACTGGAGCCAATTAATGAGGCGGTCACGCTGTCTTATGAAGTTTATGCCTGGGATCTTTCGGTTCGAGGCGCTCACTTTGATACCACTCATGCGTTCTTTAACGGCACCTCGGCCTTTTTGGCAGTTGATAATCAACGAGAAAAACCATGTCATGTCGAGCTGGTTCGATCCGAACATGCTCGAACAGAAAACTGGCAAGTTGCGACCACCCTTCCCCAACAACAAACCGATGCGTTTGGTTATGGGCATTATGTCGCTCAGAATTATTTAGACTTAATTGAATACCCCGTTGAAATGGGCAACTTCCACTGCTTAGAATTCACCGCCTGCGGCATTCCACACCGCATGGCACTGACAGGGCGTATTGAATTCGATCGTCTGGATAAAGAAAGACTAATCAACGATTTAACTAAAATCTGTGAAACCGAGCTTAATTTGTTTGGCAAACCTTATCCGGTTAAACAATATTTATTTCAAGTTACTGTCACAGAAAAGGATTATGGCGGCTTGGAGCATATGGATTCGACAGCGCTGATTTGTGCTCGAACCGACCTGCCTTACCTTACCGACGAAAAAACCACCGATGGCTATACTCAATTCCTAGAGCTCTGCTCCCATGAATACTTTCACACCTGGAACGTTAAACGCATTCGCCCTGATGTTTACCAAGCGCCGTTGTTGGATAAGCCTGTTTTTACAAACCAATTGTGGTGGTTTGAAGGCATTACCTCTTTTTACGACCTGCAAATCCTTAACCGCGCCGGCATTTTAGACAATGACACTTATCTGGATCGGCTTGCGAAAGAAATGACACGTGTCTATCGAATGCCAGGTCGCTTTAAACAATCTGTGGCGGAATCCAGCCTCATGACCTGGACCAAGTTCTACCAACAGGATGAAAACGCACCTAATGCAATTGTCAGCTACTACACGAAAGGTAGCTTATTGGCTCTCGGATTGGATTTAACCATTCGAGCCGGAACCAACAACCAAAAATCATTGGATGATGTTCTCCTGACTTTATGGCAAAGATATGGCGTCACCCGTAAAGGTATTCAAGAAGGTGAAATCGAAGCACTTTGTTCAGAAGTGTCCGGCATCGATTTAACCGACTTTTTTGACCGCCACTTATTCGGTACAGAAGACATTCCTTTTGAATCTTTATTTGCTAAGTTCGGCATTGATTTTACCCTTCGACCTGCGATTAACGTAAAAGATCCAGGTGGCAAAACCGAGCAGAAAAACTTCCCTCCACAATTGGGAGCAAACTTAATCAACACCGAGCATCAAACCGTTCGACTGACCCATACTTGGAATGACCAACCAGCCAAATTAGCCGGATTAGCTTCAGGTGATGAGATCATTGCACTGAATGGATTCAAAATCAGCAACATTCAAGGGTTAGAAGATTTTTTAAGACGACATCAAGTGGGTGACCACATTCAGTGTCATTACTTTCGCCGCGATGAACTGTATGAAGCCTGCCTGAAACTGACAAGCCCGGTGCAGGATAGAGTCTTGCTAGAGCATGCACAAAACACACAAAAAGAGGTCTTAGAATGGTTGACGCATTAAAAGAACAGGTTATTGATTTAACTGATAAAATACATCAATTAGAGGTTAGCTCTGCGTACCAGGAAGATGTGATTGAACATCTCAATCAAACACTGGGAAAACAGCATCAAGAAATTCAGCAACTACAGGCCCAAATTCGATTACTTTCCGACATTCTTAAAGCCTTAAAAGATGAAAGTAGCTCAGGTATAAAGCTACCCAGTGAAGAAATACCGCCACCACATTATTGAGTTTAGCAAAAGACCAACTTGTAAATTAGAGTCATAAAAACCGCCAGGCCTGGTGGTTTTTTTGTTTTTATGATTGATCGTTCTGATGTTGTTTTTGGTCTTTTCTTTGCCAGTATGCGGCTAATACCGATCCTGAAATATTATGCCACACGCTGAACAGCGCCCCTGGCAACGCACTCATTGCCGTGAAATATTTCAATGCCAAGGCCACACTCAGTCCAGAATTCTGCATACCAACCTCGATTGCCACTGTGCGCGCGGTTCTTTCATCAAACCCTACCAGCTTACTGATGCCATATCCTGAAATTAGACCAATCGCATTATGTGCTATCACTGCCAAAGCCAACACCCAAACAACGCTTTGTAGTTGCAGATGGTTCAACGCCACGACAATCGCAATAATAAAAATAATCGCAAACATCGAGAACACCGGTAAAACAGGTTGAATCAACTGCAACGGTTTGGCGAAAAAGTGATTGAGCAACACTCCCAGGGAAATGGGCAACAAAATCAACTGAATTAAACTCACCACCATTTCCCAAGCGGGTACAGCAACCGTCTCATCCAAATAAAACCAAGTGAGAAACGGTAGTAACACAATCGCACACAGCGTTGAGATCAGTGTCATACTCACGGATAAAGCCACATTGCCTTTCACCAGATACGTCATCACATTGGAAGCCGTACCCCCAGCTGTCGTGCCCACTAACATCAACCCGATGGTTAATTCTTCAAAGAGGTTCAACACATTCGAGAGCCCCAAAGCGGCTAACGGCATCACCACAAACTGAATACCAACCCCTAACATCACTGCAGTCTTGCGCTGCAACACGTCTACGAAATCCTGCCAGCGTAACGTCATTCCCATCCCAAGCATGACCGCCATTAACAGCGGAACAATGGACGATTTCATCTCAACCAGCGGTTCGGGAAAAATCAACGCATAAGCAGAAAAAATTAACACCCAAACAGGGAAAAGATAAATCGAAAAGATCGCCATGAAGACTCCATTTGCCAATTAATGTTTTACTGACTGCTCATCTGGCGGTGTTAATTTTAAGAAAACGCCTAAAGCCGCCAATAAGAAAGCCGTGCTGATAATAATAGCGACAGGATAATATAAATTCCCAGCAAGGTCTAATTGACTGTACTTGATGACCATGATCAACCCTTCTAGCGATAACGCCACACACACAGTTCCAATAAAACGCGGTAAAGTGCGTCTTAACATTGTAATGACCCCATGCTCAGCGGCACTGCTGCCATACTCAGCACAGATCACCGTTGCCAATTCAAACACTGCCAAAGAGATAATACCGCCGTTGATGAGCTTGATTAAAATCTGCATCAGATCCGTGCCATTTCGAATATCATCAAACACGATCACCAACATTGACACCACGATGGCCGCCGATAGGCTGTAGAACAATAACGAAAATAATTTAGCAAACAGTTCACGAGCTGAAAGATTCAACATGGATTCATCCTTTTTATTTTTAGTATTTTGGTTTTTCTTTTAAAAAAAGAACCCCCTCTAAAAGTAACCGCCTTAAAGCGCATCACTAAAAAATATTTTAAAGGACAACCTCTCTAACACTCTGACAACAGTTTTAAAGGAAGGGCTGGCAGTTTGATTTGAACAAAAGGAATTTATGTCATTTGTGCTTTTTTAAGAACAAGTTCAAAACCTTATCTTTAAAATTTAACTTACGACATCAGCCATTAAACAACATTTTTCCCACTCATTTTGAAATGACTGTCAAAGCATCCGTTCAAAAATATTAAAAGAGTTTTGAAAATCTTTCTGATAGGTTTTCGTTCAGAAGAGTAATTTTTAAATTAACGTAACGATTTTTCCCAGATAACGTGATCGTGATTACGGTGCGCAGCATCCAATAATTCTAATAAAGGCTGTGCACGATGCGCTAAACTCACCGAATCATCTTCCCAATCATCTCCAGATTGAGCCGAAGGACTTTCGAGCGCATCACTTAATTTATTCATTGCCTGCTCAACCTCTTCTTCGGTTAATGCGCCAGGCACAGTTGCACTGTGTCCCATTAAGCTAATCAACTTCAGCGCAATATCGTCAAACATACTGACATCAGCATGATGTTTGGTTTGAAAAAAAATCATTGTGATACTCCTGTTGAATTCATATTTAGCATAACATGTTCTGAAAAAACCCTCTTATCTACTAGCAATTACGTAGATAATAATCTTATATATTCATATAATTTAATGCTGATTTCTTTAATAAATAAAATTGAGTAAGTTCAGCAATTTCAATCAGGCTTACATTCAGTCAAAACCTCACAATGTCTTCGACTTAGGAGGCAAACCCAATTATGAGTAAACAAGCTGTTAAACGTTACGCCAACCGTATGGAACAGGTCTATGATTATATTCAAGCTCATATCAATGATGATCTATCGATTGAAAAATTAAGTGAAGTGGCTTGTTTTTCAAAGTTTCATTTTCATCGACAGTTTTCAAGCTATACGGGGATGACGGTCGGCAAGTTTGTTTTGATGCAACGATTGAAACGTGCATCACAACAACTGGCCTACAATCAAACGATGCGGATTATTGATATCGCACTGGAAGCTAACTTTGAAAGTCCAGAAGCTTTTTCTAGAGCTTTTAAAAACACATTTGGTCAAACGCCTTCTCAGTTTAGACAATCACCTAATTGGCAGAACTGGCGTGCCCAGTATGCCCAACCTATTATTGAGAGGAATATCGTTATGAATATTGATCTGATTGAATTTGAGCACACTATGATTGCGGCATTGGAACATAGAGGGCCAGCCGAAAAAATTGAAAACTCACTTAAAATTTTCCGAGAGTGGCGAAAGACAACCCCTTACTCTCCTGTTACTAGCCATAGAAGTTTTGGGCTGGTATATGATGATCCAGATACAGTTGAGCCTGCTAATTTTAGGTTTGATCTATGTGCAGAAGTGACAAAAACCATTCCTGATAATGCACAGGGGTTAGTCAACAAAACAATCCCAGGAGGAAAGTGCGCCGTATTACGTCATGAAGGGAGTTTAAAGACCATTGGCGATAAAGTACGTCATCTTTATTGCAACTGGTTACCTAACAGTAGTGAAGAGCTAAGGGATTTTCCGTGCTTTTTCCATTACACCAACTTAAATGGTGAAATGCCTGAAGATGAATTGATCACCGATATCTATTTACCGCTCCAATAATCAAGGATTCCCTTTTCATTTACCCTTTAAAACCACCAGGCCTGGTGGTTTTATGCCCATAACTCTATCCTTTGCCGGCCTTATAAATGCCTTTTTTACATAATTCAAGGCCTCTTCTACACAAGGGTTTGTGCAACCCTCTTCAAAACCTTCAAGAGAATATTCACGGGCACAGAAAATATCAAATGCGATGAAGGTACCACCACGTACTCACATGAAGAGATTTTAAATAAAAAAGCTTTGGCACTAAATCAACGGTTCAAGAAACAGATTGATAACTAAACACGTATTGTCAGTTAGAAAAGTCTTCGGGTCAGTTTATGATTGGTATTGACAGCCAGAGGTTTGCGGAGCGATACTTAACGAAACACCATCGTCATCCATGTTTCACCATGTCCTAAGGAGCGCAAATGACGAGTCTATCTACGACTTTCGTGATGTTGGCGGCTTTATGCTGGGGAATCTCAGGAGGCATTGGTGCAATTCTCATGGCCGAAGGCTGGGATGCGTTGGTGGTATCGTTCTACCGAGGCGCCATTGGATTCTTATTTGTGCTTGCCTGGTTAGCCTTTCGACCACGCAGCAGTGGATTATCAAATCCCATATTGTGGTTTTGGTCAGCTCTTGCCGGTCTCGGCATTGCATGTAACTTCACATTCTACTTCGTGAGCATTTCTGAAGGCAGCGTCGCAGTTGCGGCAACCTTAATGTATTGCGCACCCGTGTTCGTCTACCTTGTTTCATCTGCACTCAAACTCGAAAGATTCACCGCTTCCAAGGGCGTTGCGATTGCATTGGTTCTGCTTGGAATTGGACTGCTCACACGTATTTACGATATTGAATCGGAGGATGTCACTCTAACCGGATTGGTCACCGGACTACTTGCGGGGGTGTCTTACGCCATCTTTATTTTCGGCTTCAAGTATGCTGGCGCATACGGCAGCCCTCAATCGATTCTGGTAATTGCATTCGCGACACTTACTGTCGTTCTTATAGGACTGGGGAATAAGGCGCAGATGGTTTTAGTACTGAGTACATCAGATTGGCCACTGTTTGTAACCCTTGGCGTACTTGGCGCGGGATTGTCGTTCATTGTTTATTTTATTGGTCTAAAGCGGACTGCGGTGACCACCGCTTCAGTGGTGGCAATGATCGAACCTGTCACCGCTACCCTATTCGGCGTATTGGTTTTAAATGAAACTCTGGTCAGTTCGCAAATTGTCGGGATTGCACTGATTATGATCACTGTAACGGCGCTGAGCATATCTTCTCGCACCCGACATACCCCTTATGGTTAATCATAAGGGCTGAGTTAATTAAATTCAAAAGGAGAAGTAGTAATGAATATAAACCCATTTTATTTAGGAGCCATTTTGTTAATCTGTCTTAATGCCTCTAGCCAGGCACAAGAACCCACCTATAAACAAGGGGTTAATATCTTCATAGAAACGGGCGTCACTAAGCCAGATCGTACCCCTACCTGGTATGCTCCAATGGTCGCAATGCCGTATGCCCCTGTTTTTGAGATTCTTGCAACCAGGGGAACTCAAGGACGATATTATCAACGCACTTATGCCGTAACGATTAAAGATATGATTAAATGGCATGGTCATGATTGCGAGGGAACAACACATGCCGCCAATAGTATGAAAATGGCTTTTGAGATCCTTTTTCCTGATGGAATCATAGACAGAAGTGTTTTAAAAGCGATTTCAGGAACGGGACCATGTTGGTCAGATGCAGTTGCATTCCTGACTGGAGCACGCATTCAATATGGTAATCTTGGCTTTTTTAAAAACAAGAATTACAACCATGCTGTTCTTTTGTATCGTGAAGATACTAAAATTGCTGTTCTGGCAACTTGGAAAAAAGGCATTAATAATATCCCTGGAGAGCCTGTCGTTCTTCCTGGAAAAATAAAATGGACGCCTAAAGTTAATATGCAGGAAGTTATCAACCTTAAAAAAGAGGTTAAGAATTCAAAGGGACACCCGACACCCTACCAAGTAGACCTTTTGCGCTTTTATCAATGGAAGCATATTAACGACGTGCTGAGTCATCCTTTGCATGAAAGCTATCAAGCAAAGGTCATTAAAAACTTCAAATGGGACGATTGGGTTGATAAAGGAAAAACATTCACCAACCCTATTAAGCGGGGCGACATTAGATTGAAAAACTACCCATACCGTAAAACCCCCATTGTAGAATCGAAGTAATTTGTGTTCGTATGGCGTTTGTATGACTTATTTGACCTGAAAGAGGCAGTAAGTTGGGTTTTCATAATAAATAAAGGGCTCAAAGCCCTTTTTTATTCTTACAAATGTCCTGTTTTGACGTAAATCAAAGTTTCTTCTTCTACATAAGGGTCATGCAAACTTAAGTGTGGGCTTCGAATCCATGTGCCTTTTGGATAACGGCCATGCTCGTCAATAAACTCGCCTTTCAAAACCAAAATCTCTTCGCCCCCCCAATGATGATGCGGTTGGAACTTTTCACCCGGCGGCCAATATACCAGCGCAGAATGTTCGGTCTGAAAGCTATGCAAACTTAACACTTCTAAATTACCGATTCCCGGCTGCATCGCGGCTTGATTGGTATCCAATACCACCTGCTCGGTGTCTTCTGGAGAGAACTGTTCCAGTTTCACAAAGATGACACACCCTTCTTTAGAGTGCGGCGAATGAATTGAACCAGGAGGATTGCGTAGATAAGTGCCGGCGGGATAATCACCATTTTCATCAGAAAAAACGCCTTCTAACACTAAGATTTCTTCACCTAAACCATGTTGATGTGCTGGAAAACTGGCACCAGGAAAGAATTGAACGATGCTGGTCGCCCTGCCCGATTCAGCAAATTCCCTTTCCAGTGGTTTGCGCAATACATTGTCTGCACGACTACCGACCCAAGCCAACTTTTCGGTCTCCACAACCACTTTTTGGGTGAAATCCATATTAAGTGCTTCAGATAGGTCGGACATAATATTTCCTTTTAAATCCGCTTAATAAAAAAAGGGCAGAATAAAAAACCACCCAGAGGTGGCCTTTTAATAAGAAAGATTCATTAACAGGTTTATTGACGAGTTGCGCGAAGCATCCAAGCGGTTTTTTCATGAACACGCATACGATCTGATACCAGTGCGGCACTGGATTCATCATTCGCTTCTTCCGCAACTTTTAAGACTTCTCTTGCCGTTTTGACAACTTGTTCATGACCTTTTGTCAAAAGATCGACCATTTTCATGGCGTCAGGAATGTCTTCTACTTCTTGAATCGAAGTCAGTTTTGCAAAAGCTTTATAAGTTCCCGGAGCAACGACATCCAATGTTCGGATACGTTCGGCAATATCATCAACAGCGATCGCAAGCTCTGTGTAATGTTCTTCAAACATCAGATGCAGTTCACGAAACTGGGGTCCGGTGACATTCCAATGGAAGTAGTGTGTTTGTAAGTACAAAGTATAGGAATCAGCTAATAAACGCTTTAATCCTTCTGCCGTATTCAAACGATCTTTTTCAATAATTCCAATATCGATATCACTCATTTCTGACTCCTTATAGGTTGTTTAGAATGAATAACCTGCCTTTATGAGTATAAGTTCTGTCAAACTTTGTTACAACTCTTTTTAGACCATAACAAAAGTGAAAAGGAATTTTTCGATAGATTAAACGATGAAAAACGTGGACACAAAGCCTATCAAACCACCAAAAACACCCCCCCAGACAACAAGCCAGCCTAAATGTTCTTTTATCATTTGTTGTACCATGGATTTTACAATTTGCGGCGTGAGCTCTGCGAGCCGTGCTTCAATGATGGTTTCTACCTTGGCTCGAATTTCTGCCATCACATCTGGTTGATCGATCTCATCTTGCAATAATTTTACAAAATGCTCATTTTCTGTCATTTCAATCAGAGATGATTTCATATTGGTGATAAAAGGTTCTTTCAAGGGGGTTAATGCATCCGCCCCACCAAACATGCCCAACATGCTGCCAAAACTAGAATTCATTATCACATCCACCAACCGATCAAAAGCTGGTGTTAAATCCACCTTTTCAATCACAGGCGCCAAATGTAAATTAGGTTTGCCGCTTTGGCTGACAAACCGGTCAATGTTTTCCTGACTGAAAAATTGTTCCATCATCAACTGACGAATAGCAGATTTAAACTCTTCAAATCGTGCCGGAATCACCCCCGAGCCAACTAAGCCGGGAACTTTCTCAAACAACATATAAATCGCGAGCCAATTGGTAATGGCACCCGATAAGGCAAATAAACCAATCATTAATAGCCATTGGTTGTCCAGCACAACACCTGACACTAATAGTAAAAAACTGATTAAGTTGGTAACAATACTTTTATTCATCATAGTCGGTTTCAATTATTTATTCTAAAAGGGTCTGCAAATTCAATATATTAAACTGTAAAAAAACAGCCAGGCCTGGCTGTTTTTAGCGATTACTGTTAACGACGTCGTGTCGATCTTGGCTTAGATTTTTCTTCACGGTGGTTTTCACCTTTTTCTTTGTATTTCCCGCGCCCAGTCTCTTTCTTAAACGGTTCGGCATGTCTAGCAGACATTTTTTTCGCTTTGGCTGGGTTGTTTCTTAAATCCGGACGAGGTTCTTCAGGTAAATCGACTGATTTCAGCAACTGGTTGATTTGCTTCCAGGTTAAAGGTTCACTTTTACCTCTGCGCAAATTACGTGGCAACGAAAATTGCCCATAACGCGTTCGAACCAAGCGACTGACTTGCACGCCTTGTGACTCCCAAATGCGGCGCACTTCACGGTTTCTCCCTTCCTTGATTACCACGCGATACCATTGATTAATAGACTCTTCTTCCTGTTGTGGAATTTTGCCAATGCTTTCGAATTTGGCAAAACCGTCTTCCAACTTGACGCCTTTTTTAAGGCGATTCAAAATCTCATCGGACACTTCACCAAACACTCGTACGGAATATTCTCGTTCCATTTCATAAGAAGGATGCATCAATCGGTTTGCCAGTTCACCGTTGTTGGTAAGAATCAACAACCCAGAAGTATTGATATCCAAGCGACCAACACTGATCCAGCGACTATTGATGATTCTTGGCAAGCTGGTGAAAATGGTTTCACGCCCTTTTTCATCTTTACGGGAGCACACCTGCCCTTCTGGCTTGTTATAAAGAATGACCTGCGTAGGCTGTTTTTCAAGGCGGGTTTCTTTAACCAGCTGGTCGTTTACTTTGAGGGTGTCCGTTGGAAAGGCACGGTCTCCCAGTGTGGCGACTTTACCATTCACTTTGACCAGGCCTTGCGCAATGAGTTTTTCCACTTCACGACGAGAACCAAACCCACCTCGGGCCAGTATTTTTTGCAACTTTTCTCCGGCTGGTTTTTTAGAAGAAGCTGTTTTTGAAGATGATGTCGTCATGACGATAGTCCTACCATTTGGAGTAAATAAGCCTGTAATGCTTGATACGGGCCAGAGATAATAGGGCCAAGCACACCAAGAAGCAAGAGACCTAATAAAATAAAGAAGCCATAAGGCTCTAAACGGTTATATGAATATGCTACACGGGCTGGTAGCAGAGCAGATAAAACCCGACTTCCATCAAGCGGTGGAATGGGAATCATGTTCAACACCATCAGCACTAAATTAATGGCAATCCCCGCCATACCGGAATAGGTTAGGAATTGTCCAATATTGTCTGGCGATGCGCCACCTGCAGATAAGTCATACCCTAACTTCGCAATAAAGGCCCATCCAATGGCCATGAGAAAATTGGAAAGCGGCCCTGCAATCGCCACCCAAGCCATATCGGCAGATGGATTTTTAAAATTACGCGCGTTAATCGGCACCGCTTTCGCCCAGCCAAACACAAATCCACCAAGTATTAATAAAGTAATTGGCACCACAATGGTTCCGATAAGATCAATATGCTTTAAAGGGTTTAACGTAACACGTCCCAGCATTAAAGCGGTTTTATCCCCTAACTTAGAAGCCACCCAACCGTGAGCTGCTTCATGCAACGTAATGGCCATCAGAACAGGAATCGTCCATATCGCAATTTTCTGCATCACTGTTAATTCAATCATATCTGCCTCGAATGTTTAAACATGCCATTTATCCTATGAACTTTTCAACACAAGATAATGAATTTACTCTTTAAATTCGCCTTGTCCCTGACGAATCAATTCGGGCACATCGTCTGTGAAATCAATTACAGTAGTTGGCTCAAATCCACAAAAACCACCATCTAAAACTGCGTCTAACGCATGCCCCAAGGTTTCTTGAATAGACCAGCCATCAGTCATCGGAAGCTCTTCTCCTGGTAAAATCAACGAAACCGAAATCAATGGTTTATCAAAGAAGGACAACAATGCATTGGTAACGACATTAGGCGTCACCCTCAATCCGATTGTTTTGCGCTTAGGCGTCTGTAAGCGTCTAGGGACTTCACGGCTCGCGGGTAGAATAAAAGTATAAGGGCCAGGTAAATGCGATTTTAAGTAACGAAATTGAACATTACCTACCTTTGCATAAGCTGACAAATGGCTTAAATCAGGACACACAAGTGTAAAGTGATGTTTTTCATCTAGGCGACGGATGGCACGAATTCGATCTGCGCCTTCTTTGTTATCAAGTAGACAGCCAAGCGCGTACCCTGACTCGGTTGGATAAGCGATTACTCCGCCCTTATTGAGCACATCAACAACTTGCAACAATAATCTTTCTTGAGGGTTCTCAGGGTGAACTGAAATGTATAAGCAATCTTTACGCACAATCTTAATCCGGTTAAAGGCTATATTCTTGTAAAAAACCAACGCTTTTTAGGCGTATTCGAATTATACACGAAACCCTTATGAATCATACCAGTGAATCCGGTATAGTCCGGCCATTATGCGCAACTAAGACGTAGTGATCGGGGTCTCGAATAATTCCCAAACTGGAGTGCATTTTGTTGGCATAGGTGCCAACCATCCCAATCCTCGCCAAGTATGCTCTGGACGATGAAAATCCGACCCCATTGAAGCATATAGCTCAAACCGCTCTGCACGATCTGCCATACCGGTTTGCTCAGCACATACTCTAGGCTGATTGACCACTTCGATTGCTTGCCCGCCAGCGGCTTTGAAATCTTCAATCATTTTATTCAGTTTGTTGGAAGTCATTTTATAAATATGAGGGTGAGCAATCACCGCGATGCCATTGGCAGCTTTAATCCAGCCGACGACTTCCTCAAGCTCGGGCCAGTTAACCTCTGCATACATCGGGCGACCTTTTTTGAGATATTTATCAAATGCTTGTCGCTGATTCTTGACAACCCCCTTCTCAATCAAAGCCTGTGCAAAATGATTTCTTCCAATCATACCCTCTTGAATTTTCGGTAAAATATTTTCGAGAATTCCATTCAAGTTTCGGCGCTGAAATTTAATGTCTATTTCAAATGCTCGTTTCCAACGCTTGATTCGATTCATTTTCAAACCTGCTTTTAAAACCGGGTTATCAATATCGACCTCTAATCCGACAATATGAATGGTGTGCCCTTTCCATTGGCAAGAAATTTCTGAGGCTGCAATCAGCTCAAGATCTTGCTCCACTGCATAATCCTTAATGAGCTCATAGCCATGAGTCGTATCATGATCGGTAATGGCAAGTGTTGTAATGCCTTTTTCCTTGGCAAGATCTACTAATGCTTTGGGTGTCAACGCCCCATCAGAAATACTGGTGTGACAATGAAAATCGACTTTCATAAGGCTCCTAAGAAAAAGGGAATACAGAGTAAAAGCGTGACTAAAATCGTAAAACACTCGGCTTTACCTTTCTTTCACGGGCAATCCCATATAAAATGCTGCTTTATACTCATTGAGAGAGTTGTCAGACTTTAACGAAAAACCACTCTTTTTATTATTCTATCAAACACAGCACAAAAGTATTCCAATGAAACTATTATTTGACCTTTTTCCCGTCATTCTTTTCTTTATCGCCTTTAAGCTTTACGGCATTTATGTCGCGACTGCCGTCGCAATCGTTGCATCAATTGTTCAGGTAGCCTACGTTTATGCTAAAAACAAACGCGTTGAAAAGATGCACATTATTACGCTGGCACTGATTGTGATTCTCGGTGGCGCGACCTTAGTTCTGCAAGACGAAACGTTCATCAAATGGAAACCAACCGTCGTTAATTGGGGGTTTGCTTTGGTTTTCTTGGGCAGTCATTTTATTGGACAAAAACCGATTATCCGTCGAATGATGGATCAGGCGATTTCTTTACCAGATGCAGCTTGGATAAAACTCAGCTACATGTGGATCGCTTTCTTTATCTTTTCAGGAATTGCCAATATTTACGTGGCTTATCAGTACGATACAGATACCTGGGTCAACTTCAAACTCTTCGGGTTGATGGGGTTAACACTGGCCTTTATCTTAATTCAAGGGGTGTATATCAGTCGCTTCATAAAATCTACCGACACAGATCAAGTGGATGAAACGGAAGAGAAGATTATGGACAACACCATTGAAACCCTTGCTGAAGTGGAGCTGGACTCTGTGGTTGAAACGAAACATGATTCTAAAAAGTCATAATTTAGACCGTCGTTAGAGGAAAAACCCTATGTTATATTCTATTTTTGCTTATGATGTTGAAGACAGCTTACCATTACGTGCAAAAGCACGCCCAGGCCATATCGCTCGCTTAAACGAAATGGCCGAAGCCGGCCGCTTGGTTTTGGCGGGACCTAATCCAGCCATTGATTCTAACGAACCAGGCGAAGCCGGATTTACTGGCAGTTTAATTGTGGCGGAGTTTGACTCTATCGAAGAAGCTCAGGCCTGGGCAAATGCCGACCCCTATTTGGCGGCAGGCGTGTATGAAAAAGTGGAAGTCAAACCCTTTAAAAAGGTGCTTCCATAATCTTGTTTTTCCCGCTATGATGATACTCTCATTCAAGTTTTAAATAGGATTTAACCATGTCGAATGTTGCTTATCTTATTCCCAAACGTAATCAAAAATTACAACTGGAAGCCGCTGATCCCGTTGAGTTGGTGGAATATGATTTTGTACAGGTTCCTTTACTCGGGTGGACTTCCGCTGGGGAACCCATTCAAATGGAAATGGATTACGACACGGTTTCCGTACCTCAAAGCATGGTCCGCAAAGAAACCTTTGCCCTTCGCGTCAAAGGGAATTCCATGATTGAGGAAAACATTGAAGACGGAGACATTGTCATCATCGAACGCCGTTCAACGGCTGAAAATGGTGAATCCGTCGTGGTTCGCATCAATAATGAAGAAGTCACAATGAAAAAGTTTTATATTGAAAAAAACGGTATTCGACTTCAACCAGCCAATGCTGACATGGAACCGATCTACATTACTAATGAAAATATAGAAATATTGGGCATTGTCACTGGTATTTTACGTCAACCTTAAACTAACTTTTTTCAACTTTAACGAATTTAGTTTCCAAACCGAATGAAAGCATCTCCTCAACCTATTACACTTCTAGTCACTGGTGGCACTTTGGACAAAGATTATCAGGCCACCAGCGGTGAGTTGATTTTTTCTGAAACCCACTTACCTAAATTACTGGAAGAAGCGAACAGCACCCTGCCAATTAAACTGAACGTTTTAATGCTCAAAGACAGCTTGGAGATGCTGGACTCAGATCGACAGAAAATTCTCGACGCTTGTCTGGAAAGCGCCACGGATAGAGTGGTTATTACTCATGGAACCGACACCATGACCGATACCGCCTTATTCCTGAAAAACTCGCGTCAACTGACAGATAAAACCGTGGTTTTAACAGGAGCAATGCGCCCTTTTCAGCTTAATCAATCGGATGCTTCTTTCAACCTTGGCACAGCATTAATGGCTGCCCAACTCGCTTCTTCAGGGATTTATATTGCAATGAACGGTGAATTATTTGAAGCCAGCCAAGTCAGCAAAAACCGACAACAAGGTATTTTTGAGCTACACACCTAAAAACTCTTGCTTTAAATCAACCCGAAATTAACTTTTTATCTTTCAAAGACCTATTTAGTGACAAGGATTTTTACATTTCAATGAAAGTGGCATTGGCTTATTTTGCAGTCATTTTAATTTGGGCAACAACGCCGTTGGCCATCCAGTGGAGTGGTCATGACAACTGGTTCGTCGGGGTGGCTGGTCGCATTTTAATCAGTGCAATTCTGATTATCCCGATTCTGATATGGATGACTCGTGTTCGCTTTTCTTTCCATTGGCGAGACATCAAAATCTATTTGGCAGCGACCTTGGGGATGCTGGGAGGAATGACACCGATGTATTATGCTGCCCAGACCATGCCTTCTGGCTGGATTTCGCTTATTTTTGGCTTGACCCCTATCTTAACCGGAGTGTTTGCTTTCATTTTGTTAAAAAACTTACAACTGACATTGAGCAAATACATCGGCATACTGGTGAGCTTCGCAGGACTGTCAATTATTTTTATCCCTAAACTCAACTTTGCACCAGATCAGCAACTCTTGTTAGGCATGAGCCTGGCGGTATTAGGTGCGAGTTCTCATTCCCTCAGCACTGTGCTGGTCAAGAAACTGAACCATGGCGTGCCGAACACTCATATTGTCGCCGCCGCAGTCTGGCTGACGAGCTTTGTTTATCTACTGATTCACCCGCAGTACCTTTATCAGTTACCCCAGTTATCTGAAAAATCTTTTTGGGCCATTACTTATCTTGGTGTGTTTGGCTCTTTGGTCGGATTTATTCTTTATTATTATGTGCTCAAGCGCATCGATGCCATTCGGCTAGGGCTAATCACACTTATCACACCGATTATGGCGCTCTTTTTAGGCTATTTATTGAACAATGAACCGCTTAATAGCCGTATCCTAACCGGTGCAGGCCTGGTAATTTTTGGCTTAATTTTGTTTGAATTCGGGCACCGTATTTCAAAAGAAAATTTAAAGCTATTAACATCCAGAACGCTTTAAACAAACAGATTAAAACCACAAGGAAACAGGATGACACTGGTAAGATGGATGGCGATATTGGAAGGAACTTCTCTACTGGCTTTGCTGTTTATTGCCATGCCATTAAAGTATCAATTCGGTTATCCGGAAGCGGTACGTTGGGTTGGACAAGCACACGGAATACTCTTTCTTGCCTTTAATGCTGTGTTGTTTGGTTATGCCTTAAAAGGGGGTTTAACAGAAATTCAGGCCTTTAAGGGTTTTCTTGCCTCATTCATCCCTTTCGGCACGTTTGTTTATAAAGCCACGACACTGAAAACGATTCGCGCGCAATCCACAAGACCTGAAGGTTAACGCGCCTCTCGAGTGGTGCTTACCACTCAAGACCTTTTAGATATTGGAAAATCGCTCGGTAAGATTTCGGCGGTTTATTTTGTTCCGATTCTTTTTGAGCATTTCGAATCCATTGGCGCAGTTGCGTACGATCCGCATGGGTATACAACTGCATGAATTCATTCAACGCTTCATCTCCTTCGGAGACCAGACGATCACGCCATTTCTCCAAACGATGGAAATGCGCCGCTTGTTGTTTGGATTTTTGCTCTATTTCAAATAAACGCTGTTTAATTTGAGTGATTAAATCTTCATTTTTTCTTAAGTACTTACCGATATACAATTTTTGGCGCTTAATAGCCGGTCCGTTTCTCATTTCTTTCAGTAACAAGATAGCTTTAAGCAAATCATCCGGCAAGTTAAACGTCTTTAAAGTTGAAGGGGAATACTCCGATAACTGCTCACCTAAATCGGTAACCGCCTGGGCAGCTTTTTTGATATCCGTTCGGCTTTCAAACTCTTCTTGTTCCCAATCAGGTGTTTCTTTTTTTTGTTTGGTTCTGTTTACGTTACGAGGTCTGACCATATCGGTTCCATTATTGGGGTTATTTATATTTATAAGCGATCAAAGATAAGACGGTTTAAGCGTTTTAACTTTAATCTTGTTGTGGCATCATTGCAAGCCATTCTGATTCAGTCAAAACAGCCACACCCAAAGACTCTGCTTTGGTCAATTTTGAGCCTGCTTTTTCACCAGCAATGACATAATCGGTTTTGGCGGACACACTCCCTGTGATTTTAGCGCCTTGCGCTTCAAGCAACACTTTGGCTTCTGGCCGACTCATTTCCGACAAGGTACCTGTCAAAACAATTACTTTATTGGCAAAAGGGGAATCTTCCACGATTGGAGTCGTTTCAGGTGTTGGCCAGTGCATTCCCGCATCAAGCAACCCTTTTATAACCGATTCATTATGCGGCTCTTTAAAAAAGTTCACAATGTGTTCCGCTACCACTTCCCCCACATCATTAAGCATGATTAACTCTTCAAATTCTGCTTGTTTAATCGCATCCAAGTTTTTGAAATGATTTGCTAAATTTTTAGCAGTCACTTCCCCAACTTCAGGGATTCCCAAACTGTATATAAATTTCGCCAGAGTGGTTTCCAAAGAAGCCTGGATACCGTCAACCACATTTTGTGCAGATTTCTCAGCCATGCGTTCTAAGGTTGCCAGTCTCTCAACCGTTAAATGATAAAAATCATCGGGGTGCTTTACCCATCCTTTATCAACCAACTGATCGATCAACTTATCGCCCAGTCCTTGAATGTCCATCGCTTTTCTTGATACAAAATGATGCAGAGCTCGCTTACGCTGCGCAGGACAAACTAACCCACCTGTACAACGGAAAACCGCTTTATCCAACTCTTTAACCACATCTGAGCCGCATTCAGGACAGTGCTGAGGCATTTCAAACAATTCTGTGTTTTCTGGGCGCTGAGCTAGAACAGGTCCGACCACTTCTGGAATAACATCCCCTGCCCGACGGACAATAACGGTATCGCCAATACGGACATCCTTTCGCTTTATTTCATCCATATTGTGGAGTGTTGCATTGGACACAATCACGCCGCCGACAGAGACGGGTTGCAACCGTGCAACAGGTGTTATTGCACCTGTTCTCCCGACCTGAACCTCAATATCCACTAATGTCGTCCAGACTTCTTCAGCTGGGAATTTTCTAGCTATGGCCCATCGAGGCGCTCTTGCAGTGAATCCTAATTGTTGCTGAAGTTTAATGTCATTCAACTTGTAGACGATGCCATCAATTTCATAAGGCAAATCGGAACGTTTTGCTTGAATCTTTTCATAATAAGCATACATTCCTTCCAACCCACTGACGATTTCAGTCTGAGGATTGGCCGGCAAGCCCCATTCAACAAGTTGTCCGATCATTTCAGAATAATATTGCGGCAATCGCCAGTCTTCGCTTAACTCTCCCCAGCCATACAAAAAGAAACTAAGGTGACGTTTCGCAGCCACTTTGGAATCTAACTGGCGTAATGAACCAGCCGCGGCATTTCGCGGGTTGGCAAAAATCTTTCCTCCCACTTCTTGTTGGTATTCATTCAACTGCTGAAACGCAGACTTCGACATGAACACCTCGCCACGCACTTCCACCACTTCCGGCCAGTCATCACCAAACAGCTTTAAAGGTATGGAATGAATCGGACGGATATTATGCGTGACATCTTCCCCTACTTGCCCATCACCACGTGTGGTAGCTTGGACCAGCTGTCCATTTTCATAACGGATATTAATTGCCAACCCGTCCATTTTAGGTTCAGCAGAAAAGGTTAACGATTTCTGATCGGGGAGTTTTTCCTCAATGCGCTTCAAAAAGCTTTTCAACTCGTCATCTTCAAAGGCATTATCTAAAGAAAACATCGCCACAGCATGACGCACGGTTTGAAACTCTTTTAAAGGTTGGTCGCCAACACGCTGGCTGGGAGATTCCGATAAGATCCAATCAGGATGTTCGTCCTCTATCTTTAGCAATTGCTGGTAGAGGACATCATATTGTGAATCACTGATGATTGGGTCATCCAGCACATAATACTGGTAACTGTGCTGGTTTAAGGACTCAACCAGCTTTTGATAGGCTTTTTGATCTTGCATGGAAGTTTATATGGCTGAAGATTCATAAGCCACCGCGGCATCGCGCATGGCTTGCAAGTCAGATTCTTTCAATAAGTGTCGATTTGCATCATAAAGACGCCCATTCAAACGCTGCGAAATCTTGCGAGACATCATAATCATGTCATGCATTACTGCTGGAGCTTTAACGGTAGTTGGTAATTCCAATATCAAAACCACGCCTACTGTTTTAAGCTCACTGTTGGTAGGCTGATCTAACGGGAAAGT
This sequence comes from Hydrogenovibrio crunogenus, assembly GCF_004786015.1. Taxonomy (NCBI): domain Bacteria; kingdom Pseudomonadati; phylum Pseudomonadota; class Gammaproteobacteria; order Thiotrichales; family Piscirickettsiaceae; genus Hydrogenovibrio; species Hydrogenovibrio crunogenus. Next base: position 1,370,553 of record NZ_CP032096.1, read on the forward strand.
TCCAGGCTCTATCAAATTGGCTACACGGATTATCTCATTTCCCATCGAGTCATTTTTAACAAAAATACCTGTCTCTGAAGGTACCAGCCCAACCCCTTGTAAGGTTTGGTTGACTTTCGGCCACAGAAAATCATCCGTTCCCATGACAATAATGGCAAAAACTTGAGGCTCTTTTTGCTCAACATCAGCGTCAGACTCCGCTTTTTGAATACCTTCTTCAGGTATCCCAAAGCTGGGCTCATAGTCAGAAGCAGAAGCTGGTTCGCCTTCCGAGCCAATTGGCTTCATGTCCTCAACTTCCAACACCACATGTTTTGGCTTACGATGAGTCTCTATGTCGGCTTCCGTAGCGCCTTCTGCCGCCTTACTTTCCTTAGGCTTTTCTACCTCAAACTCTTGACCGAACGACAAGCCTAGCTGGGACTCTGGAACCTGCTCTGCCTCGTCTTCAACATGTAAACGATTTTGTGTTCGACTGGAAAGTGGAATGTGTGCTTCCCCCAACTCCTTTAAGGCGTTATAAGCATCTTGACGGGACGTGTTTTCTTTCGTCTCCGTCTCGTCTTGTGCTGTGTTATCGCTGTTGCGAGCTTTGACTTTTTGTAAAATATAAAGCCCAACAATGACAATAATTGCAAATATCAATAATACTTGTTGCAATTCGTTCATCCAGCACTTCCCTTAATTTTTTTTGAGTTGATAGAATACAATCTGAATGTAGAAAATTTTACTTTAATTTCACCATAAAGAAAAGTGAAGACACCTTTTAATCTGGTGTCTTCACTGATATTTTTTAAATAACGTGGGAAGACGTTGAATGCATAAATCCTCAAACCATTCTGAATTTATTTTAGGAATTGATGTCGGCACGTCTGGTATGCGTGCGGTAGTTGTTGAATCAAAAGGTTTTTCTGAAGAAAAGATTGTATTCAGCACCACCGTCACCATGCCATTTCCAGAACGGACAAGCAACCAAAGTGAACAAAATCCAGCAATTTGGTTAATGACGTTAGAAAAATTATTTTCTCAATTACAAAGCTTCAACAACGTTTCCAAGATAACCAAACTGGTTTTAGATGCGACCTCCTCCACTGTTTTATTGTGCGATCAGAATGGCACACCGAAAACGCCCGCCTTGATGTATGACGATAAACGGGCACAAACACAAGCGAACCTCATCAAAAAAGCGGGGCCAAATGAAAGTGGGGCTCATGGTGCTTCCAGCACTTTGGCTAAGGTCTTGTGGCTGGAAAACCATCTTCAAGCCACTCAGAGTCAACAGGACTTAAATGCATATTTCATTTGCCATCAAATTGATTTCTTAAATTATTTTTTGACCGGAAAGACAAACATAACCGATGAAAACAATGCCCTTAAGTTAGGCTATGACTCGATGCGCCAAGGTTGGCCAGAGTGGGTCAAAAAACTTGTCTCTATTCCGCTTCCCGATGTGGTCGCCCCGGGCACAGAATTGGCTAAAATTCAACCAGGCCTGACTCAGCAATATGGATTTAACCCCAATCTGATGGTATACACCGGCACCACCGATAGCATTGCCGCTTTTCTAGCCTCTGGCGCAAATCAAGTAGGCGATGCGGTCACATCTTTAGGATCCACATTAGCCATCAAACTTCTATCAGACCAGCCTGTTTTTGCCCCTCAATATGGGATCTACAGTCACCGCTTAAAGGGACAATGGTTAGTTGGTGGAGCTTCAAATGCAGGCGGTGCAGTATTGTTAAAATATTTTGCATTAGACACGTTGATTGAACTCCTCCCACAGATCCACATCGACAAACCAACACACTTACATTACTACCCATTGCTAGAACCAGGAGAGCGTTTTCCCATCTCGAATGCAAAGCTTCCACCCAAATTAACACCCAGACCGGATTCAGATATTGAGTTTTTACAGGCCATTATAGAAGGGTTAGTAGAAATTGAGGTGTTGGCTTATGAACGACTCTCTGAACTGGGAACCCCCAAAGTAAAAAGAATTTTTACCGCAGGTGGCGGATTAAAAAATGCAGTTTGGATGACGCTTCGAGCGCAACAACTCGCAGCTGAAATTGAACCGGCCAACAACACTGATGCCGCTTTCGGGGTCACTCGTTTAATCTCCAAATAAAAAAGCCCTTCTACAAAATAAAGGGGCTTTTCTATACCAAACTCTGAAAGTTTAGAAAACTTGAACTTTAAACTTCGGCAATCATTTTAACCAAGTCTAAATCCAAATAGGTTTTACCTTTGGCGTCACCCGATAATACCTCAAATGGTTCATCAGGCTCCCCCATATGATTCAATACCAATTCCGCTTGTGAAAAATCATCATTTTTGGTGTATTCATTAATTGTGACGATGGTACGGAGATTCGCTCCAGCAGACGACAAAATCCCGTTATAGGAATCTTCAAAAGCAATCGCTTGTTCTGGCTTCAAATTCATCTGCTCTAACGCCCAATCATAAATGTCCGGAGCTGGTTTTTTCGCAGGAACAATATCTCCCGCTGCAATCACTTCAAACCATGATTCTGAATCCGGTCCTAACGTATTCGTCAACAATGCAGTGACATTCTCAGGGGTAGTGGTTGTTACCACTGCCATACGCATACCGGTTTCCCGCGCTTCATTAATGAGACGTTCAACGCCTGTTCTTAAAGGAATTTTACCTTCACCCATTAACTGCGTATAAAACTTAGTTTTAGCCGCATGCAAGTCTTTGACAAACTGATCGTAATCATCCGGCTTTTGAAAAGCGGTATTAAATTTTTCTAAATAAAAACGAATACGTTCTTTACCACCTGTAACGGCTAATAATTCTCCATATAGACTTTCTGACCAATCCCAGTCCAGCCCAGCTTCTTCAAAAGCCATATTAAACGCAATTCGATGTCCATCCCTCTCTGTATCGGAAAGAGTCCCATCCACGTCAAACAACAAAGCTTGTAGTTCTGCCATTATCATATTCCTTATATTTTTTAAGTATTTAAATTTTAAAACTGCGCCTATTAAAGCGTATTTACACAAATTTGCAACATTGAATTCATTTAGATATAAAAAAAATTATGTTGTCACTTTTTTTAAAAGTTGGTATAAAACGCAGTTAGATTTTTTAATAAGAACAACAAAAAAAGGGAAGGTTATGGAAAGCTCAAGTGATTTTATAGAAGACTATCCTCAATACGAAATGAAGCCAGGTGAGGAGTACATGAGTCCTGAAATGCTGGAGCATTTCAAGAACAAGTTACTGGCATGGAAAAAGCAGTTGATTTGGGAAGCAACCAACACGGTTCAACACCTAAGATCAGACTCTTCAACGCCTGCTGACCCAAGTGACCGTGCATCTCAAGAGGAAGAATTTGCACTGGAATTGCGTACGAGAGATCGTGAAAGAAAGCTAATTTCTAAAATCGATAAATCGTTAAAAGACATTGAAGATGGTGATTACGGTTATTGCAAAATGAGCGGTGAAGAAATCGGCTTAGCACGTATGGAAGCCAGACCAACAGCAACTTTGACTGTTGAAATGAAAACCAAACAGGAAATGCGTGAAAAACAAGGGATTGCTTAACCCCTAAATTTCCCACAACCTTCTTGATGCCTGCTTTCATGGCAGGCTTTTTATTCTCTAATCAAAACGTCTAACATATTAGACAAACCCTAAAAATCTGTGAATTTATCTTTTTTATTTGACGAACTTTCCTGCTCAAAGCTTTACCCCCATGCCGTGGAGGTCATTACCACGATCGAAACGCATATTTCCATTATCTTTTTAACCGGTGAATTTGCTTACAAACTCAAAAAGCCCGTCGATTTTGGTTTTCTGGATTTTACTGACCTAGCTGAGCGCAAGCGATTTTGCGAACTTGAAATCAGCCTCAATCGTCGAACAGCGCCTGACTTATATTTAGACGTCTGCCCTTTGTACCTGAAAAACGATCACTTACAATTTACCCCGCATGGCGAACCGGTTGAATATGTGATTAAAATGACGCAATTTGATCCAAACCTTGTGCTCGGTCGCTATTTGAAAGACCACACATTAAACCATTCACAAATAAAACAATTGACAGAAAGCATCGCACATTTTCATTTATGCGCTGAAAAAGTCTCTGATGACCTAGCATTCGGACATCCTGATAATGTCATCCATCCTATGTTGGATAATTTTCCTTCCTTATTAAAAACATTTACTCATCCAGAGCAACAGTATCGACTACGACAATTGGCCGATTGGACACACTTCACGCAAAAAACGCTCTTTAGAGCGTTACTGGAGCGAAAAAAACAAGGTTATATTCGAGCCTGTCATGGTGATATGCATCTTGATAACATCACATTATTAAATGAAAAACCAACCTTGTTCGATGGCATTGAATTCAACGAACAATTTCGCTGGATTGATGTAATGAATGACTTGGCTTTTTTAATGATTGATTTGGAAAACCGTCATCAGCTTGGGCTAAAGCGACAATTGTTAAGTTATTACATTAATTTAACAGGTGACTACAATGGGTTGAATTTACTGACATTCTACCAAGTTTATCGCACAATGGTTCGCGCTAAAATCACCGCGTTAAGATACCACCAGTTAGAGAAAAACAGCTTCGAAGCCGAACATTATTATGCATTGGCATTGACGTATCTGAAACAGGCCGAAGACACCGCTTATGCCCTACCGGAACCCAAACTGATTTTAATGCAAGGTGTATCTGGATCGGGTAAAAGTCATTACGCTCAGCAAATCCTACAACACCTCGATGCGATTATTATCAGCTCAGACATTGAACGCAAACGATTGTTTGGGATTTCCCCACTGCAACGTGTTTCTAAGGCAAAACAAAAATCATTGTATTCGCCGGAAATGAATCGTCGAACCTATCAAACACTGTTGGAGCTGGCGAAAACCACCTTAGCATCCGGTTACAGTGTCATTATCGACGCCACTTTTTTAAAGGAAGCTCATCGACGTCCTTTTCAAAAGCTGGCTCAAAAGCAGGATTACAACTTTTATGTGTTTTCCATCCCCCACCATGACCACGTATCGATCATTGAAGACAGTCTGGCTCAACGAATACAGACAAATGACAACCCGTCTGATGCCGACATCAGCGTGATGCAACGTCAACTAATACAGTATGAAGCGCCAGATTATGGACCAGAACAAGTATTCACACTTACTCCAAAAGAAGAATTGTCCAATGAAGCCCTCAAGAACTGGTTAAACCTGCCGTTATAAACAATATCCAATTAAAAGTTCAAACCATTATGTTAACGACTGTTTTAAAATCGGTTCTCATTATCAGCTTTATGCTCATTCTGCCTGGAAACGTTTCAGCGGCAGAAGACCGCCCGAAGCCTATTGATAAGGTCACCCTATTGGGGTTGGATTTAACTCAAAGTGATTTGGATTCCGTACGTCAACAACTATGGGACATTGGCGGCTTTAAGCAAGCACGCTCCACGGTCAGGCAACGCAATGTTGATAAATTCTTTGCCGTTTCACGCTTTAAAGACAGCTATTATGTTGAGTTTCGTTACGATAATGCGGGAAAAGTGACATCTGCTTACCAGCTATTCGAGTATCGAACGATTGAATTTCAAAATCGCAGAACCCCAGTACAGACTCGAGCGGTCGCTCTTGAAATTATGAAACAAATCGGACAACCGACTCAAGTACTTCGTAAAGGCTGGGGAGGCATGCCGGACTATAATGCTTACATTTGGAAAAATGATCTCATGACCGTTGAAGTGGACCGAGAAGGCAGTGAAATCTTAGGCAATGTATTTGTCAAATACACTGTCAACAGAGACCCTTATTTTGTTGCAGATAAAGATAAACCGCAGTAACATAAAGTTTAAAAGTTAAAGTCACAACAACAAACGGAAAAACCTTTATGCAAGTTTCAAATTCAGCAGCGGCCTTTGCTTACCAAGGAATGCAAGATGGCTTTAACCGGCTGGCTGATAACAGTCAGCAATTAGCAAATCCAAATAACACCGACAAGACTGAAGCATTGGTTGATCTAAAACAGAACGAAACCCAAGTGCAAGCCTCTGCCAAATCGTTTAAATCTTATGATGACATGATTGGCACTCTAATCGATATCATGGCTTAACCCGCCTACCCCTTTTGCACTTATAAACACTTGTTTTTTGCAACAAAAGAGCGCATTTCCGGCCAAGCCGGTTCCAAATGCTGAAAGGCATGATTCCCTTCTTTGAAAACCAATACTTTTCCAATGCTCTGATACTGCTGTTGTGCAATTTGGAAAGGAATCACTTCATCCTTTTCATCTAGTAATACCAAACTATCAATCGAGGTGTCCGGTGCCCGGTAAAATGATTTCAGTGCTTTTAAATATGGTGAATCAATTTTAAAAGACTCACCAGTTGCTTCATTCACATGACTGCCAGAATATGGTTCAAGCAATGGTACAGGGTCTAGTGCCGGGTTAATCATCACCAAAGGCACTTGATATTTCTGCGCCAAATATTGACCATAAAATCCGCCCATTGAAGAGCCAAAAATACACCAGGCCTGATCAGGATTCGATTCGACATGCGGTAAAATGGATTCCTGAATAATAGATTCTATGAATGCCACTGAATGCTCAGGAAAATCAATCGGGTAAGTCGGGGTCAACACCTCTGTTCCCAGGGCGTTGAAATGCGCTTTAACCCACTGCCCTTTATAACTATTTCCCGAGCTTAAAAAGCCATGCAAGTAAAGAATCATGTTAAAATTTCACCATGCTTAAATATCCCAAAAAACCGCTCATTACCGAAAGAACACCATCCGATAAAATATACCAGGCCGCCCTCTCGCTTGGGTTATCAGAATTACAAGCCAAACTGGTAGCCAACCGGTTAACCGAAGCGGATTTCAGTCATGATAACATGCTCGAAGAATTGCAAAAAATCGTTTTTCCGAAGCTGCAGTACCTACAACACCCAGAACAGCTAAAAAATGCCAAACAAGCTGCCGAGCTAATCGCTGATGCCGTTGAGTCGGACGGTAAAATTGTCCTGGCAACCGATTACGATACCGATGGGGTTACTTCCGCCTGGGTTGCAACTCGGGCGCTCATTGATTATTTTGGCGTGTCACCTGAACGCATTGAACACATGATCGGTGAGCGTAAAGAAGGCTATGGAATCACTGAAGAAGTTGTGAATCGTATTTTAGCGATTGACGGAACGATTGATTTGGTCATTTCAGCAGATCAGGGGTCCAGTGACGAACCAAGAATTAAGCGGCTGGCCGATGCCGGCATTAAAGTCTGCGTAACAGACCATCACCAAATGACGACAGAAGGTGCTCCAGCAAGTGCCGCTTGCACAGTCAACCCACAGCAAACGGGCTGTAACTACGATAAAACCGTTGCGGGGTGTTTTGTTATCTTTCTGGTGATGGGACAAACGCGCGCGGAATTGATCCGCAGACAGGTCATTCCCGAGAGCACGCCTTCTTTAAAGGATTTAACGCAGAATATTGCATTAGGCACAGTGGCAGACAGCGTCAGCCTGAAAAGTGTGAATAATCGTGCCATTGTCCAAGCCGGTTTGGCTGCCATCAATCAGTTTACGCACCCTGCCTGGCAAGCTCTGCAGAAAATGAATGACAATCAAGGGCAACCCTTTAATGCCGAATACCTTGGTTTTCAGGTGGCCACCCGAATCAATGCTGCAAGTCGCGTCAGCGATGTGACCACAGCATTTAAATTCTTAAATGCGCCCAACCTCGAACAAGCGACCCCATTGCTGGCACAATTGGATCAAGACAACCTAGATCGCCGAAGCCAGCAAGAAGGTATGTTAAAGCAAGCCCGTGAAACGGCTGAAGCCTTGTATCACGAAAACAAATTTACTTTAAGTATTCGAATGACCGGCAATGCCGGCATCCAAGGGATTATTGCATCTCGAATTGGAGAACAATACGGTGTACCGACCATTGCGATGACGGACCTGGAAGATGGCTACTTGGCAGGAAGCGGGCGCGGTATTGTGAGTAATATTGATTTGCGAGAAGCATTTCAAACAATGGCGGAACGCCATGCGGGCTTGTTCAAATCCATGGGAGGTCACAAAGGCGCTGCAGGCTGTATGATTCCCATTGAAAAGTTCGACATTTTTTCAACGCTGTTTGAAGAAACGATTCAAGAACAACTGAACCATACCGTTCCAACACCGACCATTGAAACTGATGGTCAATTAGCCGGATGGCAACTCACGCCTTCGCTTATTCAAGAGCTGAATTTATTAGAACCCTATGGAAGAGAATGGCCTAAGCCCTTGTTTTCAGGATTTTTTGAAATACAGGATTTGCGCCCTGTCGGACAAACAAAAACGCACTTATCATTTAAATTGCGTTCCGACGACCACCAAATAATCTCAGCGATATTCTTTAATGCCAAACCCAATGCTGAAGCGCCAGATGGCTTTTCGATCGGTGAAAACGTGGAATGTGCTTACCAACCCAGTTTAAATACTTTTTATGGAAAAACATCTCTACAACTCAAAGTTGTTGCGATGAATCCTTTGTAAAAAAGTCAAAAAAAATGACCAGGCCTGGTCATTTTTAAATAGAGTCAAATTTGAAAAAACATTGAATTAACCCAAAAAGTTAAGAATTTCCTGTTCAATATCCGTTTTATCAATGACCGTTTTCTGAGTAATTTCTTTATCAAACAACGCCGAAATTTGATTTGGAATCTTTACATCGGCTTTTTCAGAAATCATTTGTAACGCATCTCGGTCATGTTCAAACTTTTGTCCCGTCAAGGCATCTGCAATCACTGGTGAGAACTTGGTCCATTCAGCCGTCGAGTAGGCAATTGTTTTAATGGATTGATCCTCACGACAGGTATGATAAGGTTTGAAACAGGTTGCTGTGTGAGGACACATTAAATAACCCTCAGCAAAGGCTTCACGAATATATTGCTTCCCTTCTTCATCGGTACAGAAATCCGCCGCAAAGATGGACTGAATTTCTTTCAGTTCTGATTCAGTCAATGCGTAATACTTATCTGTATCCAACTGCAGCATCAGTTCTTTCGTTCTTTCAGAACCAAACAAATCAAACAAGATACGTTCAATATTAGATGACTTTAGAATATCCATCGCAGGAGACGTTGTTGGAATGACCGACGCATCACGCAAGTCATATTGCCCCGTTTTAATAAAATGCGTGAGCACATTATTTTGGTTGGAAGCGATATGAATCTGCTTAACAGGCAATCCCATTTTATAAGCATAATAACCGCCTAATGCATTTCCGAAGTTACCGCTGGGAACATTCAAATAAACTTGCTCACCCATTTGAATTGCTTTGACGCGAACCAGCTCTAAATAACTGTAGATGTGATAGATGGTTTGAAAAATAATACGACCAAAATTGACTGAGTTCGCAGCTGACAAAGAAATATGATTTTCTTTTAACTTGTCACGGAAAGTATCTGAAACCAACAAAGTTTTCAATGCCGTTTGCGCATCATCAAAATCGCCATGAATCCCGATGACTTTCAGGTTATCCGCATCTTCCGTTACCATTTGCAAACGTTGTACATCAGAGGTTCCCCCATCAGGATACAAACAAACCACCTGAACGTTGTCACGGTTTTTAAAGGTCTCTAGAGCGGCAGGCCCCGTATCCCCACTGGTTGCCGCCAGAATTAGATATTTTTCCTGATTCGATTGCGCTACGGAAGACAGCACTTTACCAAATGGCTGCAATGCCATATCTTTAAAGGCACGCGTTGGGCCATGATACAACTCACTGACATACAAATCATCGTACACTTTCACAACCGGTACAGGATTACTTGGATCATCGAATTGATCATATAAGCTCAGGGCATCATCAATGACTTTTTCATCAATATCCACTTCAAACAAACTTAGGACATCTTTCGCTAATTTTTTATAACCGGAATCCACATGACTGTTTAAAAATTCGGCATCAAATACCGGTAATGATTCAGGTGAATAAATACCACCAAAAGAGGACATTGGACTTAAAATAGCTTGTGAAAAAGTAATCGATGGTGCTCTTTGACCGTCATTACCACGCGTTTCAATAAAGTTCATGCTGTTTCCAGTAAATTAGTATGCTTTTAAATAACGGCAAATTATACAAAAATTAGGTTAGAAAATCCTTGTAAATCGGCGTCTAAAATCAGACTTTTGTTAATGATTTTTTAAATCGCCAAAATCGCTTGAGATGTTTTGGGGTCAAGTAATAACGCTTCTGATTGCCTAAATCAATAAACAAGGACGTAATTTCTTTCTGACGTAACGCCTTAAACAACTCTGAAAACCACTGTTCTTCCAGCTCAAGTAAAAATGACTGCCACTCTTCTTTACTACTGTTCTGTAAGGTTTGATATGGAGGTTCAAGATGAATCAAATGGTGTTGGGTTTGCGTTTTATCCGCCGATTCTACCCAGGCCTGGTAGTTTTTAGGTACCTCAAAAGCAGAAGCATTCGTAAGCTGCGCCATTCCTTGTAAGTATGGGTGCTCCGACCAAATACAGGCGTTATCACGCGGGGTTAATCGATCGGCTTTGACCTGCCCTTCTCCCCAAATCCAAATACTGTTGATTTCTGGCCAACCTTTTTCACGGCGCGCTTCATTTACAGGATGGGTATAAAACAACATTTGTACTTCGTTCATCATTTGATGCCAGTAGGTACCAGCATTGCCTTGAGGATAAAGCCCGTCCACACTTTGGTAAGCCGCTTGTTCTAGCGGCACCGTCTGTATATCAATCGGTTGCGCAATTCGTAAATACCAATCCTGCGGAGAACCATATTCCAATTGCACTCGATCCGATTCAAAATGTGCATTAAATGCGCTGATTAAAGCCTTAGATTCGGCTTCTGTGATTGCCAGGTCTTGTGGAGGAATCAATACCAGCGTATCTCGATCCGCCACCATTTGCAATGGTTCGACCCGCAACCAGAACGCAGTGGAATCATAATCGGTTATCTGGGTAGCGGCCATGGTTGAGGCCACTGGCAAACACTCAGGTTGATGGAATAAATAACTTGCTTGCTGATGAAATGTGGCTTTTTTAGCCGAAAACACATCCGCTTTACTTAAAAGTGTCTGTAGGTGAGGCAATGACATGGATTTGATTAAAGTGGAACCTTCATCACTTTGAATAGGATGTAATAGTTCTGGAAGCCAGAACGTAACCGCTTGACCAACACCTTTTGATTGTGTCATCCATATTTCCTTTTTTAAGCGCTAAAAAAACCGGGTAAACCCGGCTTTATCATTTAAGACTAAGCGACTTTAATCTAAAGAATCCACACGAATACGCATGATTTTACCATCAATCGCATCCAGGCTTTCTAAGGCCTGAACCGCTTTATTCAATGCCGTTTCTTTAACCGCATTGGTAATCATCACCAACGTTGCATCATCTGGATTTTGACTTGATGGTTCTTGGTGTAACAATTCAATATTAATTTTAAACTCCGCCAAAATTGAAGTGACCTTTGCCAGCACCCCTGCATTATCTTTGGCAAAACATCTCAAATAATAGGCAGTTGTAATTTCATCGATTTCAACCACCGGCGCGTCTTCCAATTTCTCTTGTGCAAATCCAAGCGCGGGCACACGATAAGCATCGGACTGTTCTTCTGCACGGATAATATCGATAATATCCGCCACAACGGCACTGGCTGTTGGCCCAGCCCCTGCGCCCGGACCATAATACATCGTTGGCCCTACATGATCCCCACTCACCATCACGGCGTTCATCACCCCATTCACTTGAGCTAACAATACAGATTGCGGCACCAGAGTTGGGTGCACTCTCAGTGAATAACCATTTTCTGATCGGCTAGCCACCCCTAAGTGTTTGATTTCAAACCCTAACTGATTTGCAAATTGAATATCTTCTGCCGTAATCTGGCTTATGCCTTCTGTGTAGACACGATCAAATTGAAGTTTAATGCCAAAAGCAATTGATGCCAAAATGGTCAACTTATGCGCCGCATCGATCCCTTCTACATCAAAAGTAGGATCGGCTTCAGCATATCCAAGCTCTTGTGCGGTTTTCAAGACTTCTGCAAAATCGGCTTCGGGCTGTTTCATTTCGGTCAGAATATAATTTCCTGTCCCATTTATAATGCCCGCAACCCATTCAATTTTATTGGCAGATAACCCTTCTCTAAGGGCTTTAATAATTGGAATGCCACCAGCCACTGCCGCTTCATACGCAATCATGACTTGATGTTGCTTCGCCAGCTTAAAAAGCTCATTACCATGCTCGGCAATGAGTGCTTTATTCGCGGTAACGACATGTTTTCCGTTTCGAATAGCCGTTTCAATGCAGTCTTTTGCCAGGGTTGTTCCCCCCATCAGCTCAACCACAATATCGACGTCAGGATTATTGACGACATCCATCGGACGGACGGTCATCTGCATACCATCAGTATCCACAGCACGTTGACGAGCTAGATCTCGTACAGCCACCTGGACGATTTCAATGGTCGCCTCCCCTCCCAATCTTCTTTCAATTTCTGGGAGAGTGTTGTTTAAAATATTGGCAGTGCCACCGCCAACGGTTCCAAATCCTAATAATCCTAACTTAATCTGCTTCACTACAACTCCAACGTTTAACCAATCAAACCATCTTTACGAAACATATCGCGAATACCACGAATAGCCTGACGAGTTCTGTGTTCATTTTCAATCAAACCAAAGCGGACATAGTCATCCCCGTAATCTCCAAATCCAATACCAGGAGAAACGGCTACTTTGGCTTCTGTTAATAATTTTTTTGAGAATTCCAGCGATCCCATTTCACGATATGCTTCAGGAATTGGTGCCCAAACAAACATCGTTGCCTTAGGCGGTTCCACTTCCCAACCTATACTATTCAGTCCTTGGCATAGCACATCTCGGCGCACTTTATACATGTCACAAATTTCCTGCACACACTCTTGCGGCCCTTCCAATGCGGCTATCGCAGCCACTTGAATCGGCGTAAAAGTTCCATAGTCCAAATATGACTTCATTCGTTTGAGTGCGTGAACTAAAGTAGGGTTTCCAACCATAAAACCAACACGCCAACCCGGCATGTTATAACTTTTTGACAAGGTATAGAATTCAACGGCAATGTCTTTTGCTCCTTCCACCTCTAAAATAGATGGGGCTTTATACCCATCAAACACGATGTCAGCATATGCTAGATCATGAATAACCCAGATGTCGTGTTCTTTGGCAATTGCAATGACTTTTTCAAAAAACTCTAAATCGACCGTTTGGGTAGTCGGGTTACCAGGAAAGTTTAAAACCAACATTTTAGGCGTTGGCCATGATTCTTTAATCGCTTTCTCCAGTTCATCAAAAAAGTCCACATCGGGCGTCATACGGACATGGCGAATATCAGCACCGGCAATAACGAATCCATAAGGATGAATCGGATATGCAGGATTAGGAACTAATACCGTATCGCCCTTCTCAACAGTGGCCAGTGCTAAATGAGCCAAGCCTTCTTTCGAACCGATGGTAACCACCGCTTCAGTGTCCATATCCAAATCGACATCGTATCTGTTTTTATACCAGTTACAAATTGCTTTTCGTAAACGTGGAATCCCTTGAGAGACTGAATAACGATGCGTACCTTCACGCTGTACCACTTCAATTAACTTGTCGACAATATGTTTTGGAGTATCTTGATCTGGATTCCCCATACCAAAATCGATGATATCTTCGCCCCGACGTCGGGCTTCTGCTTTTAAATCACCTACAATATTAAACACATAAGGTGGGAGCCGTTTAATTCTTTGAAAGTCGCCAGTCACTTATTTATAACCTTTAAATTGTTCTGTTACGGAGCTTAGATCAGAGTTTCTGATGCAATTAACCTGCTTTTGAATAAAAATTTTCAAACTGCTTTTTAATCGATAAAAACACGTGTATTTCAAGCAGATTGAATTGACTCATTCGAAAACTCGACATTAAACTTCTTACTAACTATTTTTAGCCGAAGTTCAAGGCTCCAAGAGCAGAAAGTGTGTTGAGATTTTAATCTGTTAATGATACAGAAACATTTTTTTTCGTCAATTGAAATGTACGATATAATCACGCTAAAACGTGGTTAAAAAAGAGCGAATACATGAAATTTACCGAACATAGAGATTCCAATATTCTCTCCGTGAAAAAATATCAACCAGGCCTGGTTAAAATTAATGATATCGATGTTCATTCAAGTTGTTTTCTAAGTCAAATCGAATTAAAAACGGACTGGCCTTGCCAACATATTTCAGAGCTAACAGAATCTCACCTGGATCAACTTTTGGAGTTGACACCTGAAGTGATTATTTTGGGAACAGGTGAACATCAAACCTTTCCAGCACCAAAGTTCTTTGCTTATTGTGCTCAAAAAGGAATTGGGCTTGAAGTCATGGACAATGCAGCTGCTTGCCGGACGTATAATGTTTTAACAACTGAAGATCGAGAAGTCGTACTGGCATTAATTTTATCGGAAAGCACTTCACCCGAAGGTTAACACCGATTCAACGAATGGAAACTATTGCGAAAATAGCTTTTCCACATCTACCTTACGCCCTCTATAACGGGCTTCTAAATATAACTGAGGTTTGGTAACGCTACCTGTTTTTCCAAGCGTCGCGACTAATTGCCGTTTTTCGACTCGCATACCTTCCCGCACTCTCAAGGTCTGGTTGTGTGCATAGACGGTTAAATACTCATTATCATGCTTAATAATAACCATATTACCGTAATGGGCAATACCATTTCCGGCGTAAACTACATGCCCCGCTTCAACAGCATAAACATTTTCACCAGGCTTGCCATAAATCACCAACCCATTAATACCTGCACGATCAGGGACATATTCATATTTCAGTTTGGTTTTCACAGGCCAGGAAAACGCCGTCTTTTGACCTTTTGAGGTAGGCATTGCCTGCGTTGAACGGGTGTTACCAGATGGAATAACTAACTCTTGTTTAACAAACAACCGATAAGGAGGCACGAGGTTATTACGATCCGCCAGTTGGTACATATTAACACCACAGCGTTGTGCTATCACACTGAGCGTATCACCACTTCGTACAACATAAGGATTAGTGCAATGACCACTCGAACTTGATGAAGAAGAATAAGAACGACTGCTTTTTTCAAAATACATATCACCATCATCCCAGCCACGGTATTTTGCAGGCGCACAACCCGTTAAAATCAAGGAAAGTTCAATCAATAAAAAGACAGCGATCAATTTTTGTATCATGCGTTACACTTTTTAACCATTACAGCTGTTTTACCACCAAATAAAAGACAATTAAAGCAATCGTGCCATAGCCAATCCAATCCACTGAGTGGCGAATCTTTGATTCGTAGCGTTCTCCACCGATTTTCATCAATGCCGCCACTAAAAAAAACCGAGCGCCTCTTCCTACAAAAGACGCCAGCAAAAAAGGCAAAATCGACATACTTGTCGCGCCAGCAGAAATTGTAAACAATTTATAAGGGATTGGGCTAAAGCCAGCTAAAAATACAATCCAAACACCATAATCCGCAAAAAAACGCTCAACTGCTCGATATTTATCTACATAATTTAATGATTCAATGATAGGCCAAATGGCATCTAAAAGCCAATAACCGATGGCATACCCTAATACCCCTCCTAGCAAGGAAGTCACCGTCGCAATCCATGCGAAGTAATAAGCCCTATTAGGTTGAGCCAGACTCATCGGTGCCAACATCACATCAGGTGGAATCGGGAAAAAAGAGGCTTCTGCAAAACTCATCCCTCCTAAATATTTAGTGGCTTTAGGGTGTTTTGCCCAAAGTAATGCTCGATCATAAAGAGCAGTAAAAATTTTCATTCAATCTTCTTTCCATTTCAGTTCTAATTAAGACTCGATGCCTTTCAACATTGGGACAAACATGACTTCCCCCAAACATTCTTCTGTATAGCCGGTGGATGTTTTGACATAACCATATAGAAGTTGCTCTTCAGAGCCAATGGGCATTACCAATCGACCATTTTCAACCAGTTGGTCGAACAACTCTTCAGGCACTCTTTCCGGAGAAGCGGCCGACAAAATACCATCAAAAGGTGCATAAGAAGGTAATCCCCAGTACCCATCCGCTAGCGAAAACATAACATTTTCAAGTTCAAGTTTTTTTAAAACCTGTTCCGCTCTGATTAAAAGCGGCTCAATCCGTTCGATCGTATACACCTGTTGAGCCAGTAAAGCTAAGATGGCTGCTTGATACCCAGAACCTGTTCCGATATCCAATACCCTGTTCAAGGATCCTTTAGCATTTAACCAGGACGTCATTTTGGCCACAACCCAAGGTTGTGAAATGGTCTGTGAATACCCAATCGGCAGCGCGGTGTCTTCATAAGCTCGGCTGGCCATGGCTTCATCTAAAAACAAATGACGAGGTGTCACCCTCACCGCATTCAGAACGTCAGGATCAGTAATACCTAAAAAGATTAATCGCTCAACCAGCCGGTTCCGAGTACGCTGTGAGGTCATTCCAACCCCTTGGTTGGCCTCATAGGCTGGATTCGGGTAATGAACCGGATCTTGTAAAATACTCATACAACTTTATTCTCAAACCAGCCTTTTAAAACAGCCTGCATTTCATAGTGAGTCAGGTCAATCTTTAAAGGAGTGATAGAGGCATAGCCGTTTTCGACTGCATGAAAATCTGTACCTTCTGATGCATCTTCAGCCTGACCGGCAGGTCCAACCCAGTATATTTGATTACCTCTAGGGTCTTGCGTGGTGACCACTTTTTCAGAGCAGTGTCGCTTACCTAAACGCGTAATTTGAATACCTTTTAAAGACTCATAAGGAATATCCGGCACATTGATGTTTAAAATGGTTGAGCTGTCCAATGGTAGTTCATGAAAGTTTTTAAACAACTCCAGCATAACTTGGCTGGCTGTCTCAAAGTGCTGTTGCCCGCAAAGAGAAACGGCAATCGAAGGTTTTCCTAAAAACCGCCCTTCCGTAGCCGCAGCGACCGTGCCCGAATAAAGAACATCATCTCCCATGTTGGCGCCGGCATTAATGCCAGAAACCACCATATCCGGCTGGAAATCCATCGCACCATTAATGCCTAAGTGAACACAATCAGTTGGTGTCCCATTCACACTGTAAATATCATCACCATGATCAGTGATCCGTAAAGGTTCCATTAAGGTCAAAGAGTTGCTGGCTGCACTGCGGTTTCGATCCGGTGCAATCAGCCTCAGTTCAGAGTGCAGATTCAGTTCCTTCAAGCAGTGCCATAAAGCTTGAATCCCTGGGGCTTTATAACCATCATCATTGGATAATAAGATTTTCATATAATTACTTAGTTAGGGTAGAATATTTTATTTGTTTTATGATTGAACAATTATAGTATGTCTAATATTTCAGATGAAGATAAATCCTTATTTGCTGAAGCCGTCCAAGGTGTGCAAAAACTTAACCAAGACAAAAAAGTGGTTTCACATCAAACTTCATCGCTCAAACCTAAAGTACGCCGACAGCCCTCTTTGAACGACAAATCGCCTTATGGCCACTCAATAGAAACCTCTTTTTCGCAAGTAACAGCGCATGAAAGCTTAACATATCAGCAACCCAGTGTGCATAGTCAGGACATGAAGCGTTTAAAAAACGGAAAATTTCATACCCATTGGCAACTAGACTTGCACGGCTACACCGAAGAGCAAGCTGATAAAATTTTGAAAGATTTTTTAACCGACGCCATACAACAACAGGCTCGTTACCTTATCATTGTTCATGGAAAAGGATACAATTCAAAAACCGACTTCCCCATTCTAAAAAACTTGGTTAATCAAAGACTCCCACAAGTACCACAGGTGCTCGCTTATTGTAGTGCCCAACCTAAAGATGGCGGTACTGGAGCGGTATATGTCTTTTTAAAAAAGAAGAGCTGAACTCAAAACCAATTCAAACGCTTCAATCAACTCTGAAGGGTTATTCTTGACTCTGTTCTGCTTTATCATCAGGACGATCTAAACTACCCGGATCTGTGTTTTTGGGTAATTCAATCACTTTAATAAATGCCTCGTCTTTAGCAATCATACCCAACTTTTGTCTTGCAATCGTTTCAATTGCTTCAGTACTTGACTGTAAGTCTTGCACCTCTTTTCTAAGCAAGGCATTGTTATCTTCTAAGGCATCAATTTTGACATGAAGCTCATCGAGCTTATTTTGTAAGGAAAGCAATTCGCCTACGCCTCCATCGGAGGACAATAAGCGAATTTGTAAAATCAGAATAAAAACGGCGAGAACAATGTAAATTGCTTTCACACCTTTATCCTTGATTACTTAAGATTGTAAAAAGCATCTTTACCAGGATAAACGGCTTTTGAACCAAGCTCTTCTTCAATACGAATCAATTGGTTATATTTAGCAATACGGTCTGTTCGAGACAAAGAACCTGTTTTGATTTGGCCCGCTCCCGTTGCAACCGCAATGTCTGCAATAACCGTGTCTTCTGTTTCACCGGAACGATGTGATACAACTGCAGTATAACCGGCATCTTTCGCCATTTGAATCGCTTCGAATGTTTCAGTTAACGTCCCAATCTGATTGATTTTAATCAGGATCGAGTTTGCAATCCCTTTTTCAATCCCTTCTTTGAGGATTTTAGGGTTGGTTACAAACAAGTCATCCCCAACAATCTGTAGACGCTTACCGTCTTTTTCTGTTTGGTACTTAAAGCCATCCCAGTCAGACTCGTCCAAACCATCTTCAATCGAAATGATTGGGTATTTAGTTACCCAGTCAGAAAGCAAATCAACCATTTCTTTAGATGACAGTGTTTTGTTCTCTGATCCTAGGAAGTATTTACCATCTTTATATAATTCTGATGAGGCTGCATCCATAGCAATCATGATATCTTCACCAGCTTTGTAACCTGCTGCATCAATGGCTTCTAAAATCACCGTAATGGCTTCTTCGTTAGACTTAAGATCTGGCGCAAAACCACCTTCATCACCTACCGCAGTGTTATAGCCTTTATCATGCAATACTTTCTTCAAAGCATGGAAGATTTCAGCACCATAGCGAATCGCTTCAGACATAGTTGGTGCGCCCACAGGCATAATCATGAACTCTTGGAAATCGACCGAGTTATCAGCATGTTCACCACCATTGATGATATTCATCATTGGTACCGGCATTTTATAATCATCTGTTTTTAGATAAGCATACAATGGCAACCCTTTTGACTGTGCTGCTGCCTGTGCAACTGCGATTGAAACAGCCAAGATTGCATTGGCACCTAATCGCGCTTTGTTCTCAGTTCCATCTAATGCAATCATTGCATTATCAATGGCTGCCTGGTCGGTTGCTTCTTTACCAATCAACAAGTCTCTGATTTCAGTGTTAATGTTATTCACTGCTTTCAGTACACCTTTACCACCAAATTTAGACTTATCACCATCTCTCAGTTCAATTGCTTCACGAGAGCCTGTTGATGCACCAGAAGGTGAAATACCACGACCTTTAGAACCATCGTCTAAAATCACATCCGCTTCAACAGTGGGGTTACCACGAGAATCAATTACTTGACGAGCTTTGATATCCTTAATCAATGACATATGATTATTTTCCTATTTACTTTTATTCTAAATTCTTTGAAGTTTACTCAGCAAATTCCCGCCGAGACTATTATTTGGTTAACAGACCAATATCAGTTTAATATGCTTGTATGGCAAAAGGATGACAAATAAATACCTACCTTTAAAAAACCTTATTACGATTGATCTTCAATGAAGCCGTGTCTTTTAACAACCTCATCTAATTCTTTCATTGTTTCTAGCAACGGCTTCAAACGGTTGATAGGCCACATATTAGGCCCATCTGACAATGCATTTTCCGGATCGGGGTGCGTTTCCATAAAGACGCCAGAAATCCCAGCTGCAATCGCAGCACGAGCAAGCACAGGCACCATTTCCCTTTGCCCGCCTGAAGTGGTTCCTTGGCCACCAGGTTGCTGTACGGAATGCGTTGCGTCAAAGACGACAGGGCATCCTGTTTGTCTCATAGATGCCAGCCCTCGCATGTCTGAAATTAAGGTGTTATAACCAAAAGAAGTTCCTCGATCACAGACCATAATTTGATCATTACCGACTTCACGTGCTTTTGCAACCACCTGGTCCATATCCCAAGGTGCTTGAAACTGCCCTTTTTTGATATTGACTGGCAATCCTTGTCGACACACATTTTGGATAAAATTGGTTTGACGTACCAGAAAAGCCGGTGTTTGCATAACATCCACTACGGAAGCAACCTCATCTAAAGGCGTGTCTTCATGCACATCCGTTAAGACGGGCACGCCAATCTCATCTTTAACTTTTTGTAAAATTCTTAAGCCTTCTTCAACTCCAAGCCCTCTAAAGCTTTTAGTCGAAGAACGATTGGCTTTATCATAAGAAGACTTATAGATAAACGGAATACCGAGCTCATCAGTTAATTCTTTTAACTGACCCGCTGTCTCAATGGCAAGTTGCTCTGACTCAATGACACAAGGCCCTGCAATCAAAAATAAAGGCTGGTCAATCCCAACGTCAAATCCGCATAAATTCATAATACAAAAACCTTCTTAATGAGTTGTTTGTTTGTGCTGACTAGCCGCTTCCACAAACGCTTTAAACAATGGGTGTCCGTTCCTTGGCGTAGAAGTAAACTCAGGGTGGAATTGACAAGCGACAAACCATGGATGATCTTCGATTTCAACTGTTTCCACTAAATTCCCATCTTCAGAACGACCTGAAATCTTCAGACCAGCCGCTTCCAACTTAGCAATATAACCATCATTGACTTCATAGCGATGACGATGACGTTCACGAATAACGCCCTTACCATAGATATCACGCATTTTACTGCCTTCGACCAATGCACAGGTTTGTCCGCCCAGTCGCATCGTGCCACCCAAATCCACTTTTTCATCACGCTCTACCAGATGGCCATCTTCATCGGTCCATTCAGTAATAAGCGCAACAACTGGCGTCTGTGTTTTAGGGTCTAATTCTGTACTGTGTGCCGAAGGCAATCCAGCAACATGACGAGCAAATTCAACCACCGCCATTTGCATTCCTAAACAAATCCCTAAATATGGAATCTTATTTTCTCTTGCATATTGAATCGCTGCAATTTTACCTTCTACACCGCGTTCGCCAAAACCACCTGGCACCAAGATCGCATCCATGTCTTCTATGGCACCGATTCCATCTTTTTCAAGGTCTTCAGAATCAATATAGTGGATATTGACTTGAGTCTTAGTTTGAATTCCGCCGTGAATCAACGCCTCTATCAAAGACTTATAAGCTTCAGTCAAGTCAACATACTTGCCAACCATTGCGATTTCAACGGATTTTTCCGGATTAAGTTGCGCTTGCACCACATCATCCCAGTCAGATAAATCAGCAACAGGCGCATCGATTCTAAAGCGGTCCGTAACGAGACGATCCAAACCTTGCTCATGCAGCATACGTGGAACTTCATAAATGGTGCGAGCGTCTAAGGAGTTAATGACGGCTTTTTCTTCAACATTGGTAAACAATGCAATTTTACGTTTTTCAGATTCTTCTAAAGCTCTTTCTGAACGACAGATCAAAATATCCGGTTGAATCCCAATCGAGCGCAATTCTTTTACTGAGTGTTGTGTCGGTTTAGTTTTCACTTCACCGGCAACCGCAATATAAGGTAATAACGTCAGATGCATAAACATCGCGCGGTCTCGCCCGACTTCCACACCTAATTGGCGAATCGCTTCCAGGAAAGGCAGGGATTCAATATCCCCTACGGTCCCGCCAACTTCTACTAACGCGACATCAGAACCCGCCGCAGCCAGTTTGATACGGTGTTTAATTTCATCCGTAATATGCGGAATCACTTGAACCGTACCGCCAAGATAGTCTCCTCGGCGCTCATTGCGAATCACTTTCTCGTATACCTGGCCTGTTGAGAAGCTGTTACGTTTGGTGAAGTTACGCTGAACAAAACGCTCATAGTGACCTAAATCCAAGTCGGTTTCGGCTCCATCATCTGTGACAAAGACCTCACCATGCTGAAGCGGACTCATGGTTCCGGGGTCTACATTAATATATGGATCCATTTTTAACATACTGACTTTCAAGCCTCTTGCTTCAAGAAGAGACCCTAAAGATGCGGCTGCAATTCCTTTACCTAATGAAGAAACTACACCACCCGTTACGAATATAAACTTTGTCATGAAATCACTTTAGTTTAGACTTAATTCAGCAAATTGAGAGCTTTGTTTTGAGTAAAGCACCCACCAGAATTGGGTAATAAGAATGGAAGCAAATTATAACGGATTATCAAGGGTTGAGCAATCTTTCATTACAGATTATTAAAATGATTTTTTCGTATAAAACCCTAAAATTGCAACCATCTGCCCTTCTTTTTCTAACACAGGCCACCGTTGACGATCCCACTCTGGAATTTTATTCTCTTTAAACCATTTCTTCAGCGCTTTTTTTTGCTCTGACAAACTTAAATCATCGTTTTGTAGGGGGCGTACAATCGCTCCTTCCAGCTTTTCTTTTTGCTCCAGTGAAAACTGTTCAGAAAAACGCAATGCGTTAAAAAACTGCAATGCACCCGCGTCAAACTCATCAAAAGCCAACGAGTAGTTCATTTTCAAATCTTCAAAATAATACAAAACATGGTTGTAAAATCTCAATTCTCCATGAGCCAATAGCATTTTCGGTTTGGCTTGAGGATTCTTGTTATTCAAACATTCTTGCAACCATTGATATATTTTGGCATTCAACCTAAAACCTGACAGATAAAACTGTGCCCAGTACCGAGTCATATTTTTGATCCGAGACCATTTGAGCTCTTTGACATGAGTGAACGACAAATAAAAATCACTGTAATCAGAACCTTGTAAATCAATTTCAGCCAACTCATTCAAAAGCGCTAAACTTTCATTTAAATGCTGCGCCGATTTGGCAAAATTAGCATCTGAAAACGGCCAGGCCTGGCGAATTTTAGGCAACACCTCATGCCTCAGGTAATTACGACGATAATCAAGCTCCTGATTCGATGAGTCTTCAACCCAATCAAGCCGATGCTGTTTTGCGTAGTCCCGAATAGCATCATAATCCACATTTAAAAGAGGTCGACAATGCTTTAGAATCTGCCCATTCCAATGAGTTTCTTTCGCATAAGGCATACCGGATAATCCTGCAATCCCTGCCCCTCTTGCCATATTAAGCAATAACGTTTCGGCTTGATCTCTTTGATGGTGTGCCGTCAAAAGCAGCGTATCTTTTGTCGTTCTGTTATAAAGCGCTTCGTAACGCTTTTGACGCGCCACCGATTCAATTCCTTGGCGTAACACCTCTGACACCTCAACATCAACACTTTCAAATGTAACACCTAATCGTTCACATACCTGTTTGCACACGTCGGCCCATTGTTTTGATTCGGGTTGTAACCCATGATTGACGTAAACGGCATGAATTGAGTGAAGTGGAACCTTTTTACAAAGCGCGTCTAACAAGACGGTAGAGTCAAGCCCACCGCTGAAGGCAACCAAGAAT
This sequence comes from Hydrogenovibrio crunogenus, assembly GCF_004786015.1. Taxonomy (NCBI): domain Bacteria; kingdom Pseudomonadati; phylum Pseudomonadota; class Gammaproteobacteria; order Thiotrichales; family Piscirickettsiaceae; genus Hydrogenovibrio; species Hydrogenovibrio crunogenus. The sequence goes on from NZ_CP032096.1 coordinate 1,394,137, forward strand.
TGAACGGAAGAAGGATAAAGGTGAATTAGCTTTGAGATGGCTAACTCAACCTTTTGATAAGACATGAAAATCCTATAGAACCGGTTTAGGCAACGTCAAAGTTACCATATTGCATATAACGCTGGTAACGAGCTTCAAGCAGTTCATCAACAGGTTTGTTTTTCAATAATTCTAACTGTCTTAAAATCGCATCTTTTAAAGAAGAAGCCGCGGCTGAAGGATTACGATGTGCGCCGCCCAAAGGTTCCTCAACAATTTCATCAACCAAACCAAGCTCTTTTAACCGTGGCGCCGTAATACCCAAAGCGCTGGCCGCATCTGCTGCATTGGCTGCATCTTTCCACAGAATAGAAGCGCACCCTTCAGGCGAAATCACAGAATAGGTGCTGTATTGCATCATCATCGTAACATCGCCCACACCGATCGCCAATGCACCACCAGAACCACCTTCACCAATAACGGTACAGATAACCGGAACTTTCAGCTCTGACATTTCAATCAAGTTACGTGCAATGGCTTCCGACTGACCACGCTCTTCAGCATTAATCCCCGGATAAGCCCCAGGGGTATCAATAAAGGTCAAAACAGGCAGACCGAACGTCTCAGCCGTTTTCATTAAACGCAGCGCTTTTCGGTACCCTTCAGGACGAGGCATCCCAAAATTACGACGAATTTTTTCTTTGGTATCTCGGCCTTTTTCTTGACCAATCACCATGACCGCTTGACCATTAATACGTGCTAGCCCGCCAACAATCGCAGCATCATCTGCAAAGGCTCGATCACCGTGCATCTCTTTAAAATCAGTAAACATTTCTTTTAGATAATCCAGCATGTATGGACGCTGTGGATGACGCGCAACTTGTGCAACCTGAACATCAGACAAACGATTAAAAATTGACTGGGTTAAATTTTTACTTTTTTGCTCTAACGCAGACACTTCTTTAATCAGGTCCATATCTTGACCATCCAAGTGACGCAACTCATCAATTTTGGCTTCCAACTCTGCAATTGGTTGTTCAAAATCTAAAAAATCTAATTTCATAGGTGTTCCTGTTCAAGCCAAACCCAATGTTCAGCTCTTTTGATTAAGTTTTATAAATATCGTGCTATTTTAACAAATTTAGCAACCCTTGCTCATAAAACTGATACGCGTTCTTTCTAAAAAGCACGTACACATTCGAAACCAAGCTGAAACCTTACTGGGTGTTCACAAAATGTTTAACTTGTTGTACCTTTTGATAGACGGTTATCAAAGCCTGATGATTTTGGCTGTTTTCAAACGCAGACATTCCAATTTCTAACCCGCCAAAAACCTCTTCACCATTAATGTTTCGCCAAACTTTTTCAACCACTTCCTCACCAAATAATTGAGATTGCACAGACAGCGGGAATTCCGTCAGCGTGTCTTCCAGCAAGATGTCTAACGCAAACCCCAGCGCCTTGTACAAAAGAGCCATTGCTTCATCATCGACAAAGTAATGGCACTCCTGCAGTCTTTCATAAGCCATTTCATAGTCTTTAACGGCCAGTAACAACCACATTTGTAGCTCAACGATTTTAAATTTTTTCCAGTAAGAATTTGGATCAGGCAACAAACCAATTAAATTGGCGACACCTTGATGCTCTGAAAACCCCATCATTTCAACTTGTTCCAAAGCGTTTTCAAATCGATTCGCTTTATTTGATTGAGAAAGTTCCAATAAAATTTCTCGAAGTACACGACCTCTGTTTTGGTTATTATCTACCAGTTCGTGCATAGGGAATACTTCCGACATTTTGGGCACAACAATACGACAGGCATTGATACCAAAATGTTCATAATGAGCAAAATAGACTTCGGCGCCCTGCTCATGCACTTTCTTAACCAAAAGCTCATATTGTGCTTGTGTGTCACCTTCAAAATCCCACTCATTAAACTCAAAGTCATACTGATGGGAAATAAATTTCGCATGAATCAATCCACTGGAGTCAATGAAATGATTTTCAATATTTTCATCATCTGCAACAAGCGCTTCATCAAAAACAGGTAACTGAAACCCATCCAACATATCCAAGCTGCGCCCTTGTAAAGATTCTGTTAAGGTTCTCTCCAACGCCACTTCAAAAATAGGATGCGCGCCAAAGGAAGCAAAACAACGACCGGTTTTCTGCTCAAACAAAGTGACATTCATTACAGGAAATTGCCCCCCTAAAGAGCTGTCTCGAATGGAGACGTCGATTCCTTGTTCTTGCAACGCTTTTCTTGCTTTAACAACCGTGGGATAACGCTGCACCACCGCTTCTGGCACTTCAGGCAAACATAAATTTTCTGTCAAAATCTGCCGCTTCACCCAGCGCTCAAAAACCTCTGACAACCCTTGGACAAGCGCTTCTTCAGGTGTATTACCTGCACTCAAACCATTACTGGCATACAAGTTACTGAACAAGTTCATCGGAAAATAGACGGTATCAAGAGTAGAAGCATTCGTTAAAGGCAAACAACGAATTTTTGATGAAGCATCATTTAAACTCAATAAATCTTCTGCAACCATCTCTTCTTCAGGATCATAAATTTCCCATAAATCAGGACTTAAGCACTGGCGAAATTCTGACAGCTCGAATGATTTTTCATTTGGGAAGTACAACCCCTTTTCATCCCATGAAAACTCACCCTGCTCATTTACCAGAGTTTCCTCCAAATAAAAATCGGAAAAGAAGTAATTTGTTTCTAAACGTTCGAAAAACTCACCTAAAGCACTAGCCAAAGTGGCTTTTCGACTGGCACCTTTACCATTGGTAAACAAAGCTGGACAATTTTTGTCTCGAATATGAACAGAATAAACATTCGGAACTGGGTTTAACCAAGAAGCCTCTTCAATATCAAACCCTGCCTTGCCTAGTAAGGTTTGCATTTTATTAATGGAATCCTCTAAGCACGCATCCTTACCTTTAATAAACGTTTGTTCTACCATGTTCCGTCCTTTGAATATGTGATATTAACCGCGTATTTTATCTGACTTTATATCATTCGGTTGTTTAATCCCATCTTTGAGTGATTTTTTTAAGAATAACACCCAGACCTGGCTATTTTTTCACTTCAAAAACGATTCAAAAACCTTAAAGTCACACGAAAAATATGAGATATAAAATCATTCTAAATTCCTATAAAAACATTTATATAGATTTATTTCTTAAAGCAGTAAAATGAAATAGATTATTAGTAGTATTCATTAATTGTAAGTCCGATTTAATTCATAGTTATATGATGGAGGAAACCCCAATGAAGCTCGTTCACAAAACCGTATTAACCACAATTTTATGCTCTCCCTTGACCGTTTTAGCAGAAGTACATCCTGGTAAGGTATTACATGATGAAGCAAACTGCATGAAGTGCCACAGCACGCTTGGATACAACAAACCCAACCTGAAAAAAATGGCGCCGAACAATTATAAGGATCTTCAGAAAGCGGTCGCTTACTGCGACCAGAATTTAAATGTTGGTTGGTTTGATGAGGAACGTGAAGAAGTGGTTGATTACTTAAACAAAACCTATTATCAATTTTCTAAGTAACCAACAAAAATATTTACTGTATTTTGCCTAGGTACTTAAGCTGTTCTTTTAAGCGCTTAAGTGCCTTTGAATCAGCTTTTTCAATCCCCTCTTCATTTAATAGAAAATAAGCATCATCAACCGCTTTATCAATGGCATCAATTAGAAAGTACGTTTCCATACTTTGATTAATTTTTGCCCAATCTCTTTTTTTCGCTCTCCAAAGCTCATTAAGCTCAGGTCGACTATCCAGTAAAGCAATCACATGATCCATCAATTTGATTAAATGCGGCACGCTTTCATAAGGCCAGTAAGGACGGCCATTACTTGAATCAAAATAGCTGGCACGATCCAGTTTGGCAATCTCAAAAGCGGGAATCATTCCAGAAATGTTTGCATATCTGGCTTCTGCCTCAGCACTTTCTAAACGATCAATTGACATGACCGGCACATTCGATTTCCAACGGGAGTAAGTGATGTAAACATTATAACGATCGATAAAGTTCATTTGACCTTTGGCTAACTTGACCACCTTATCGGCAGGCACGATATATTGCAAGCCATTAGAGGTCAACTGCTTAGTGTTATCCCACATTTCCCAGCCAGATTGACCCGTTTCATTTCCCGCTGAATCAACTGCAATCGGAACACAAGACAACCCATAATCATGCCCTTCAACAAAATCTCTGACGGTAATCTGATAATTGCCTTTCGGCGTAATTTTTTGAACAACACCGATGATATAGGCGTCATCTTTAATATTCGTTGCAGGAAAACCGACTAGAACGGTATCCCCTACTTTAAATTGGTGAGACATCATGTTATTAACTGCCCAAGCAGTTGACATTGCACTAAAGCACACCGTTATAAAAAACAGTTTAATCAATCTTTTCAAAACAACGCTCCAAAGCCCGTATCACGGTCTATTTAACTAAAATCAAACAATGCCATTATCCTCTAAAGTGCTCCTGCAATCTATACACAGAAGTTGTGGATAATTATGTGTGCAACATTTCAACAAAAACAAAAAACTGAATAAAGTCTTACACATCACCTCTATTGCTTAAAAAACAGGCAATTTAAATTATTTCATGGCCGCCGGTTTATCAGCAACATCGTTTCGCAGGTAAACAGGCAAAGGAATCTCTTCGTCAAGCATTTTTGCTTGACCTAAACGCTGCTGAGTAATATCAGCAATTGCTTCTGCTGAAGGATAAGCACTTTGCCAGGTTTCAAACACACTTACCACGTCGGGATATTCCGTATCGATATCTCCCACACCATTTTTTATAGCACTGTTTTTTAAAGTTTCAAGTAACTGTTCTTGAGAAAGCAGTTGTGCCTGTGTTGACATTAACTGCCCCGCTTCTATATGACAGGATTGCACGTAAATTTCTTTCATTCGTGCATCTAGGCAGGCAAGCCACTCCGTCTGGTGCGTCTCCTTATAAGCCTGCCAGGCCAGTGCTTCCAAAGTTGAAACAGAAAGCACTGGCTTTTCCCATCCTAACGCAAGCCCCTGTGTCACCCCTGCTGCAATTCGAATTCCCGTAAAGGCACCAGGTCCTTCACTGAAAGCCAAGGCATGAATGTGGTCAGGCGTGACACCAGATTGATTTAACACCTTTTCAACCATCGGAAGCATTAAGTTAGCATGACGCTGTGGTGCCATTTCAAATTCAACATAGACTTTATCACCCAGCTTCAAGCAAACCGAGCACGCTTTCGTCGACGACTCAACTGCTAGTACATTCATAATAATTTCTCTTTTGCTTCGTTCACATCATAAACCCATTTAAAACTCGGAAAGCTATTAGTAATAATCTTACCATACGATTTTTGAGTCAACCGTGGGTCACACAACATCAACACCCCTTTGTCGGATGAATCTCTTATCAATCGACCAACTCCTTGCTTAAGGGCAATCGTTGCCTCGGGAATTTGAAAATTAAAGAAACCACTCAATCCCTTTTGTTTCAAAAAAGATTCTCTTGCTTGTACGACTGGATCATCTGGTGGAATAAATGGGATTCGATCGATTAAAACCAGTTTTAATGCATCTCCTTTCACATCCACTCCTTCCCAGAAACTGCTGGTACCTAATAAGATCGCATTATCTGTTTCTTTAAATCGCGCAAGCAACGTCGTTTTCGGGCCATCTCCCTGAACCATCAAAGTTCCTTCCCAGTGCTGAGAAAGAATGACTTTCGCTTCTTGTAATGCCTTATGACTGGTAAACAATAAAAATGCTCTTCCTTGACTGGTAAGCAATAACGGCCAAGCCGCTCTTAAACAGATCTTAATGTAATCAGGGTGTTTTGGATCCGGCAGACCGATTGGATGATAAATGACTGCTTGTTGATCATAATCAAAAGGACTCTCCCATTGATGGGTGCGCGCAGATTCTAAGCCCAGGCGATGAGCAAAATAATCAAAACTTTGATTCACACTGAGCGTGGCTGAAGTAAAAACCCAGGCCCCGCCCAATGCATCACGCTGTCGGCTAAATGGTGCAGCAACACTTAATGGCGTAAGATTGAGTTTAAATCTTGCTTGTGAAGATTCTATCCAGCGTATTTGATTTTCTGAGGAAGCCTTTAACCAGGTCTCAATTTGTTTTTCAAATTCCTGCGTTCTTTTGTACAAAGCCGACAACAACTTGCCTCGATCAGTAAGAGGTTTAATCACGTCAGCCAATAACGACAGTTGGTTCCGCAAGTGCTCAAGTGTTTTATGACCGGTTTTGGCCTCAGAAAAACTCTCCCAAGTCCAACGCTTTTCCCATTTGCCTAATGCTTCATTAAAAATGCGGACTTTGTCTTCCACTGCTTTTGCTTGATCCGATAGCTCAATGCTTTCTGGCGATTCTTTTTTATAAGCCAACCGAACATCTCTGACCAATTCGTCTAACTGAAATCGACTCACACTAAACCCTAAAAACTGGGCTGCTATATCTGGAAGTTGATGCGCCTCATCAAAAATATAAATATCGGCTTCTGGCAAAATTTCACCGAACCCCTGCTCTCTTAATGCTAAGTCAGCACAGAATAAATGGTGATTCACGATTAAGATTTCTGCATCTGTGGCTTGTTGTTTTACGCCAGGGTAAAAACAGCCATTATCACCTGTACATTCATTTGCCTGACAAAACTCCATGCGCGCGCAAACTCGACTCCATAGCGGATCATTTTCATCCAATGACGTGAGTTCCGATTTATCACCAACCAGTGTTTTTTCCTGCCAATCATGAATCAGTGACAACTTTCGCCAGACTTCTTTGGTATTTTGCTCTGCCGTTTCGGCAATTTCTAAACGTTGAGGACAAATATAATTTTCACGCCCTTTTAAAATCTTGGCCGTGCCTTTTGCATTACAAATATCCATCAAAAGAGGAATGTCTTTACTTAATAATTGATCTTGCAATGTCTTTGTGGCGGTTGATACGATGACTTTTTTGCCTGACAGTAATGCAGGAATGAGATAAGCAAAGGTTTTCCCAGTTCCAGTACCGGCTTCTGCAAGGAGTGTTTGGCTTTCTTCAATCACATCAGCAACGGTTTCTGCCATCTCGACTTGGGCGTGGCGCACTTCATAGTCTGGTGTATTTTGAGAGAGTTGCCCGTCTTTTCCAAGGATTGACTGAATTTGTTTTTTTAATGACATGAAACTACTGTTTTCCCAACCCAAGCAAAGCTGTTTTTAAACTGAATAGAAAAAATTTCTCTAAGCCCTATTAATCGATATAATCAACGGCACCAGACTCTTTTATAAAAGAGTTGGCATTCTAACAAAAAAACTAGACAAACCATCAAAAAATCAGTAGAATCCACGCTTTCAAATTTGAACTCGTTGATCAATATCAACCAAAAATAATATTGGATATCTAATATGAAAATTTTATCATCATTAAAATCAGCAAAAACACGTCATAAAGACTGTCAAGTTGTTAGACGTCGTGGGAAAGTTTATGTAATCAACAAAACAAACCCAAGATTTAAAGCTCGTCAACGTTAATTTAAGACGACTTTAAACTAAAAAGGCACCTGATCAGTGCCTTTTTTTATGTCTGAAATTTAAAAATGACGGCTATTTTTTATAATATTTTTCCTCAATCTTCTTAATTGTTTCTACAATTAAGTTCGTATCAACCTTTCCAACGAAATGATCCGCTCCCATATCAAGGACTTCTCGGCTGTTATTTTCACTGGTCATAGAAGTATGAACAACAATCGGTATATTTCGTGTTTTGGGATTTGCCTTCAATTCTTTAATAACCGTATGTCCAGAGGCAACAGGCATCTCCAGGTCTGTAAAAATCATCGAAATGTCATCCATATTCTCAAGAGAATCAACATAATCCATTAATAAACGACCATTTTCAAACCCTTGATATCTTAAACCTAACTGATCAAATACCATACTCATGTATTGTTGAATGGATTTACTGTCTTCCGCGAAAAGAATCTGGCGGTTTTTCACTTCCTCTGTAAACTCATGTGCGCCCGAGTTCACTTCTTTAGCAGATGAAAAAATCTTTTCGGCCATTGAAGGCATCGCTTCAATCAATAGTTTTTCAATATCAAGAATAAAACAAAGCTGATCGCTGTTTTCCAAGTAAGTATGATTAATAACCTGATTGGTGTTCACATCAACGTTATAATTCGTGGCTGGCTTAATGTCTGTCCATTCTTTTTCTTCAACGCCGTGAATGTGAGCGACTCGCATACCGATAAAGTTATGGCTGAAATCTGACACAATGATAATGGATTTTTCCCGTTCTTCTTCAGTCATCTCAAACCCCATCCACTTAGGAAGGTCGATGACAGGTAGATAAACCCCTCTTAACTCTATCATCCCTTCAATTAATGGGTTCGCATCCGGCATATCGGAGAGTTCATAAACACGCGCCTCTAAAACCTCTCTCACCTTGAAGACATTCATGCCATAGTAAGGAGGTGAAGACGCCCCTTCCCTAGGAAACTGAACCTGAAAAATCATTAGGCTCATCTGGTTGTTTTTGCTTAGCTGGGCCGTTTTTTCAACTTGCTCTAAAGTCGTACTCATAACATTTCCTAGTATGTATTTGCCACTATCGCAAATAGAATTTCATTTAAGGTTCTATGTAAAAAACTCTAATCTAAATCCCGATTTATCTCAAATTAAAATTCTATATAACTTGATTACCGAAAAGCTACCACCCAGATATAAACTTATACCTTAGGTAAGATTTGCATAATATTCTTAACCGGTTTAAATGAATGGCGATAGCCTGGAATCAGACCATGTTGAGACAATTTTTCTAAATGAAGCTTAGTCGGATACCCTTTATGAGCATCAAATCCATAATGGGGATAAGCCTCATGTAGTGTCTGCATTTGTTGATCTCTATGCACCTTAGCTAAAATAGAGGCCGCACTGATAACAGGCACCTTTCCATCCCCTTTGATAATTGCTTCGCACTCATAAGGAATATTCGGACAGCGGTTTCCATCCACCAAAACTTTTTCAATAGGTTTATTGATTCCTTCAACCGCACGCTTCATCGCAAGCATGGTTGCATGGAGAATATTTAATGAGTCAATCTCTTTCGGGGAAGCTGTTGCAACGCAAAAATCAATAGCTTCTTGCTCTATCTGAAGAGCAAGTTGTTCTCTTTTAGTTTCTGATAACTTTTTAGAGTCTTTTAATAACAGTTGACAGCCTTTCGGTAAAATAACAGCGGCAGCGACAACATCGCCTATTAAAGGACCTCGTCCAACTTCATCTACACCAACAATAAATTCCTCTGAAATATCATATCGTGTAAAATCCAAACACCCCTGCATACTACTGCTATCCATTCTTTAACTTTGCCCACTTAACAATCGCATCAGACGCTAACTCGGAAGCATTTTGATTAAGCACCTCGTATTGTTTTTTAAACTCTGTTAATTGTGCTTCGCGCATATTTTCATCCGTAATCAACTTACCTAAAGCCAAAGCAATTGTATCTACGGTGGCATTTTCTTGAATTAATTCAGGCACAATACATTTTCCTGCCAACACATTAGGAAGCCCTACCCACTTCGTGGTCGCCAATCGCTTCATAATCCAATATGAAACAGGGTGTAACTTAATCGCCAAAATGAGAGGACGTTGCATGAGCGCAGCTTCTAATGTAGCCGTTCCAGAGGTAACAATTAATTGATCAGAAGCCGCCATTGCCAATTGTGCTTGCTGATCTAACAATATGAAATCTATCCCATTACCGTATTCTGAAATAGATAAGGCTACTCTTTCTTTAGCCGACTGATTAATACAAGGTATAACAAATTTCATTTGGGGGTATGTATGATGCAGTTTCACCGCAGCTTGAACATAAACATCAATCATCAAGTTGATTTCACTAGATCGAGAGCCGGGTAAAATCCCCGTAACAGGAGTACCTGTCGCCAACCCGAGTTGCTGACGTGCAGAGTCTTTATCCGGACTGTTTGCCACTTGATTTGTTAAGGGGTGACCTACAAATTTTGACGGGATGCCATATTTATCATAGTAAGCCGTCTCAAAAGGAAACAAAACCAACACACCATCGACTTGCTTACGGATTTTTAACAATCTTTTTTCACGCCAAGCCCAAACAGAAGGACCGACATAATGAATGGTCGGAATAGCACTTTCTTTTAGGATTCCTTCCATTTTAAAATTGAAATCAGGCGCATCAATACCGATAAAAACATCTGGTCTTAATTGCAATAATCTTTGAATAAGTTCTTTTCGGAGGCGTAATAAACTGGGTAAGTGTTTTAATACTTCAAAAAAACCCATAACGGAAAGTTTTTCAAGGGGATACCAGGATTCAAACCCATTGGCGATCATTTTCTGACCGCCAATTCCTACAAATCGAGCATTAGGAAAACGTTTTTTTAAAGAGAGGATTAAGTCAGCCCCTAATGTATCACCTGAAGCTTCACCTGCAACCATTGCGATAACAGGAGGTTTTTTACCAGGTTGCAATTTATCTGACAATGCCACGACTAGACTGTTTTAAAAAGCTAACAAGTGATCCCAGCGTATCTCGCTCATCATTAATGGCATCGATTTCATAAATGGCTTCTTCTAATCGATACCCTGTACGATAGAGCGCTCGATAGGCTTTTTTAACCAAGTGAATCTGGTCTTTATCAAAGCCTCTGCGTTTTAACCCTTCAACATTTAAGCCTCTCGGGCCTGCAAGATTACCTGAAACAGTGACAAAGTTAGGCACATCTTGATTAATAACACTTCCCATGCCACAAAAAGAGTGCTCTCCAATATTACAAAATTGGTGTACTAACGTATAGCCTCCTAAGATAGCCCAGTCATTTACAATCACATGTCCAGCAAGGGCAGAAGCATTCGCAAAAATGGCATGATTTCCAATAACACAATCATGAGCAATATGAACACCAGCCATTACCCAATTATCATTACCGATAGTGGTTTCACCTCGGTCTTGTGCTGTACCGCGATTAACCGTTACATTTTCTCTAAATGTATTATTATCACCAATCGTTAAACGAGTGGGTTCATCAGCATATTTCTTATCTTGCGGAGCAGCGCCTATAGAACAGAATTGATAAAAACGATTATTATTTCCAATCGTTGTTGGTCCTGATATAACGACATGGGGACCAATAACAGAACCAGACCCAATCGATACATCCGCCTCAATAATTGAATAAGCGCCGATTTCGACATCTTCTCCAATTGTTGCACTAGGATCCACAATGGCTGTTGAATGAATCACATTTAACCCTTTCTATCTTTATTTACTTAATTAAACTTTACGTTCAGCACACAACATATCACAAGAAGCGATTAATTTACCATCAACACTGGTTGTACATTCAAACTTCCAGATGCCTTTTTTATTGTTCACGGTTTTCACTTCAAATTCCAGCTTGTCACCAGGAATGGCTGGTTTCCTAAAACGACAATTATCAACCGCTGCAAGGTAATACATTGAGGTACCATCAGGTTTAACTTCTTGTGTTTTAAAAGCAAGAATACCTGTACATTGCGCCATCGCTTCAATAATCATAACGCCTGGCATGATAGGATTATCAGGAAAATGTCCCGTGAACTGCGGCTCATTATAAGTCACGTTTTTATAGGCTTTTAAGGATTCGCCCGATTTAAATTCAGTCACACGATCTACTAATAAAAAAGGATATCTATGAGGAAGATATTCAAATATTTCTTTTACATTCAACATGTTAGTCATTTTCCAATTTAGATTTTAATTCTTGTAGTTCTTTTTCTAAGTGTTTTATCTTTTGAGCCATTTTATTCAGTCCTTTCGACCGAACCATATTTTTTTGCCATTCTGGTGTTGGAATCGCTGGAAAACCAGAATAACTTCCTGGTTCTTTAATACTATGTGTTACACCTGATTTTGCAGCAAAATAGCTTTTGTCGGTAATGGAAATATGACCATTAATACCTGCCTGCCCAGCAAAAACGCAATATTTCCCAACAGTGGTACTCCCCGCAAAACCAACTTGGCTAGCAATTGCCGACCCATAACCGATTGAAACATTATGGGCAATATGAACCAAGCTATCAATAATACAATTTGATTCAATAACAGTGTCATTTATGGCACCGCGATGGATATTTGCATTCACTCCCACAAAAACTCGGTCTCCAATCACAACTCGACCAATTTGTGGAATTTTATGCCATTCTCCTTGTTCATTAGCAAAACCAAAGCCCTGTCCACCTATGACACAGCCAGGATCCAAGTAAACTTCTTTACCGATTATACAGTCATGCATCACTGTAACATTGGCAACTAAACGCGTCTTTTGACCGATGACGGCGTCATCCAACACAACCGATCCTGGACCAATAAAACAATGATCTTCAATCGTGACTCTTTTTCCAATAACCACATTTTCACCAATCCATGCTGATTCTGCAACTTTGGCAGAATCATCCACAACCGCAGAAGCATGAATGCCTGCTGAAAAACTTTCTGGGTTAAGCAACTGAGACACTTTAGCAAAAGCAAAATATGGATTGTCAACCAACAAGCGCGTCGTGGTGGTTAGGCTTTCAAATTTCGGATTGATCAAAACGACACCTGCAGAAGTTGTCTCCAACTCATGGAGTCGTTTTGAATCGGATAAAAAACTGATGTGATTTTGCTGTGCTTCTACCAAGCCTGATACTTGGTCGACATTAATAGAATCATCACCTTTTAATTCGACGTCGATGCCTGCTTCTTTAAGGTAATTTACAATATTTTTTAACTTCAAATTAAACGCTCAACTTATTATTTATTAAAGTTAGCACGTTTTTTTCGATACTCTTTTTCAAGATATTCTAAAACTTCCTGTGTAACATCCAAGCGATTGTTGGTATAAGCAATCCCTTCATATAGTATCAAATCGAACTTCTGCTGCTTGCCAATTTCTTTAATGGCTTGATTCACTAAGCTTTGAAGACTGGCCAACTCTTCATTCCGACGAATATTCACCAACTCTTGTATATCATTTCGTTTACGTTGAATATCTCTTGTCAGCATGCTGATTTCTCTTTCTGCAGCCACCTTCTGAGAGTCAGACAATATCAATTGATTTTTTTGATAATCTTGTTGTTTTTTTTCAAGTTGCTTCGCTAATTTTTTCAACTCGGTTTGCTGAGGACCGAACTCTTTTTCTAGGTTCTTACCAGCTGCCTGCGCTTGTGGGGCCTTTTCCAATAACAAACCTACATTAACCACACCTAATTTAACGGGTTCCGCTAGCGACTGGCTTGATAAAATGGTTAAAACACCCGCTAAAAAAACCTTTAGCAACTTACGCATAAAAACGATCCTTACGAAAAAATATATATGGAAATTATTGTATCCGATTTAATAAAATTTTTTAATCATTTTACTGATCTATTCACTTCTACCCAGCGGTTTAAAACCATCCTTACATCGGAACACCTAAGTTAAATTGGAAAACTTGTGTTCTATCGGTATCTTGATAATTAAGCGCTTTAGCCAAACTAAATGCTAAAGGTCCAACCGGTGTAATCCAAGCAACCCCTAACCCTGCTGCTGACCTAAATTCAGGTAATTTGACGGCACTTGCATCACTAAAGACATTCCCAGCATCCACAAAAAGACTCAAGCGTAAATTTCCAGAATCTTCAACAAAGGGCATCGGGAAAGTCACTTCTGCATTTGTCACAATTCTTAGACTCCCCCCTATAGGGTCCGTTGAACCATCGATTGTGGCATCATATCTTGGGCCCAAAGAATTTGGCTCAAACCCTCTAACGGTTCCAATTCCACCCGCATAAAAGTTTTCATAAAAGGGCAACTCGTCATGATCACCATAACCATCTCCATAAGCCACATCCCCTTTAAGCCTTAGCGTAAAATATTGTGAAAGTGGTTGGTACAGGGTTTCTTCTAAATACAACTTATAAAAAGAAACATCAGAATTTGTAGGCATCACCAACTCACCACTCACACTGGTTCTCTGGCCATCGGTAGGAAAGTAGAAAGCATTTTTAGTATCATAACTCCAGCCCATGGTATAGCGAACAGAATTAAAGTGACGGCCATAATTACTGGTATATGTCTTACAGGCTGTAAATGTATCAATACATTTTAGAGTTTGATCATCAAACTTCAAACCATAACTCAAGCTACTCCACTCACTGGTTGGATAACCGACATTCACTCTTAACCCGTAGTTATTCGTTGTATAGTTTGATACATTTAACTCTTGGGCATCGATTTCACGATAATAAAGCCCACCACCCAATGAAACGCCATCTGCGGTGAAGTATGGGTTTGTCACACCGATGTCAGCAGACTTGGTAGAGGCACTATAAGTTCCATTCACATTGGCCCGATAACCTGACCCGATCACATTTCGCTCAGTCACCCCAATAGTGAAACTGATACCATCCAGCTGAGAATACCCTATACCGGCATTAAAGGCACCAGTTGACTGTTCTTCCACTTTCACTACAAGATCAACCTGATCTTTTGAAATACGATCCGTATCAACCTTAGCCGTTTTAAAATACCCTAAACGATTAAGGCGGGTATTGGAGCGACGCACTGCCTTCAATGAATAAGGAGCGTTTTCAAACTGGCGTAATTCTCTTCGAATCACATAATCTCTCGTCCGGGTATTCCCTTCAATACGGATACGTCGAACATAAACACGGCTTTTCGGTTCGATCCGGAAATCCAAGGACACTAGACGATTATTCTTATCAAGCTGGGTAATGGGTTCGATTTCAGCAAATGCATACCCCTCTTCACTCAGACGGTCACGAATCGCATTCACCGTTGCGACAATCTGACTTCTTGAAAAGAAATCCCCCTCATGAATTTTCAACAAGCTCTTCAGTTCATCTTGTTTAACAATGGTTTCTCCGGTGAATTTTATGTCTGAAACGGTATACTGCACGCCTTCTTTCATATTGATAGTAATATAGACCTGCGTTTTATCCAAAGACAAACTCACTTGAGACGACGCCACTTTAAACTCCGCAAACCCTCGGTCCATATAATAGGAACGTAAAGTTTCGATATCGGATTGTAGCTTCGGTTTTGCATACTTATCAGAGTCACCTATGATTGCGGATTCTGATAGCAATAAATTTCCTTTTAGGCGTGCATCATCATAAGTTTTATTGCCCACCAAAGTAATTCGACCAATACTGGCGGGCTTTCCTTCTTCGACTTTGATTTCAAGAGACACACGGTTACGAGGTAACTCTTTGACTTGAATATCAATTTCAGCTGCATAATACCCTTGGTTTTGGTAACGCCTTCTTAAATCCAGGATGATGCGTTCCATCTGGGTGTCATTAAAGATACGCCCTTTTTTAACGCCCATCGTATTCAGAGCTTGTGTCATATCTTCTGTTTTAATCAGCTCATTACCTTCAATACTGATATCTGCAATAGAAGGTCGTTCAAGCACTCTAATTTTTAAAATACCATCTGCTTCTTGAAAGAAAGCAATATCTCTAAAAAATCCAGTTTGATAAAGCGCTTGAATACTTTTTTGCACTTTCGAGCGGGAAAGCTCATCCCCTACTTCAATCGGTAAATAACTACGAACCGTTTCAAAACTGATTCGTTGATTTCCTTCTATTTGGATCTTATTAATTTGAAAATCCGACGCCTTCACAACAGAGAGATTAAAGAGCAGTAAGAATGCAAGAAGAGAAGATTGAAGAAACTGTTTAACCATTGGAAATTCGTACCACATCATTAAATAAAGCAAAAAAAGTAAGCATCAAGATGAGAACCACACCGACTTTTTGAGCCACCAGCTCAATCGATTCTTTGACCGGCGTTCCCTTAATCATCTCAATGACATAAAAGAAGAGGTGTCCACCATCCAATACCGGAATGGGGAGTAAATTTAAAATCCCTAGGCTCAAACTCAACAGCCCTAATAAACTCAAAAAAGCGACCCATCCATTTTGTAAAGCCTGTCCAGAAAACTCTGCAATACTAACAGGTCCGGAAAGGTTTTTAATTGAGACTTCACCCAAGACCATTCTTTTAATCATATTAACGGTCATATCAAGTAACGCTAAACTATGTGTCCAACCTTTTTGAATCGACTCCAATACACCATAAGAAACAGAAACTTTATAATCACTTAACAGCGTTTCATCTAAAAAAACCGATGCGCCTAAACTACCAACTTTTTGGCCATTAAAACTTTTTTCATCTAGCTGAACATCTTTTTGAAAAACAACATCATTTCGTTTAAAAGATAACTGTACCTTTTCATTCGGATGCTTTTGAACATACGCCACAAACTGATTCCAGTTCTCTACAGATAAGTGATCAATCTGGAGAATCAGATCTCCTTTTTCAAGGCCCAGTCTTTCAGCTGGAGAATTAGGTAAGATTTGGTCAATCATGGCCGGCATTTCAGGATATTTCGGTTTAAACCCTAATACCGAAAGCCATTTCTGTTTGGGCGTATTAATATCGAGTTCTGACAAGGGTAAAAAAATCGTTTTCGTGACTTGAGTATCAACAGAAACCAGTCCAACTTGTATCGCTTGCTGGTTATTAACCAATGCTTGCAGTACATTATGATAAACGTCTTTCCAATCCAGTACGTCTTTCCCGTTAACACGCTCAACTTGCCAGGCCTGGTGGTTATTGGGTAAGGATTTTGATAAAACGGAATGTTGTGAAACTTCTTCAAAAACGGGCTTTAACCCAGTCACGCCTGAAAAATAAATCAACGAAAAGGCAACCCAAGCAAAAAACAAATTCACTAACGGTCCAGCTGACACGACGGCAAAACGGCGATACACATTTTGCCGATTAAAAGCTCTAGCCAAATCTTCTTGAGCTACATTCCCTTCACGCTCATCGGCAAACTTAACATAGCCACCCAAAGGAATGCTGCCAATTTGAAACTGTGTTTCGCCTTTCTGCTTAACATAAACGGGCTTACCAAACCCAATAGAAAAGTGCGTCACTTTAATATTAAACAGCTTAGCAACAATATAATGACCCCATTCATGAATGGTCACCAATAATCCCATTGCAATAATGAAACCGATAATGGACCAAAATAATGTCATCAGACCACCCATTGCCATACAAAATAAAACATAGGAAGAGCAACCAACAAGCTATCAGCACGATCTAACACACCACCATGTCCAGGCAATAACTGACTGCTGTCTTTAAGATTGGCTTGACGCTTCAAGAGACTTTCAAATAAATCCCCAAAGATTGAGAAAAGCCCTATCGCTGTAAAAACCAAAGCGGTGCTCAAAAAAGAAGTTTGCAGCGCAGGCTGAAGGATAGACAAACCAATTAAAGCAATTAAAAACGCAAGTAGCCCGCCACCGTAAACACCTTCCCAAGTTTTACCAGGGCTGACATGATGAGCCAGCTTATGTCGACCAAAACGCCTACCTGAAAAATAAGCTCCGGTATCAATGGCCCAGATCACAAACAAACTTAACAGCACAATGCCTGCTGAATATTCGCTGACAAAAAACAGCAAAACACTGCCAAAGTTCATTATGACCAAAAGACCTAATAATAAAATTATTAAACGGTTTCGAATTTGAAAATGCCCTGCACGGCGCTGATATAAAACCACCGTCATCGCCATAATAAGCATAACCAGCAATGTTAACAGCATGAATACCCCAGAACTGCCAACAAACTTAACGCCAACAAAGACAAGAGTTGCCACAACAGCACTATATAACACACGAGGAATGATTTTCTCGGAACCTGTAAACCCAAACCACTCCCAAGCTGAGATAAAGCTCACACCGAGTGCAAAAAGTAACCAGGCCTGGTCATTGTTAGCCCATAATAAGCCAGCCACCAATAAAAATAACAGACTGGCGGTGATGACACGTTGCATTAACATTGGGCTACCTGCTCACTTGTTTTGCCAAAACGTCTTTCTCTTTGTTGAAAAGACGCTATTGCACGATCAATCGATTCTTCATTAAAATCCGGCCAGAGTTCATCACAGAAATAAAACTCAGCGTACGCCATTTGCCAAATTAGGAAGTTACTGATTCTTTGCTCCCCACCTGTACGGATCAGCAAATCTGGCACAGGCTGATCAGCTAAAGAAATATAATGACAAATATCCGATTCCGACAGGTCTGACACCTCTTTGGTTGGATTCGCTTGATGCCACCTTTTTACCGCATCTACGACATCCCAACGCCCGCCATAGTTAGCGGCAATATTCAAAGTCAAACCGGTATTATTTTCGGTCAGCTGTTCCGCTTGTACGATATGCGCTTGTATCTCTTCATTAAAGGCATCTCGGTCACCAATAATCCGCAAACGCACCTGGTTTTCATGAAGTTTAGAGACCTCTTTTTGTAAAGCTTTTAAAAAAAGCCCCATCAATTTATTCACTTCCTCTTCAGGTCGCTTCCAATTTTCCGTGCTGAAAGCAAACAAAGTTAACGAATCCACTCCCAGTTCTGCGCACCGACTCACCACCCGCTTAACAGCATTCAACCCTTTTTGATGCCCTACAAAACGAGGTAACATCCGTTTTTTTGCCCAGCGTCCATTACCATCCATAATAATGGCAATATGCTTTGGAATAGTGGGAGAAGTGGATTTAGAGCTCAAAAATTATCCTAAACGTTCATTACTTAAACAAAAACGGCCTCTCAAGGCTTTCGCCAAGACAGGCCGCTGTCTACAACACATCATGTAATTATGCCGTAAAAACAAAAGAATTTCAGCCTAAATTTCCATCAAGCTTTCTTCTTTCTTAGCAAGCATTTGATCTACTTGAGAAACATGCTCGTCCGTTGCTTTTTGAATCTGATCTTCTGCTTGGCGAAGCTCATCATCGGTAATATCTTTATCTTTATTGAGATTTTTAAAATCAGCATTCGCGTCACGTCGAATATTACGGATTGCCACTTTGGTTTGCTCCGCTTCTGATTTAGCTAGCTTGATAAATTCTTTACGACGTTCTTCTGTTAAAGGCGGCATAGGGATACGCATCACATTACCTGTCGTCACTGGGTTAACGCCAATATCAGAAGTCATAATCGCCTTTTCGACCACAGACACCATTGACTGTTCCCACGGCTGAACCGTTAACGTTCGTGCATCTTCAACGTTTACGTTTGCAACTTGGCTGACCGGCACTTCAGACCCGTAATAATCCACCTTAACCGCATCCAGAATACTTGGGTGCGCTCTGCCTGTACGGATTTTTGCAAAATTACTTTCTAAATTCTCAACCGATTTTGTCATCCGGTCATTTGCATCATCAAAAATTTCATCAATCATGTTTTTCTCTCCTGTGAATTCAAGCGTCAAACAGCTAATTTAATGTACCAAGGTTCCTTCATCTTCACCTTTAACGATTCGAATAACGGCATCTTTCTTGAACATATCAAATACACGAATCGGCATTTTGTGATCACGACATAAAACAAATGCCGTCATATCCATTACCTGTAAGTTTTTCTGAATGACATCATCATAAGTTAACTCAACCAAACGCTGGGCACTTGAATCCTTGGCTGGATCCGCCGTATAAATTCCATCAACTTTCGTCGCTTTTAAAACGATATCTGCGTCAATCTCAATACCTCTCAAGGCAGCCGCTGTGTCTGTTGTAAAAAAAGGACTGCCCGTTCCTGCTGCAAAAATAGCTACCTGCCCTTCTGCCATCCCTTTTTTGACATGATTGGCATTAAACCCATGAGAGACACCTTCAATCGCCATGGCTGAATAAACAACTGATGACATCCCCATATCTTCAATCACATCGCGGAGTGCCAAAGCATTGATCACTGTCGCCATCATCCCCATATGATCGCCTGTTGTACGCTGAATTCCAGCGCCTTCAATTTGAGCCCCTCTGAAAATATTGCCGCCGCCAACAACCAAACCGACTTCAACCCCCAAATTACGCAAGGCTTTCACCTCTGAAACGACCTGACGCAACGTCTTAGAGTCCAAGCCAAATTGCCCTTGGCCCATCAAGGCTTCACCACTAAATTTCAACAATACTCGAGCGTATTTTAACGACATGCTATACCTTATACTTTCTTAAACTTATTTTGAAAACCAACTCAATGCAACGCATTATAAAGTGTCTTTCAAAATAAGTTTTAAATTATAGTTAAAAAAAAACCATGATAAACAAGCTTTGCTTATCATGGTTTTAATTCAAAGATTTAAAACCTTTTTAGAAATGCGACATTTCTTTTTAAGCAAAATCAAAAATTTCGATTCAGAAATTCTGACTTACCCTTTTACTGCAGCTGCAGCCGCCGCCACTTCATCAGCGAAGTTTGTTTCTTCAATTTCAATCCCTTCACCCACTTCTAGGCGAACAAAATTAGAAACTGACGCATCAGCAGCTTTCAACAATTTCTCAACTGTTTGATCAGGGTCTTTCACAAATGCTTGACCTAGTAGCGTAATTTCTTGCAAATACTTACGCATACGACCATCAATCATTTTTTCAATGATTTCAGCTGGCTTACCAGAATCTTGCGCTTGCTCGATTTGGAACTTACGCTCTTTTTCCAACATCTCTTGGTCAACATCATCAGCAGAGATTGCAGAAGGGTTCGCAGCCGCAACATGCATTGCAATATCACGTACTAGTGCATCATCACCACCATTCACAGCAACAACCACACCGATTTTCTCACCATGTTGGTATTTACCGATAGTACCATTTGATTCAACCAACTCAACACGACGTACCGCCATGTTCTCACCGATTTTACCAATCATTTCACGACGCTTTTCATCAATCGTTTGACCATTTGCCATTTTTTCATTCATTAGCGCGTCAACATCAATTGTGCCTGTCGCTAATACAATCGCTGCGATTTCATCTGCGAATGCTTTAAAGTCATCACCTTTTGCAACGAAGTCTGTTTCACAGTTCACTTCAACAATTGCGGCTTTTTTCTTATCATCAGAAACTGCAATTGCAATCACACCTTCTGCTGCAGTTCTACCTGCCTTTTTATCTGCCCCTGCCATACCTTTCTTACGAAGAAACTCAATCGCTTCTTCCATGTTTCCATCAGTTTCAGCAAGTGCTTTTTTACAATCCATCATGCCTGCGCCAGTTGCTTCACGCAGTTCTTTTACCATAGATGCAGTAACAGCCATTTTTTAGACCTCAAATAAGTTTAATAAATTGAAAGGCCTGGAAAGAATTCACCAGGCCTGGTTGTTTTTGAAAGGGCGTACCGTTTAAAAATTAAGCTTCTGCTTTCTCTTCAACGAACTCATCACCTTCCACTGCTGTTGTAATAGAACCTTTACCTTCATTAATCGCATCTGCAGCGGCAGAAAGGTATAAAGATACAGCGCGAACAGCATCATCGTTACCAGGAATAACGTAATCAACACCGTTAGGATCATTGTTTGTATCAACAACACCAACGACTGGAATACCTAGGTTCTTCGCTTCTTGAATCGCAATTTTTTCATTACCTGTATCGATAATGAAGATCGCATCAGGCATAGCGCGCATATCTTTAATCCCACCTAAAGAAAGCTCAAGCTTCGCTTTTTGGCGTGAACGCATTAACGCTTCTTTTTTCGTGATTTTTTCAAACGTACCATCTTGCTCTTGAACTTCAAGGTCTTTCAGGTTCTTGATTGACTGTTTGATTGTTTTGAAGTTAGTCAACATCCCACCTAACCAACGGTGGTTGACATAAGGCATACCGCAACGCTGTGCTTCTTGAGCAACTAGATCGCCTGCTGCACGTTTAGTCCCTACAAATAAAACCGTCCCTTTTTTCGCAGCGATACCACCTAAGAAGTTCAATGCATCATTGAACATTGGCAATGTTTTTTCTAAGTTAACAATGTGAATTTTGTTACGAGCACCAAAGATGTACTCACCCATTTTCGGGTTCCAATAACGCGTTTGATGTCCGAAGTGAACACCCGCTTCTAGCATTTGGCGCATAGTGACTTTAGCCATGATTTTCTCCATATTGGGTTATGCCTCCGCCTGCCCATCAAACGAACCAGATTAATGAAACTGGCACCCCGTTTGATGTGTCGGCAGGCGTGTGGATTTTCTGTTAAAATTACCTTCATTCGAAAGGCGGCGCATTTATACCATGAAAGCGCGAAACCTTCAAGTATTATTGAATTTTACAATCACTTTTTTGGAAGCTCAATGGCAATTAAGATTAAAACGAAACAAGAACTGGAAAAACTTCGTATCGCCGGCAAACTGGCTGCCGATGTACTGGTAATGATTGAACCTTATGTAAAGCCCGGTATTTCTACTGGCGAGCTTAACGACATCATGGCAAAACACATGACTGACGTGCAAGGCACGACTTCCGCAACTTTAGGGTACCATGGCTTCCCTTCTGAAAGCTGTATTTCAGTCAATGACGTTGTTTGTCACGGCATCCCTGAACATGACAAAAAACTTAAAAAAGGTGATATCGTCAATATTGATGTCACGGTTATCAAGGATGGTTATTTTGGTGACAACAGCATGATGTTCGAAGTGGGCGAAGTAAAGCCTTTCGCACACAAGCTTTGCCAAGTCGCACACGAATGTTTATGGTTGGGCATTGAAGCTGTCAAGCCAAAAGCAACGCTTTACGATATTGCTTATGCAATTGAAACCCATGCGCACAACAATCACTTTTCCGTGGTAAAAGAATATTGTGGACACGGCATCGGATCAGAATTCCATGAAGAACCTCAAGTCGTTCACTATACCCAACCAGAATTAAAAGATATTATCCTAGAAGAAGGCATGGTTTTTACCATCGAACCGATGATCAACCAAGGTAAATCAAACGTTAAAACACTTGGGCCGAATAAAAAATACCCAGAAAACACGATCTTCCCAGTCAAAACAGCCGATCGAAAACTTTCTGCACAGTGGGAACACACTATTGCCGTAACCAAAGAAGGTTATGAAGTGCTGACCCTTCGCCCCAACGAAAAGCCGGTACTTCCATAAGTCACCGCAACCACAAGGAACTCAAGTATGGCAACCTTATCAGACAAGCAAGCTTCACCTCACTCTCCAAGCTTTGTCTATAACCTAGACCATGAAGACCGAAATACCTCATTAAAAAGTGGTCGCGCCGTATTGACAGACTTCAATGAGCAACAGTTTGTAAAATTCGACAAGGGTTGCTCAATCGAAACGCTGCTCAAAGAAAGAACATCTTTCATTGATCAACTGCTTAAAAAGATTTGGGAACATTTTTTCTCCAAAGAAGAGTGTGAACAGCTTACACTTGTGGCTGTCGGTGGTTATGGGCGGGGTGAACTCCAACCTTACTCAGACATTGACTTATTGATTTTGGGTGAAAATTTTGCCGATTTACAACCCAAAATAGTTGAATTCATCACTTATCTTTGGGACATTGGTTTTGAGGTTGGTCATGCAGTACGAAACCTGGAAGACTGCATTGAAGCTGGTCGAGAAGATGTCACCACAGCCACGAATTTACTGGAAGCAAGATGGCTTGCGGGAAAGTATGAACAGTTCCTGTCGTTACAAAACCTGTTTAACCTAAAATCATTTTGGCCCAGCCATGAGTTTTTCCAAGCCAAGCTGGAAGAACAGGAAAAACGCCACAAGCGCTACAATAATACCTTGTATCAGCTTGAACCCAACATCAAAGAAAGCCCGGGCGGATTGAGAGACATTCAGACCATTCTTTGGGTTGCAAAAAGACACTTTGGTGCCAGCTCATTGCAAGAGCTGATGCAACACAACTTCATCGCTTTACAGGAATATAAAGAAATCCAAGCGGCTTATCTTTATTTAAACCGTATTCGATTCGCATTACATCGTTTGAAAAAACGCCATGAAGACCGCTTGTTATTCGATCACCAACAGCAATTGGCTGAATTACTCAACCATGATGACCGACCTGAACACAATGATAGCATAAAAGCAGTTGAAGCCTTTATGAAGCCCTACTATCGAAATGCGCATATCGTGGCCAGACTGAATGAAATTTTATTACAGCATTTTAAAGAAGAAATCTATCACTTCTCTGAAGACAAAATCGAACCGATCAACCCACGCTTTCGCATCATCAACAATTATCTGGATGTGGTGAAAGAGAATCTTTTTGCCAAAAACCCAACGGCACTGCTTGAGATTTTCATCATTATTGAAAATTACCAGCACCTAATTCAAGGCATTCGATCTCGCACCATTCGTTTGATTCGAAACCACCTACACTTAATTGACGACCAGTTTCGGTCAGACCCAATCAATAAGGCGCTATTTATCGAGATTTTTCGTCAACCCAAAGGGGTAAATGCGGCCGTCAAACGTATGTATGCTTATGGCATTCTAGGAGCATATCTACCAAGTTTTAAGAAAATAACCGGCTTGATGCAGTTTAATATCTTTCACGCTTACACAGTAGACGAACATACCATTCTCGTGATTCGAAATCTGAGACGGTTTTTCATTAAACAACATGCCTACGAATTTCCAACCGCACATCAGATCGCAACCCAACTATGTAAGCCAGAAATCTTACTGCTTGCCGGTTTGTTTCATGACATCGCCAAAGGCCGTAATGGCGCCCATGAAAAACTAGGAGCGGTAGACGCCAAAGCATTCAGTCAAAAACACAACCTGAACAAAAACGACACCGACTTACTCAGCTGGTTGGTTTTACGGCACCTGGACTTTTCTTATGTTGCCCAGAAAAAAGATCTTTCCGATCCAGAAATTATTCAGCAATTTGCCGAAAAAGTCGGCACACAACAACGACTGGATTATCTGTACCTGTTAACCCTTGCCGATGTCAGATCAACCTCGGATGAAGTTTGGAACGACTGGAAAAACCAACTTTTCTTACAGCTATATCACAATACCACCCAAGCATTAGACAGCTCTTCAAGCCAACCTAGAGATCGGGTAAAACAAGCCATTTTCAACAAAGAAAAAGCCAGTGAATTGTTGAAAAAAAGAGGCTTAATTCCAATGCACTTCCAAGGATTTTGGCAAGCGTTTGAGCAAACCGATTTTTTCAATCGTCAAAGCGCGGCAGAAATTGCTCGAATTACCCGAGTGCTTTTTGAAGAAGATCATGAAGCGATTAATATTCATCTTCAACCCACCACTTCTCGTGGCGCGACCGAATTAATTATTTACATGCATGATCGTGACTATCTATTCGCCCAGTTCACTCAAATCATAGACAAACTTGACCTGAATATTGTGGAAGCCAAAATCTATTCAGGTGAAGATGATATGACACTGGTCATTATCTATCTCTTAAACCGAGAAAGTACCAGTATTACCGATCCGATGATTTTGGCTGAAATTGAAGAAACATTGAAACATCAACTTTTCTTGAAAGACGACACCACCCCGCCTACTCAACCGGAACCCAGACGTATTCGCGTCTTTGAAATGCCCACGCATATTCAGTTTCAAGAGATTAATGAAGAGCTGACCGAACTAAGCATCAGCACGAAGGACATTCCAGGCCTGCTCGCCAAAATTGGTCAAGCATTCAAGTCCTGTAAAATCCGTGTTCATGATGCCAAAATCAATACCGTGGGGGAAAAGGCTGAAGACACCTTTATGATCAGTTCAACGACGAATGAATCCATTCATACTCGTCACAGCCAGGAAGAATTAAAACAAGCCTTACTGAATAACATTGAACAATAAAATCACACTTTTAAACTTCAAACAACTCAAAAGCATTATTATCCAAATCCTTAATAAATAAGGCTTTTCTACCCGATTGACTTTTGGTATACACCCAATCATTCTGCTGTAGAAAAGCTTCATATTCAGCAACCGAATCCACCCTCAAAGCAAAGTGATAATCTCGCCCGCCATGCTCAGGCCTGGTGGTTTTTTCATTTGGATTAGGAAGCTGCATGATATGCAGACTTTGTCCGCTCAATAAGTCCAACCAATATCCGGGAAACCCTAAATTCGGTCGTTCAAGCCGTTCCAATCCAAGCAATTCCTGATAAAATTTCAACGCCCTTTCAGCATCTTCAACAATAATACTGACATGATCAAAACCCAACACTTTTGCCATGATAAATTCCTTAAAAATGCTATAATTGTAAAAATTTTTAAAATTTAAATTAACTGAATAGAATTAAAACAAATAGGAAATCAAATGTCAGCAGATTTACAAAAAGTCATTGAAGAAGCCTTTGAGCGTCGTGCCGAAATCACACCAAAAACCGTTGATGCTGAAACCAAAGAAGCCATCAACGAAGCCATCATGCTTTTAGATTCAGGGAAAATGCGTGTTGCAGAGCAAAAAGGCGTAGGTGACTGGCAAGTTAATGAGTGGCTAAAGAAAGCTGTTTTACTGTCTTTCCGTACAGAAGAAAACACGGTTATGAATTCTTCTGAAACACGCTATTTTGATAAAGTGCCTTCAAAATTTGTTGACTGGTCTCAAGCGGATTTTGAACAAGCAGGTATTCGTGTGGTTCCGCCAGCAATGGCTCGCCGTGGATCCTTTATCGCGCCAAGCTCCGTTCTAATGCCATCTTATGTCAATATCGGTGCGTATGTAGATTCAGGTTCAATGGTCGACACCTGGGCGACAGTGGGTTCTTGTGCTCAAATTGGTAAAAATGTTCATCTTTCAGGTGGTGTTGGGATTGGTGGTGTGCTTGAGCCACTTCAAGCCGCTCCGACCATTATTGAAGATAACTGTTTCATTGGCGCTCGCTCTGAAGTGGTTGAAGGCGTCATCGTTGAAGAAGGTTCGGTTATCTCAATGGGTGTATACATCGGTCAATCAACTCGTATCTATGATCGTGAAACAGGTGAAATCCATTATGGTCGTGTTCCTGCAGGTTCGGTTGTTGTTTCCGGAAACCTTCCTTCTAAGGATGGAACTTACAGCCTATACTGTGCGGTCATTGTTAAAAAAGTGGATGCTAAAACACTTGGAAAAGTGGGCATCAATGAATTACTAAGAGATATTTAATCTTATTTCAGTAATCCATTAAATCCCCGCTCCTGCGGGGATTTTTGCATCTACCTTCTCAATTTAGGACTTTTTATGAATAAACTATTCGGTATTTCAAATTGTGACACGGTTCGCAAAGCGAAAAAATGGCTTGAAGCAAACCAGATTGATTTTGAATACATCGATTTTCGAAAAGATCAATTTTCCAAAGAAGACATTGAAGCTTGGCTGAAAAAAATCTCCTTTGAAGACATCGTTAACCAGCGCAGCAAAGCATGGAAAGCATTAACAGATGAACAAAAACATGATTTAATAGAAAACAAACAGTTTGCGTTATTACTTGACACCCCAACATTGATTAAACGTCCAGTATTACAAACGTCTGAAACTATCCTCTTCGGATTTAAAGAAGCGCAATATCAAGAACAATTTGCTTAAATTTTTATAAGCCATACTTATCTGGAAACACAAGATGTCAGAAACCATTCAACTTGCTCAAAAGCTGATTCAAACTGAATCGGTCACGCCAAATGACAACGGCTGCCAAAGCCTTATCGCCGATTACTTAAAGCCACTTGGCTTTGAAATCGAATCAATGCCTTTTGGTGAGGTCGAAAATTTATGGGCAAGAGCAGGCACAGATGGACCGGTTATCGTTTTTGCAGGCCATACGGATGTCGTTCCAACCGGACCGGAAGAACGATGGACACACCCCCCTTTCTCTGCGCACATTGATGCCGATGGCATGATGTACGGACGCGGCACCGCTGATATGAAAAGTAGCATCGCCTGTTTTATGGTGGCAACCAAACAATTCATCACACAATATCCAGATTTTAAAGGTTCGATCGCCTACCTTATTACCAGCGACGAAGAAGGCCCAGCGGTCAATGGAACCGTAAAAGTCATAGAAGCTTTGGAAGCCCGTAATGAAAAGTTTGAATATTGCCTGGTCGGAGAACCTTCCAGCAGCAATACATTAGGGGATTCAATTAAAAACGGACGCAGAGGTTCCTTAAGCGGACATTTGACAGTAAAAGGAATTCAAGGGCATATTGCTTATCCGCAACTGGCTGAAAATCCGATCCATACCCTTTCGCCTGCCTTAAATGACATGGTAAACAAGGTTTGGGATCAAGGGAATGATTACTTCCCACCGACGTCGTTTCAGGTTTCCAACGTGCATGCCGGAACAGGCGCAACCAATGTAATTCCTGGGGATTGTGTCGTTGACTTTAATTTCCGTTTTTCAACCGAGCAAACACCGGAAAGTTTAAAAGCAGGCATTCATCACATCTTAGACTCACATCAACTCAACTATGATTTGGATTGGAATTTATCAGGACTACCCTTTATCACGCCTGCAGATGGTGAGTTAATCCAAGCGGTCTCAAAAGCAATCGAACAGGAAATGGGAGCGGCTCCCGAACTTTCTACTGGTGGTGGCACCTCAGATGGTCGCTTTATTGCGCAGACAGGGGCACAAGTGATTGAATTAGGGCCTTTAAATGATACCATTCATAAAATAGATGAACGTGTCAGCGTATCCGATTTAGAAAAATTAACTCAAATCTATCTCAACACCCTGATTAACATATTGGTGAAGTAAATGCTTTCAATCATTCTACAAATACTCGCACTGGTTATTTTCATTGCTCTCATATGGCCGTACGTCAAGAAAGAGCGATGGAAAGAAAAATTTATCGACAATAAACAAGCCCGCACAGTGCTGATTGTTTTTGTTTTAATTCTATTATTTATGGTGGGGTTATCATTCTTTTTTGATACCCTTTACCCTATTGAACGAATTGATCACTAATTCAAATTATTGACTTATTTAGGAGTTAAAGAATGGCAAAAGCCGCTGAAAGCCAATTGATTTCTGAATCCGTACTGGGTTCAGATTTAACGCAAGAAGATTGTGAAATCTTGTCCGAGATTGTAAAACAAAAAAATCTGACAAAAGAAGAAGTGCTTTTCGAACCAGATACGCTGGATGGTAATCTGTATATCCTAGTAGAAGGTAAACTGGACATCTTAAAGGTGATCAATCCTAACAAGACCATTCACATCAACACCTTGAAAAAAGGCTCTTTAATTGGTGAATTAAGCTTTATCGATGGCATTGCGCATACCATGCGCTTACAAGCTCGTAATGAGGCAACGGTTCTGATTATTCACCGTGATGAGTTTGAAACGCTCGGCGAGCACAATCCTAAACTCATGTTCAATGTCATGAAATCCATCCTTCGATTCTCGCACCATTTACAACGCAGAATGCTGCAGGAAAACCTAGAGATGTTACGTCTCGTCCAAAGTGAGTATATGACGCAATATTAAACGTCGTTTGCTCATACTTTTTAAAAAAAGGATAAACAAAGTCTTTATCCTTTTTTACTTCCCACCGTTCATTTTAGCCCGTGACGCTTTCGAAAAAGACAATAAAGACCAGAATCGGCGCAACCCACTTCACAATCACAGAATAAACACCAGACCATTTCGGCGGCATCCCCGTCTCGTTATTTCTCTGCTGAAGTGTCCAAACCCAACCCACAAACAACGCAGTAAACATGCCCCCTAGTGGCAACATAATATTGGAAGTTAAAAAGTCGATGCTTTCAAAGAATGTTTTATCTTCCAAAAAGGTCTGTCCTTTCCAGAGATTAAAGGAAAAGACACTTCCTAGCCCTAAGAGCCAGGCAAATCCACCAAGCAACCAGGCGGCTTTTTTACGTGTATACCCCCAATTCTGCTCTAACCAACTGATGGCAGGCTCAATCATCGAAATAGAAGAGCTTAATGCTGCGAAAACCACCATGCCAAAAAACAAGGTTCCAAAAAACCACCCGCCACTCATTTGGCCAAAGGCAATCGGTAATGTTTCAAACAACAAGCCAGGGCCTGATCCGGCTTCCAATCCATTACCAAACACAATGGAAAAAATAACCAGGCCTGCAATCAACGCAATCACGGTATCTGCGATCACAATCCACATACTGGCTTTAACAATCGAATAATTCTTCGGCAAATAAGACCCATAAACCATCATGGTTCCAAACCCTAAACTCAAGGTGAAAAAAGCATGTCCTAACGCAATTAGAACCGATTCGCTGGTCAAAGCAGAAAAATTAGGTTTAAACAGGAATTCAAAACTCTGTGAAAAGGCCCCTGTAGTGGTAGCATATCCCAATAGAATCAATAAAATAATCAACAGGCCGGGCATCATGATATTGATGGCTCTTTCAATACCACTGCGAACCCCTTTCACTACAATCAAAACGGTTAGTAGCATCACAATCGTATGCCAAAATAAAACCGCTAATGGATTCGATACGAACTGATCAAAATGACTTTGAGCCTGAGCCGCATTCATATCTATAAAAGCGCCGGAAATGCTTTCAATGAAATACGCAACCCCCCATCCTGCAATCACCGCATAAAATGATAAAATCAATAAACCACCTAAAACAGCATTAAACCCTAAAAACACCCAGAGTTTATTCGCACCAGTGGTTTTAACAATATTGGCCATTGCTTGAGGGGGATTCGCCTGACCGGCGCGCCCCAAACTGATTTCGGCAATTAAAATAGGCAACCCGATAAGGACAATACACAATAAATAAACTAAAACAAAGGCTCCACCACCGTTTTCGCCGGTTATATACGGAAATTTCCATAGATTCCCTAACCCAACGGCAGAGCCAATTGCGGCCATAATAAAAACAGTTTGTGATGTCCATAACTGCGCCGAAACTTTTAACTGCGCCATACATTATTCCTTTATAATACCCAGACTTATTGCTTCAAAATTATAACAGATATGCATATTCACGCTAATTATTCCCTGAAAAACAGAAACACGTTTAAGATCGACATCAAAACCCAATATTTTGTCGAAATCACCAAACAGTCTGATATTCCTGTTTTACGGTCGGATATCAAGTTAGCTGCCCTACCCTGGATCATACTGGGAGGAGGAAGTAATATTCTGTTCACACAAGACCTTGAAAAGGTCATCGTGACCTGTAAATTCGACAAAATCAAAGTCATGAAAGAAGACGAAGATAATATCTGGATTTCTGTCGGCGCAGGTCTGCCTTGGCAAGAATTTGTTGAATATACCGTTAAAAAGGGGTATTGGGGACTTGAGAACCTGGCGCTTATTCCTGGCACCGTCGGGGCAGCCCCGGTTCAAAACATTGGTGCTTATGGCTCTGAAGCCAGGGATACAATTACACGCGTACAAACCCTGAACTTATTTACGGGCGAACGCCGGGAGTTTAGAAACACTGAATGTCATTTTGGTTATCGCACCAGTATCTTTAAACAGGAACATGAAAACCGATTATTGGTTCACAGAGTCACATTTCGTTTAAGAAAAGCACATGCCGGTCACCCAAACCTAGTCTACGATCCTCTAAAAGAAGCCATACAACACCATTTCCCTTCCATGGAAAATTTAACGCCAGAAGACGTCTTTAACACCGTCACCAAAATTCGTCAGGAAAAGATTCCAGATCCTCGTATTTATGGTAATGCCGGCAGTTTCTTTAAAAACCCTCTTATCACAGAACAATATTTTAAAGAACTCTGTAAGATTCATGGAGAAGTACCACATCACCAAACCGTCAACAATGAATATAAAATTCCTGCCGCTTGGTTGATTGAAAAAACAGGCTGGAAAGGTCGTAAAATGAAAAATGCGGCTGTATCCGAAAAACATGCCCTAGTGCTGGTCAATCTTGGCGATGCCAAAGGGTGTGAAGTCGTGCACCTGGCTGAAGCGATTCAAGAAGATGTCGATCACAAATTCGGCATCCATTTAGAGCGAGAAGTCATCATTATGAAATAACGTTTGTTATTTCATAATGCAAAAACCAACTCATCAAGCTTTTACAGCCTCATCTGACTTTTCTGTAACCCCTTCAACCTTAACGGCATCTTCAACATAGAGTGTACGCGTAGGAAATGCCATCTCAGCACCATGTGCTTCAACAATGTCTGCCACCTTTAACAAAACATCCTCTTTAACTTCGTGAAACTTGACCCAAACGGTAGTTTTGGTAAACGTATAGATCAGAATATCCAATGTGGATTGGTTGTACATATTAAAATTTACGATCAAGGTTTCATCACTGGCAATTTCAGGATGTTCTTGTAACATTTTTCGAATATCCGCGGTGATATTCGCGACCGACTTCACATCGCAATAACGCACCCCCACGGTTTCTTTAATACGACGATATTGCATGCGAGAAGGATTCTCTATCGTGATATTGCTGAAAGTACCATTCGGAATATAAAGCGGACGTTTATCAAAGGTTCTGACAATGGTGATACGCCACCCTATATTCTCGACGGTGCCCTCGATTTCCTTTTCAGGTGATCGAATCCAATCACCGACGACAAAAGGTTTGTCCCAATAAAGCATTAATCCACCCAACACGTTACTCACCATGTCTTTGGCTGCAAAACCAACGGCAATGCCCCCCATACCACCAAAGGCAATTAACCCGGTTAAATTAACCCCTAAAGAACTCAGAACAAATAACGCTGTTATGATAAAAACAGTGAGCCTAAACACTTTACCTGCTGCCTCAACCGTCACTGAGTCCCAACGCTTATCTTTTCTCTCTAAGCGCTTCAAGTAGATCTCAATTCGGTGAACCCATCGAACAGAAAACCAAGCTACCGCAATCACACCTAAAGTGGATTTAAAGCTCGAGATATAAGGAATTAACTCTAAGAACAATTTGAATTGATTCATAATCGTTGTTAAAGCTAATACGGAACCTGACAACCAGATATAAAACGAAATTGGACTGGTCAATGATTTTGGAATCGTTTGTAAGAAACGCTTTTTACGCTTATCTAACAGGTAATCAATAAAGTTCACGACCAACCTGAAAACTAAATCGATAAGAAATGTGATCGATAAAATCAGTACCAGCAACATAAACCAGACTTGGCCGCCAAACAACTCAACTAGGAAGCGCCAGGTTTCTGGAAACAGACTAACTAATTGCCCCAAACTATTATTGGTAAAATTTTCAAATACTGTCGTCAACGAATCACTGCTAACATTTAAAAGCAAAGTAGTTTCAATACTAGTGACTCCTCCCAGAAAGCCAGTAAGCAACCCCTGAATCATTTGCAACATAAATACTCCACCATTCATACCAAAAGTCCTTGTTGGTTGACACTGTTTAAAAATTGACTGACATGCGAGGCCCGTGATTGCCATAATGGATTATTATGCAACTGAGAAAACTTGAGATGGCCTTTTCCATGCAACCGAATTAACCGGGCATGTGATAAGGGACCGGTTTCCCATGTCACCTGGCTTAACACCTCATCGGCGGCTATTGGATCGTTGCACACTAAAACCAAATCACAGCCCGCTTTTAAAGCTGCGGTTACACGCGTCGGCGCATCACCAAACTCTGTTGCAGCATGCATCGACATATCATCGCTGATAATCGCTCCATCGAAATAACATTTCTGCCTCAAGATATCCTGCAACCAAACTTTTGAAAAACCCGCTGGCAAATCATCCACTTGAGGATAACGAACATGTGCGGGCATCACAGCATCCAATCCATTTTCAATTAACTTTAAAAACGGTTGAATATCTTTATGGGCTATCTCCTGGAATTCTCTATGATCAACCGCCACCTCTAAGTGCGTATCGGCTTGAATATAACCATGTCCTGGAAAATGCTTAGCTACGGAAGCCATTCCTGCATCACGCATTCCTTTGACTAAAGCACTTCCAAGCTTACCAACGATAACAGGGTCAGAATCAAACGCTCGATCTCCGATAACCCGGCTGTCACCATAGTCTAGATCCACTACCGGTGCAAAACTAAAATCAACCCCGACAGCTAACAACTCTGTCGCCATCAACCAGCCCACTTGTTGAGCCAGCTCTAAACCTTCTTTTTCATTCATTCGAAAACTTTTTCCAAGTTGCCCCATAGCAGGCAACATCGAAAACCCTTTCTTAAATCGCTGGACTCGCCCACCCTCATGATCCACACCAATCAGAAGCTTAGGGTGGCGTAACTGATGGATTTCTGTTGTCAAAGCTTGAAGTTGTTCGATGGACTCATAGTTTCGGCTAAATAAAATCACACCGGCGACCAAAGGATCCAACAATCTTTCTTTTTCATGTGCTTGTAAAGTTGTCGATTCTAAATCAACCATAATGCAGCCTAAAGGCATGGCTTGGCCTAATAATTTTTCCATATTTTCCTAAAGTGATATCTTTATTATTTTGATGATTATAAACGTATCAAGCTTGAATAAAGAAGCTCTGTTAGCTTCTTAGAATCAAAAAGTGTAAAAAATATGAATTTAAGGATAAAATTGATCAGGTTTAATGAAAAATACTATTAAAGACGTATAATTCTCAAAATTACCTTATTAAACTAAGGGCCTTATTATTAAGCCGACCTAAAAGGTCTTTTTTAATGATAGAATTCCGTCAACACACATGTCAAATAAAGAGATATTCCTATTTTGATGTCACTTAAAAACTTCATAGCCCCCACCGTCTTTTCATTAATGATGCTGGTGATTACTTTTGCCATTATTGGTATTTATGTTGATGACCAGCAAAATGAAATTCAGCAAAAGGCTTATTCCAACAAAGCTAAAGAAATTCAAGACCTGATTCAAACACTGATTGAAAACAAACAAGAAAAAGTCTCTTTTATCACACTCTCTTTGGCACAAGACGATAAGTTAAAAAAAGCACTTTTAAATAATAACCATCAATTGTCTTATGATGGCTATTTAAATGCATTAGCTAAAGTATCGGATTTTAAAAACATTTGGCTGCATATTATCGATGAACATGGCCGAAGCTTTTATCGAAGCTGGACACCCAAACAAGGTGACAATATTTTAGAAAAGCGCTTGGATTTACAACAGATGTTTAAAGATCCCAAGCCAATGCAAACCATTAGTACCGGAATTTATGACCTAACCTTTAAATCCAGCGTTCCGATTTATCATGATAAAAAATTTATTGGCGTGTTTGAAACCATTGCTAAATTCAATTCCATCGCGGCCAAACTAAAACACAAAAACATCGATCCTGTTTTTTTGGTGGACAAAAGCTACCACTCTCAACTGAAAAGACCCTTTACCCAAACTTTCTTAGACGATTATTATGTCGC
Organism: Hydrogenovibrio crunogenus; assembly: GCF_004786015.1. NCBI lineage: Bacteria > Pseudomonadati > Pseudomonadota > Gammaproteobacteria > Thiotrichales > Piscirickettsiaceae > Hydrogenovibrio > Hydrogenovibrio crunogenus. The sequence goes on from NZ_CP032096.1 coordinate 1,429,315, forward strand.
TAACTTAAATGCTGACCCCAAACACCTTGATGACATCAAACAAAACCAACTGATCGATTACAGCCATCAACCTCGTCATCTTCCCTATTTTGTCGATCAACAAAAACAACAATTAGTAACTTATTATGAGTTGCCCAACGTCAACAATGACCCAATGGGACACTTTTTCTTCTTTTACCCTTTAAATAAAATTGAAACGGGTCAACTTTCAAACAACCAATTCAGCCTCTACGTTTATGCAACCATCGGATATTTATTTTTTTTAATTATTTATTTCTATCAACTGAATAAACGTGAAAAAACGCAGATTACCGAATTTAATCAACGCTTGACCGAGTCTGTTCATCAGAAAACGCGCCAACTATCACATCAAAAATACTTCTTACAAAACGTTATCGATGGCGTCTCTGATTCCGTCGTGGTCTACGATAAAAATTTATCCATCACCATGAAAAATGAGGCTGCAGAACAACTAATCGGTTTAACCTCGTCTTCAAAGCAATATAGTCATGACGTAAATAAAAACGAGCAAAGCCGTGATTACCTAGAAACGGTTACCAAATGTTTAAAATCAGCCAAGCCTGAAAAAGCAGTGCACCATTTTATCGATCAACATCAAAAATCTCGTTATTTTGAATTCACCGTCACTCCGTTAGTGGATGGGAGCGGTCAACTCAATTCTGTGATTCAACTTGGACATGAAATTACGAATTATTTAGACATTCAAGAACAACTTCAACAGCAAAAGAACGATTTAGACTTCATAGCCTATCATGATCCTTTAACCGATTTACCTAACCGGGTTCTCTTTCTTGATCGTTTAACGCAAGCCATTCATCAAGCACAGCGTAATCACGACAAGGTCGCTCTATTGTTTATCGACCTGGATCGTTTTAAAGAGATCAATGACTCTTTTGGTCATGCCAGCGGGGACTTGGTTCTCATTGAGTGTGGCAAACGCCTTAAAAAAGCCATTCGTGAGATTGACACCGTTGCCCGTTTAGGAGGTGATGAGTTTACGATCTTAATCGATGAACTGAAGACCAATAATGTCATCATTAATGTGGTCAAAAAGATCATTAAAACGCTTTCCGATCCCATCTTTGTGAATGAAAACATTTTTCACATAACAGCCAGCATAGGCATTAGCATTTTCCCAAACGACGGAACCGATGCCAATCAATTATTACAAAATGCCGATGCTGCGATGTACCAGGCAAAAGAAGATGGTAAAAACACATATCACTTCTATACTAAAGAAATGACCGAACAAGCCTATAATCGCTTATTAATGGAAAATAATTTACGTGATGCCCTAGATAATCAACAGTTTGAACTGTATTACCAACCTCAAGTAGACATTACAACCAATCGAATTGTCGGTTTTGAAGCTTTGGTTCGCTGGAATCATGAACAAAAGGGTATTATCCCCCCTGATCATTTCATTCCCTTAGCGGAAGAAACGGGGCTTATTATACCGTTAGGAAAACAAATCATTGATATGGCTTCACAGACTATTTCTGAGTGGCATCGAGCTAATTTAACCCGTGCTCGCATGGCAATAAACGTTTCCGCCAAACAGTTACGCGACAATCGTTTTTTTCATAACTTAAACACAGCATTAAGCAAGAACAACTGTCAATCAGACTGGGTTGAAATTGAAATCACGGAAAGCTCCGTCATGCAAGACCCTGAATTAGCTATCCAGCTTCTGAGTAAACTCAGACGAAAAGGCATTACCATCTCTATCGACGATTTTGGAACGGGCTACTCTTCTTTGGCTTATTTAAAGAAGCTTCCCATTACCAAAGTCAAAATCGATCGTTCTTTTGTTTCAAACTTACCTCAAGATAAAGATGATGCGGAAATCACCAAAGCGATTATCTCCATGAGCCAGAGTTTAAATTTGGACATTATTGCAGAAGGCATCGAAACACAGGAGCAACAAGATTTTGTCTTACAAGAAGGTTGTCAACTGATTCAAGGCTATTACTATAGTCGCCCACTGACGAAACAAGCAATGACTGAAAAGCTAGAAAGCATTCGGTTAAGAGAAGCATGAATAAACTGATTTATCTGCAATTGATTCCTAACTCATACATGACGGGGTCTGGCACGAACATCTAACCTGTCTCGCCATTGATCCCCTAATAGGTTCACTCCTAACACCACTAACATCAAGAGAACGCCTGGTGCCCAAACCAAGTGCGGAGCCACTAACAGATAACGGGTTCCCTCTCGGATCATATTCCCCCAAGAAGCATCCGGTGCCTGCACACCTAGCCCTAAGAAAGACAATCCTGCTTCTGAAATCACCGCCCCGGCAATACCAAAGGTCGCTTCAACACCAAGCGGGGCTAAAATCAAAGGGATCAGATGTCGAAATAAAATCAAATGTGTTGGAAGCGCCATTGCCCTAGCGGCCTGAATATGTTCGCGTTGCCTCAAGCTGAGCGTTTGAGCACGTGCCAGACGTGCATACCCCACCCAGCCCACGGTAACCAATGCAAAAACCACATTTTCAATGCCTGGCCCCAATACCGCTGCCAGCGCAATGGCTAATAACAAACCGGGAAAAGCCAAAAAAACGTCAATGATTTTAATAATGACTTTATCGACCCAACCACCGACATAAGCACTGTATACACCGATTGTCGTGCCAATCAAAGCGGAAAAAACCACCACCGAAACCGCCACTAAAAAAGAAGTTTGCGCGCCCATTAACAATCGATCCCAAACCGGACGCCCTAATTGATCATACCCCAACCAATTAGATAGGTCTCCCGGTTGTAAGAGTTTATCTAATTGCACTTCAATAGCGCTGACACCAACAAAACTGCCGGAAACAGCCATGACAATCCAAATCAGAACAATCAAATACGGTAGCTTTTTAATCCAACTAACTGCTTGCATCACCTTATTCCTATTTCGCCAATCGAATCCGAGGGTCTAACCAGGCATAGACCACTTCTGTTAAGCCATTGACGGTAATGTAAGCGACACTTATCACTAAAATACAGGCTTGCACAACCGGATAATCTCGCCGCTGAATAGAATCGACCAATAGCTGACCCAACCCCGGCCAATCGAACACCACTTCGGTAATCACCGCTCCACCCAATAAAGTGCCTAACTGAAGCCCCAAGATGGTGATAACAGGCAGCAAAGCATTGCGTAATGCGTGTTGCCCATATACACGAGAAGCCGACAAACCTTTGGCCTGTGCGGTACGAATATAATCTTCATGAAAAATTTCGAGTAATGAAGCACGTAACATTCTTGCCAGAATCGCCGACAAGGCGGTTCCCAACGTAATGGCAGGCAACACCCAAGATAAAGATTGTTCAGCCCCGCTAACCGGTAACCAAGCCAAACCAATCGAGAAAACCAAAATCAACATGGGCCCCAACCAGAAATTAGGGATAGACACCCCCAGCAACGACACCGTCATCGAAAAATAATCTGGCCAGGAGCCGGCTCTTAGCGCAGCCCAATAACCAAGTGGAAAGGCGATTAAAACGGCAATCAACAATGCCATAACGGCTAACTTTAAAGTATACGGGAAGCGTTCACCAATCAATTCAGAAACCGGTTGATGGTAAAATAAAGACTGCCCGAGATCGCCTTGCAGCAATCCATACAAATAGTGTCCGTATTGTTGCCAAAGCGGTAAATCGAGTCCGAGTTGTTTGCGAAGCAACGCTTCATCAGTTGGGCTGGCCCAGTCCCCCAACATCACAGCAACAGGATCTCCTGGCACCAGATGAATCAATAAAAACACCAGACTACTGACCACCCAGGTGATCAAAACCACCGACAAGAGCAATCTCACTAAATACTGAATCATGTGGCGATAACCATTTCCGTTCCAACCGGAATCAAATCAAACAAGGCCATTACATCTTGATTTCGCATACGAATACACCCATGAGATTTGGGCACGCCCATCGGCTCGGTATCGGGTGTACCATGAATATAAATATAGCGTTGCATGGTATCGACATCTCCCAAACGATTTTTACCCAATTCCAAGCCAGATAGCCATAAAATACGCGTTAAAATCCAGTCTCTTTCCGGCGCTGATTGCGCTAAGGCATCTGAATAAATTTCACCAGTCGGTCGTCTTGCGACAAAAACCGTATTCACTGGCATATTTTGTCCAATTTTTGCACGCACCACCAATCGTCCGCTTGGTGTCTTACCTGAATTTTTTTCACTTCCAATGCCATTCAAAGCCGTGCTGACTTCAAATGAACACACAGGGTCTGCGTCTTGCTCAGAGTCAAAAACATTTAAGGTCTGTTGAGGTACGGATAAATATAAAAACAAAATACAATCGTAAAATTCAGTAAAAAATCTATTTTAACGGGTTCTTTGAAAGATTGCCTGGAAAGAACTCCAAAACAATTAAAATTGACCAGGCCTGGCCATTTTTTCAATAAAAAATATCAGCTAAATATGAAACAAAGAAAGGGACGATAAAGCTTAAGAAGTCTTCTAGGAGTGCGCTTTATATTGTTCAATGGATTCCGGAGTAAAAATGGCAGACTGGTATGCATCCCAAATCATTTCAGCCAAATCCAAGTCTTGATCAAAGCCTTTTTGCTTCATTCTAAAACCTGATTTCATCACACCTTCAAATAACGCATTTGTAGGTTTCACCACCCCTTTCGCTTGAATCGAGATAAAAAAGGTTTCAAATAAATCTTCAAACCGTTTGAAACGTTCCACTAAATCTTCCGGACGCCCTTTTTGTTCAAACAAGTCAAACAAAAAATTATAGTCTTCAACCAAACGGTGCGTATTCTTCACCAAATACTCCATTTGCTGAATCGGTACATCTTGACCTTTTTCAGCCTGATTCAGGATGAGTACAATTTTTTCGATAAAGTCTTCGACAATGGCTAATAAAATGGCATCACGGCCGCAAAAATGACGGTGCAACGTCATTCGACTGATGCCTGCTTCTTTCGCAATGGATTTTAAAGGAGCACTGTAATCTTCATTCCAAACACATACGGCAGCGTTAATGATTTTTTCATATGTATTTTTCAAACAAGTATCCTTAATTCCTAATTACCTAACAACAGCGGGTCATAACAAGCAGGTATAACCTTTTTTAATGTGGTCTATTTTACTACACCTGTCAAGGTATGAGCATTGAAGTCGAAACACCCTCAAAACACCAGCCGAAAAAACGACCTTAGAGGGCTAATTGATTCTTAAGCTGTCGGTCATGAAGGCGCTTGAAAAACAGTAATGCTAAGATTGCGCCCAGCAATGCATACCCCATATCAGACTGGGTATCCCACTCATATCCCTGCGTTCCTAGAAAGGCTTCCGCAGCCTCTTCACTGATCAGTGCAACCCACCATTCAAGAAGTTCATAAAATGCGCTCAAGGCCAAAGCAAAAGTACCGGCAAAGAAATTTAACCAGGCCTGGCTTTGAATCACCTGTTTTCGGATTAAAATTTCACGAGCAATCAGAGTCGGAACCAACCCTTGCATCAAATGACCTAACTTATCAAAGTTATTCCGTTCTTCGCCCAAGAGCTGTCCAATCCAATCAAAAAGCGGTACTTCGGCATAGGTATAGTGCGCTCCAACAAAAAGCACAATCATGTGTAATAAGATCAGCACATAAAGCAATGGCGTAAGACGAAAGCTATAATACGTCCAAGCCATCACAACAATACCGATGAGGGCAGGTCCAGCTTCCAACCACCAGGTCACCGTATCTTTTGAGCCAATGGCAGACCAAATCGCAACCACTCCAAACACAGTCAACCAAGCCCATTTCAACATGACTTACCCTCTCTTAATTATGTCTCGCTCAACTCAACAGACAACAACCCATCAAATCGTCCATCTGAATAGAGCTGATATCCCTTAACCTGTGGGCGTGTCACGGCATACTGATCTTCATACCAAAGCGGAATAACGGCTAAGGTTTCCTGCAATCGCCTTTGTAACGCTTTGTATAACTCGGCCTGCTTGGTTAATGATTGGGTATGACCTGCTTGACGAATCAGCGCATCGGCCTGAGCATCTCGATACCGCCCTCGATTAGCACCTTTGGGTGGAATCGCATCACTGTCGAACACATATTGGAAAATGTCCGGACTTTTCACCCCTACCCAAGCCAAACTATACAGTTGAAAACGGCCCTGTTTAATATCATTGTAAAACGTTCCCCAGTCATAACTTTGCACCTTCAAAGCAATCCCGACCTTTCTCAACTGAGATTGATAAATGGTCGCCAATCGAATACGTGTCGGGTCCGATGAGGTTTTATAACTCAACTCTATCATTCCATCGTCATTGACCAGGTCTGGCTGTTTTTGCTTAAGAGAATCCACCAATTGCTTGGCTTTATCAGGACGATAATCAAAGCCATGAATGTCTGCCACCCCACTCCAATGTTCCGGCACTAGCAACCCACCCGCTAAACGCGCATGCCCATCGAAAATTGCATCAATAATCGCCTGTCGGTTAATACCGTAAGCCAACGCTTGTCGCATCTCTAACTGCGACAATAACGAGTCTTCAAAATTAAAACCGACATACCCAAAATTAGTGCCATCATGCCATTGCACATTTAAGTCATCCAGCTTGTCGCAGTATGAGACCAATTCAGGCGATAAGTCATTCTGAAGAATATCCAGTTCACCTTTGCGTAATTTCAGCACGCGTACGGTCGCATCTTTAACCGGAATAAAGACCAACTGCACAGCATCCGGGCGTTCTAAAACAAGCTTCTGCTCTGTCATCGACTTGAAAAAACACGGCCCTGAACCAATCGGTGTTTTTTGAAAAGCATGCTGATTGTCTATCAGATCCTTCGGCAAAATTCCAATCACCAAACGCCCGACAAACAATGCATCTGGCGACTCTAAATGAAAATCCAATTCCGCATTGTTTAGCACCTCAATTTTGGTGATTTTCTTTAACGAACCTCGATGAGGAGAACCTAATGCTTTATCGAGGATACTTCGATAGGTCGCGGCCACATCTTCCGCCGTTAAAGGCATACCGTGATGAAACCGTGGAAATTCTGTTAAAGTAAAACGATAGTGTGTTGGCGAGATTTGTTGCCAAGTGGCTAAATCGGGAATAGGTTCAAACGATTCATTAAAATCGATTAACTGACGATAAATCAACCGATTGACTCGGCTGGACAACGCATCCGTTGCCTGACGAGGATCAAGCATTCTGGGGCGAGAAGTCACCCCCACTCTTATTTGTCGCTCTTGCCCTTGAGAGGCGCAACTTTGTAACAGCAACCCTGTTGCGGAAACAAGGCTGGCTTTAAAAAAAGTTCTGCGGTTCAACATCACATTGCTCCGCGGTTTAAAATGCATAACAAGATACGATCCAAGCCAACATCATTAAGAAGGTGATTTTTCAAGCTTAGGCATCTTTTCATGAGTCGGGTTCGAAAGGATTTTATCAAACTGCACTAACTTGTCAGCCGTCAAGCGTCCCACCGTAGCTTCCAATTTCAACCGGCTTAACACCACATTATGCAACGACTCGGCTAAATTTCTTCTGGCTTGGAACATGTTAGTTCTCGCCGTCAAAACCTCCAACAAGTTTTTCAGTCCAACTTTATATCCTTCTTCTGCCGCTTCTAAGAACGCATCATTTGATAACACGGCTGCTCGGTTCGCCATCACCAATTCCATGCCACGCTCCACATTACGTACCTGAATACGGGCGTTCAGGCGAGCAGATTCTTTTGCATCACGCAAGCCTAGCGTGGCTGCCTTATAATTAGCTCTCGCTTCAGACACTTTGGCACTGACTCCCCCACCGGAATACAAAGGCAAGGTCGCATAAACGCCCACCATCAAATTATTTCGGTCAGCATACTGTCCAGGATAAAACGCATTGTAATCAGAATAAGATTGATCGGTATATTGTGCTTTCAAATCTACATTAAACCAGTGTCCGGATTTTTGCACTTCAACCTCTTTTGAAGCCACATTCGCGCTTTCCTCTACCTGAAGAACGTCTAGGTTTTGCTCTTCCGCCATGCTTTCCCATTTGCTCATATTCAGGTTTTGCGCAGGTAAATCAACATTCAGCTGAATCACTTTCAATTCACTGACTGGTTTTCCGGTGAGCTTCATCAGCTCTTCATAGGCAACATCCAAGTTATTCTCAGAAGTGATACGCTGTGATTTGGACAAGTCATAGCTGGATTTGGCCTGTAACACATCAGTCTTACTTGCAAGCCCTACTTCCGCTGAGGCTTTTGCTCTATCCCATTGGGTTTTATCCGCCTCTTCTTTTGCTTGCGCAAGTTTCACATCTTCTTGTGCCAACAACACCTTAAAATAAGCGTCTGAAACACGCACAATCAAATCCTGTTCCGCAAATTTAATTTGATACTCTGATTTTTGCATCTGATACTTTGCTTGCGAATAGCGTGCCCAATTGTCATGCTGATACAACGACTGCGTCATACTCACACCCAACTCACGTGTGGTGACATCCGCCGTATCGACATTACTGTCATTTTTAACGTAATTGGCATTGGCGGCAATCTGAGGTAACAAAGGAGAACGGGCAATATTTAAAGCTTCCTGGTTCGCTTGATACGTCGCTCGAGCTTGAGCTAACTTCGCATCATGCAACACCGCCATTTGATAAATATCAATTAACCCAGGAGCAGACCAAGCTGTCGACGACACCAGCATCATAGCGGCTGTTAAATTAGGTAGCATCAGGCTTTTCTTCTGAGCCTTTTGAACACGAGGGTTAGTTATCTTTTTCATCATCACTCCAATTGCAATATGGTCGCTGGCTTAAACTAATATTATAGTAGCGTGGAATTTCAGTCACTTCTTTAGCTGCCCAATCAGGTAGCTGAAGGGCTTCATCCTCCGAAGCCAATTCAACCTCGGCTACGATCAGACCTTCATTATCGCCTAAAAAGACATCAATTTCCCAAATATGTGACTCAAATGTAACATAATAACGAATTTTTTCAATTACCGGCCCGACACAAAGTGTTTTCAACATCTTTTTTGCATCGTCCAAATCAACCGGATATTCATATTCATCCCGACTCAAACCAATCTCTAAACTTTTGATATTAATATTGGCTTGCTCTCCTTCTATTCGAATACGAACCGAGCTTTTACTGCCGGGTTGCTGAATATCATTGAGATACCCCTGTGCAAAATGAATCTGTTTATCTGCGAGTTTTTTCCATTCCTCGCCTGTCACTAAAAATTTCCGTTCAATTTCTCTTGCCATAATTTTCTTATTGTCTGATGCTCTAAATTAAAATAACTTTAACCGCTTAACCGTGCGTCACGTTGCCTGTCGGAAAAACATTCGTGGATAAATACCGGTCACCACGATCACACACAATCGTAACAATCGTGGCGTTTTCAACTTCTTGCGCCAACTGTAAAGCAGCAGCCATCGCACCACCGGAAGACACGCCCGCAAAAATCCCTTCCTGCGTCGCCATTGAACGCATGGTGTCTTCCGCCACATCCTGCGACAAGTCAATCACCCGATCAACTCGACGGTCATCATAAATATCAGGCAGGTATTCTTTCGGCCAACGACGAATTCCCGGAATAGAAGCGCCTTCTGTCGGTTGCACGCCTACAATCTGAACCGCACTGCTTTGTTCTTTTAAAAACATCGACGTTCCCATGATTGTTCCTGTTGTGCCCATCGCACTGACAAAATGCGTTACCTGCCCTTCCGTGTCTTGCCAGATCTCTGGGCCCGTCGATTGATAATGTGCCAAAGGATTATCAGGGTTGGCAAATTGATCCAGCACCTTACCTTTTCCTTCCGCTTGTAACCGTTGCGCCAAGTCACGCGCGCCTTCCATGCCCGACTCTTGTGTCACCAGAATGAGCTCTGCTCCATAGGCCGCCATGGAGGCACGTCGTTCCATCGACATATTATCGGGCATAATCAGTTTTAAGCGATACCCCAGCATCGCAGAGACCATTGCCAAAGCAATACCGGTATTCCCACTGGTCGCTTCAATCAAAGTGTCTCCTGGTACAATCTCGCCACGTTTTTCAGCCTGCACAATCATATTCAGCGCTGGACGATCTTTCACTGAACCCGCCGGATTATTCCCTTCTAATTTGGCCAGCACCACACTGTTGGTATCCGGATTCACCATACGTTGTATTTTGACCAAAGGCGTATTGCCAACCGTATCCATTAAGGTTTTATACATAATTCTCTCCCACTACCTCCACTCAAGGTAAAGCCAATACCAATCCAACCGCAATCAGGCTAGGCATGAGCAACACCACAGAAACATTCAACCCCAGTGCCGGCAGCAATTTCGTTAACGAATGATGATGATATTTTACTGTAACTCGAAGCGGCCAAGCGAGAATCAGTGTAAAAAAGCCCAGGCCTGCCCAGTATGGAAGCCAGCCATCAATGATCATATAAGCGAGCACCAAATAACTTAACCCTAAAAAACTGTTAAAAATAACACTGCTGCTCTCAGAACCAAGGTGCATCAAAATATTAAAACGCCCCACTTTTCGGTCTGCCTCTTCATCGGGAAATTGATTTAAAAGCAATAAGTTATTTACCAAAAAGAACACGATGGTTGAAAGCCCGAAAATCACCCAGCTGTACTCCCCGGTTAGCACAAAATAAGACCCCGTCATCATCAAAGGGCCGAATGCAATACCAGGACTGATTAAACACAACCAAGGCCTACGCGTAATTTTAGAGGTATAAAAAAGAATGAGTAAAATACCCGCTATCCCAATCGGCAGCAGTTCCCAGCCACGCAAATAAACGAAAAAGACGCCTAAACTGACCACAATACCTAAAAACAAATACCCCAACGACCCCACCGCTTCGGCCGCTTGAGGGTTTTTAACCAGTGCTCCGCTGCCACCGCTGAAAGGCGTTCTTTCAGTCATGGCATCCAATCCGGATTCATAGTCTTCATATTCATTTAAAATATTAACGCTGATGTGCGCGGAAACGGCCCCAAGCAAAACCAGCATAAATAAAGGGGACGACCAATCAAAACCTTCATAAGAAGCGGTTGCTGCCACCAAGGCCATAATGACCAACGTCAGCAATAAAAACGGCGGTCGAGCCACCTCTAAAAAACTTTTTAACAGTTTCATTCTTTTATGTCCTATCGCTTCCGTTGATTAAGTAACCTTCCAGTCGTTTAGACCACCCTTTTAGCCAGCGAGCTTCATGGCGCTCCGGCGGAGACAACCTGACTCGGCGCGCCAACACGTCCTTAGCCGAAGCGACAAATTGTTTTAAAACAGAGTCGGACACATCTGGCGCCATAGCCAAAACCACGTCCACTAACCCCCAGCCTTTGCCTTGATACTGCTCTTTAGCATTTGCGCCCAACCCTTTGAAGTTATAGTAATCAATCATCGCAAAAAGACCGCGTTTATCTTGAATTAGCTGGGTGATTTTATGCCAGAAAAATTCAGCCTCAATCGGATGCAGTGTTTGAACTTGCTGCTCCAACTTCTGAATGAGTTGATGGGCGATAAATTGAGCTTGCAGCGACTGTGTTTCTTGCAACCAGTCTCGTAACTGAGTCAACTTTGTTTTTGACCAGGCCTGGTAGAATTCTGCCCGGTTTTGCCAAGGAAGACGAAAAGGAGAAAGCTGTCTTAACCATAAGGGGGCCGTTTGATGCTTTGAAACAAACGCGACCATCTGTGGAAACGTTTCCACAAAGGGCACGTCCAGTCCTTCTGGAATCCAAATAAAATGGCCAATACCAAAAGAAGGAAAGGGTTCAGCCTGACTCCAGTACGTTAAATATTTAGGGTTCTGATTGGCTTCATTCTGGTAAATACGGCGTGCAATCCAGTCATAATCGGAAGCGTCAAGTTGTTGAATTTTCAACTTTATTGCTTGAGCCGGTTGAGGAACCGGCTTTGTCCAGGCAAGCCCACTGAAAATAAAACACCCCATAACGCCTAGCATTAGACGCTGAAAGAAACTGTGCACCACCGCTACCTTTTTTAAACTATGCCCTTACTGACACAAGGTTGATAAATAACTGCCGTCAATATTTTTAAGCATACCCACGTACATTTGCGGCAATTCTGTTACAACAGACGATTTTACACAGTCTTCTGCCAAAAGATTGTCTGACCAACGCTTCATTTTAGGTAATTCGTCCAAGAAAGAAAAACCACACGCCAATGACATTAAGTCTAAACGCATAAAGAAAGGGGCATAAGCCGCATCAATCAAACAAAAATCCGCTCCATTGAAAAACGCTTTTCCACTATGAACCGACTCTAACTGATGCAACTTCTTCAACATACCATCACGAATTTCTTCGAATGCCGATTGCGACTTGGCTTGTGCCATTTTAAACATCGCCATATTCAGCTCATCGCCAAAGCTCATCCAAGCTCTATTTTTGGCCTTCAATAAAGGATCGTCAGGATGAAGCGAAGGAGGCGTGACTTCATCCACATACTCCTGAATCACAGAAGATTCAAACAAAACTTCTTGCCCTACTTTCAACACCGGCACTTTACCAAGTGGCGAGAGCTCTTTAAACCAGTCAGGAGGATTACCTAAGTCGATATAAGTGATATCAAAATCAATCTTTTTCTTCTTTAAAACAATCACTGCTCGTTGAACAAATGGACAAAGTTTAAAACTGATTAATTCCATCTTTTTCGCCATGGCTGCTCCCTGTTAAATCTAAAGAATGAATACACATCATACAAACTCTAGGCGACAGGTCAACAGAGGAGTGCTATACAACTGACAAGCCAAATAAGAAAAAGGCGCGAAAGCATCCGCTTAAGCGCCTGTCCAAAGAGGAGGATAAAAGTGAGCTGAATCCCTCATCTCTTTAAGGTAAAGGGATGCTTACAATGGATTATTTAATGAATTCTTTTGGTGTGTCAAAGAGTGCTTTTCGCTCTTTTTCTGAGAGTTGGTTAATCACAACAACCTGATACCCTAACGCTTTATAGTCATTTAATTGCGCCATGCCTGAATCGGAATAGCTGATAAACTCAGGGAAGTCTTCTCGAGTCAGGTTTTTCAAACCACCTACTGCCCCGCAAACATGCACAGAAACAGACTGATCTGTCACCAGCCGATTAAACATTGCATGCAAATCCGCATTTTGTGACTGGGCTTGTTTTTGCAAAGCGAATTCTTCCGCCCCATGGGTCACAACTGCAATATCAACACCCGGATAGCGTTTACGAATCAACTCGATTTGCTCAGTAACATAAGGCGCCAGCGAGTTTAAAGCATCGCTGTCCAAGGTTTCGATATCAAACACCACACCTTCCGGAACGTCTGCCTGATTTAAGATTTTTTGTACTTGGGGGTGAATATCAGAAGAATGGGATTCCGCTAAAACACTGATAAAACTCAATGAAAAGGTAATCAGAATAAAATAAAAAGCATATCGAATCATGGGAAGCTCCAATGATATACATCACTTATATCAAGTAAGTCACTTAATCATAGAAGCTTTATCGAAAAAATGCGAACACATTAATAAATCATTATAAACCAATCACTTATAACGCTTACAGCAACCTTAAAACAGCCGTGATCGATTAAATTTGATCATTTAAGACTAAATGTTCGAATTTCTTTACCAGGGTTTCCTTGTCTTCCACATGCTCGGGGTCAGTGATAATACAATCTACCGGGCACACACTGACACACGTTGGTGTATCGTAATAGCCAACGCATTCCGTACAAAGATCCGGATTGATCTCATAGATTTTCTTACCATAAGAAATGGCTTCGTTCGGGCACTCCGGTTCGCACATATCGCAATTGGTGCACCCTTCTAGAATCTTTAAGGCCATACGACATCAAACCTTCGCTGTTTCTTTGGCAGCCTGCTCACTGGCTTGCTTCTTTTCGCGCGCGGCAGCGTCACGTTTCAAGTCGCCACCCCAGGCTTCATTGCGCATCACCAGACCAAACTTCAAGGTTTCAACATCCAAGTCTTTAAATGGGTTCGGAATGCGCACACGCCAACCTGAGCCTAAAGCACACTCAACCGGCTTATCGTGATGATCCTGCATCTCAGCCAACTTCAACGTCACATTTCCAGCCGGCGTCATGATTTCAATCGAATCGCCTAAACAGAATTTGTTTTTCACATCAATTTCCAACAGACTCTGTCCGTCGCGCTCGACCACATCCAGCACTTCACCCACAAAACGCTGGCGATCGGATTTGGACACGCCATATTCATAATTTTGATATTCGGAATGCACATGACGACGCAAGAAACCTTCCGTGTAGCCACGGCTGGCCAAGCTTTCCAACTCACCCAACAAGCTCGTATCAAAAGGTCTGCCTGCGGCCGCATCATCAATCGCTTTACGATAGGCTTGTGCCGTACGCGCCACATAATAATGCGACTTGGTACGTCCTTCGATTTTTAAAGAATCCACACCCATTTCAACCAGCTCGGGAATCAACTCCACCGCTCGTAAATCTTTCGAGTTCATGATGTAAGTGCCATGCTCATCTTCAAACGCCGGCATATATTCTCCCGGACGTCCTTCTTCTTCCAACAACATCACTTCATCCGTCGGTTTCCCTTCGCCCAACGTCGGTTCAGGCCCAGAAAAATCAGCGGCATCAGACGTCAAATCGGTGATATTAGCGACTTTGTCCACCGGAATCCCGACGATGTCACCACTGTCATCTTCTTTACCTTCATAGGTGTTGTAATTCCAGCGGCATGCATTGGTACAAGTACCTTGGTTGGCATCACGTTTGTTGATGTAACCAGACAACAAACAACGACCAGAATAAGCGATACAAAGCGCCCCGTGCACAAACACTTCAAGTTCCATTCCCGGAACTGCTTCACCAATTTCACGAATTTCTTGAATCGACAACTCACGTGACAGCACCACACGGGCAATCCCCTGGTCATGCCAGAATTTCACCGTCGCCCAGTTCACCGCATTGGACTGAACGGATAAGTGAATTTCCTGCTCGGGATACTCAGCTCTCACCATCGCAATCAACCCTGGATCAGACATAATCAATGCATCCGGCTTCATCGCGATAATCGGTGCAATGTCACGCATATAGGTTTTGATTTTGGCATTATGCGCGGCGATATTACTCACCACATAGAATTTTTTGCCCAGCTCATGTGCACGCTTGATGCCTTTTTCCAAGGTTTCTTCATCAAATTCATTATTACGCACACGCAAGCTGTAACGAGGCTGTCCGGCATAAACCGCATCCGCGCCATACGCAAACGCATATTCCATGTTTTTATAGGTGCCGGCTGGCGAGAGTAGTTCTGGTGTAAAGTTTTCTGCTTTCAAGGCAAATTCCTTTAGATTAATTTCCGAGTTGGTAACAGGGTATTTTACTTTATTTAGTCAGTGTTTGCTGAAGTGTTTTATGCCAAAAAACCCTTTTATTTTCAAAGGTTAATCGAGCGTTTGCTGGACTGGTGGATGGCAGCGAATAAAACATCAAATCGTCCGGCAAAGATTGTTTTTTAACCACCTGTTTTTCAAACAGGTTTTGCGCGGCTTTACCATTAAACAGCACCACCTTCAGATCAGAGTAGGTTTGAAAAAGCGTTTCAAAATCATTCGGCTCCGGCTGTTTAATCGCTGAATCCAAACTCCCTTGGCGCTCACAGGCAGACAAGACATCCCAAAGCAAAATATCATTTTCAAGACACAAGGCTTTTTTGGCCTCAACCGAATCAACAGGCTGATTAAAATAATCCGCTAGAATCGGCCAAAACGCATTACGCGGATGCGCATAATAAAACGATTTTTCCAAAGAAACGACGCTCGGAGCGGTGCCTAAGATTAATAGCTTAGGCTGCGCTGGCACAATGGGAGAAAATCCCTGACATTTAGACATGTTCAATCTGTATCAATAAGCGCTGATAAAGTAACTTAAGCCGGATTAAAAACGACCAGGCCTGGCCATTTTAACCCAGCTCAACATAAGACGTTTCTTGCGGCACAAATTCACCGACAGGCGTGGCCCATAAGTCGTATTCATCCGCGGCGAACACTTCCACCTCGACAAAATCTCCCGGATTCAAATGATGCCCTTCTGGAATGAATACCATGCCATCAATTTCCGGTGCATCAGCTTTTGAGCGGGCAATGGCACCCTCTTCATCCACTTCGTCCACCAACACCTGAATCGTTTTACCGATTTTGGCTTGCATCTTATTCGCACTGATTTGCTGTTGCAGCTGCATAAAACGATCAAAGCGCTCTTGCTTAATGTCATCCGGCACCGGCTCGGCCAAATCATTCGCCACTGCGCCTTCGACTGGAGAGTATTGGAAACAGCCAACACGATCCAACTGTGCTTCTTCAATAAAGTCCAATAAATTCTGGAACTGCGCTTCGGTTTCGCCCGGGAAGCCGACAATAAATGTCGAACGAATGGTCAAGTCCGGGACCTGTTCACGCCATTTTTTAATGCGTTCAAGGGTTTTATCAACATTTCCCGGGCGTTTCATCGCTTTTAGAATATCAGGATCAGCATGCTGTAAAGGCATATCCAAATACGGCAACAACTTGCCTTCCGCCATAAAAGGAATCACGTCTTCCACATTGGGGTAAGGATACACATAATGCAACCGCACCCAAATCCCCAGTTCGCTCAAGGCTTCTGCCAAACCGAACATCGAGGTTTTGGTTGGGCGACCATCGGCAAATTCGGTTTTATATTTAACATCCACCCCATAAGCTGCCGTGTCCTGCGACACAACCAATAACTCTTTAACACCGGCATCTTTTAAACGCTTCGCTTCCGCCACCACATCCGACACGGGACGACTGACCAAGTCACCACGCATCGAAGGAATAATGCAGAAAGTACAACGGTGATTACACCCTTCAGAAATCTTTAAGTAGGCAAAGTGTTTCGGTGTCAGCTTAATGCCTTGCGGTGGCACCAAATCCACAAACGGATCATGCTTAGGTGGCGCAACCGCTTCATGTACTGCCGTCAAGACTTCTTCATATGCTGCCGGTCCGGAAACCGCCAAAACAGACGGATGTGCTTGCTCAATCACACCATCTTTCGCGCCCAAACAACCGGTGACAATCACTCGACCGTTTTCATCCAGCGCTTCGCCAATGGTGTCCAATGACTCTTGCACAGCCGAATCAATGAAGCCGCACGTATTCACAATCACCGCATCCGCATCTTCATAAGAATTCGTCAGGTGATACCCTTCCGCTTTCAATTGGGTCAGAATCCGCTCGGAATCGACCGTTGCCTTAGGGCATCCTAAGCTAACAATCCCGACAGTTGGTTGTTGTTGTGACATACATACTCCTAGTCTTGACCATGCGTTTGATAACAAAAGTAAACGCACGCATCACACAATATTTGAATGGGCACATTTTACCTGATTGCGCTAATTTTGTTTTTGATTCTCTGCGGACTTTTATCAAAAAGACGCTTTTATTTTTGATAACCTTATTAATACTGGTATTAATAATTATTCTCACTTAGATTGACATTGTGTTTTTTATCTCTACAATACACATCCGTAACGATAATAATTTTCATTAACAAATAAAGAGAGTCTTTATATGAAACTTAAAAAAATCTCATTTTTAGTCAGTGCCCTACTTGCCTCACAAACTGCTATGGCGGCAAGCAACCCAGAAATTGAAGAATTACGTCAACAAATTAATGCCTTGGCACAGCAAGTCGAAGACTCTAAAACTTCAAACAAATCGAATACCACCATTGGCGGGTATGGCGAACTGCACTATAACAACCTAAAGACAACGCAACCCGGGCAAGCTGATTCTGAGAAGAAGGAAATCGACTTCCACCGTTTTGTTATGTTTCTTGGGCATGAATTTAACGACAAAATTCGTTTTTTCTCTGAAGTTGAAATCGAACATGGTATTGCCGGTGAAAGTCAAAATGGTGAAGTCGAAGTTGAACAGGCTTATGTTGAACTGGATTTAAACAAGCAACTGAGCACCAAAGCTGGTATGGTTTTAGTACCCGTCGGGATTTTGAATGAAACCCACGAACCACCAACTTTTTATGGCGTTGAGCGTAACCCAGTTGAAAAAAACATCATCCCGGCCACTTGGTGGAATGGTGGTTTAACCCTTAACGGACGCTCACAATCTGGTTTCAGTTACGACGTAATGATCTCTGAAGGGCTTTATTCTGCCGATGGTTACAGCATTCGTGATGGCCGTCAAAAAACCAGTGAAGCCAAAGCCAATGACTTAGCCTATACCGGGCGCATCAAATACACAGGCGTCCCTGGACTGGAACTGGCCGCCACTGCACGTTATGAATCAGATTTAGGCCAAGGCACTTTAGCAAGCAAAGCGCCTGCAACCTTATTGGAAACACATGCAATCTATACCATTGACCAATTCACGGTTAAAGGGCTTTATGCACAGTGGGATATCTCGGGTGACGCCGCTGAAGCAGCCAATGCTGATCAGCAATCAGGGTATTATATTGAACCAAGTTATAAGCTGACAGAGAAGTGGGGTGTTTTCACACGTTATAACAGCTGGAAAAGCTGGGATTCTAAATCAATGTCTAACGACGATTTTAATCAAATTGACGTTGGTGTAAACTACTGGCCACATCCAGACGTAGTATTCAAAGCGGATTATCAGTGGAAAACCCAAGATTGGAAAAACCAAAACGACAAGAAAACCAACGGCTTCAACCTTGGTGTAGGCTATCAATTTTAATGATGAATAAGATAAAACTCAGTGTTTATCTATTATTGACTACCCTCTCTCTACTTTCCGTAGAGAGCCAGGCTTCCTCTATGCCGGAGGAAGTCACCCAATTCATACAAACCAACTTTTCTGACACCGCTCAGAGAAAGTTCCTGTGGCTCACAGGAGACAAAAAACAAATCTCCAGTGACATCTTAAGCCACCCCTATTACAAAATTCGAGCACCCTATTGGCAAGCCGCGAATGCTAATCGCTCTCGCTCCGCTAAAACGTTATGGGTTCTGGAAGAAATCGGTAAAGAAAAACTGATTACCATCGGTGTGGTGATTGAACAGCAAAAAATTCAATCCGTACGCATTCTTAAATTCCGCGAAAGCCGGGGTTGGGAAGTGGAACTGCCCAGTTTTACCGAACAGTTCGAAGGCAGCCAGCTAAATGACTCTCAACAACTGACTCAATCGGTCGACGGCATCAGTGGTGCGACACTTTCTGTGCGAGCGGTCACCAATATCGCACGTTTAGCGCTATACTTACAAACAACACTCCCAAATCCCTAAAACGGTTCTTAAACATGGTCGCTTTATTTAAAAAACACGTCGCCAGAAAATTTCATCGTCTACTTGCTTACACAGTCGCCTTCCTGCTTTTTTGGCTAAGCTTGAGCGGTGTCTTATTAAACCATACTGAAGATTTGAAACTGAATGACGTCAAGATTCAGCAACCGTGGTTACTAGAATGGTATCAAATCGACACACCAAAAATTCAACAGACCTTTCAACTCAATAAGGACTGGGTCATTCAAACCCTGCAAGCGATCTATTGGAATGAAAGCGCACTGCCCTTTCGAGGCAACATCCATTCAATCGTCCAAAATGACGAGTTTGTTTTTATCATGCTCTCCAATGATTTAACGCTGTTAACCAGCTCTGGAGATTTGATAGAACAAATCCCGTTGCCAGCCGCTTTACGCGACCAAAAAGCAACCATTCCATCAAACTTGGCTTTCTTTAAACAAGACAACCAAGTCATTGTCGCCACAAAAAATAGCCAGGCCTGGCAGATTTCTGACGACTTTACTCAGCTCATTCCCGCTCAGGTAGACAATAAAGCAAACTGGATAGAACTACCGCCCATTAGTAGCCAAGCCGCACCAAAAGACATTCAGAAACATTTAATGGATACCTTTGATAGCCCACTGACATTGGAAAAAATTATTTTAGAATTGCACAACGGGTACTTCTTTGGAAAGATTGGACCTTGGCTGGTTGATTTGGCGAGCTTACTGTTTGTCTTGATGGTGCTCAGCGGGATTCGATTACATTTAAAAAAATAATCACAATTTACAGCTTAATGCATAATATTCAGCATAAAAAGCAGCATTTCTGCCGTTGCTCTCTAGTCAGTGAGCTTTACTT
The DNA here is from genome assembly GCF_004786015.1 of Hydrogenovibrio crunogenus. Lineage (NCBI taxonomy): Bacteria > Pseudomonadati > Pseudomonadota > Gammaproteobacteria > Thiotrichales > Piscirickettsiaceae > Hydrogenovibrio > Hydrogenovibrio crunogenus. Next base: position 1,449,456 of record NZ_CP032096.1, read on the forward strand.
GTTTCTCCGGAAATTTCGTCCAAATCACCGTCTTCAACATTGTGCATAGATGCCATACTAGAATCCCAGATACAACTACAATTGCGCCCAGCCTTCTTGGCTGCATACAACGCAATATCCGCACGATTAATCGACTCCTCAACATGTAAGCTCGGATCAAGTGTCGTGATCCCGAATGAGGCAGTGACCATAATAGATTTTGCTTCATCTCCTTCGAGGGTAATTTCAGGAATTCCATCGCGTAAGCGCTCGATTAGCTCCTTTACGCTCTGTTGATCATTCCCCGGAAAAGAGAGTAGAAATTCCTCACCTCCATAACGGTACACTCTGTCGTACTTTCTCAGATTTTTCTTGATGTAATTCACCCAAGCCACGAGTACCTGGTCGCCAGCAGCGTGACCATAGGTATCATTGACTCTCTTAAAATGATCCAAATCCATGATCGCAATACTACAGTCCTGAACACCGCGTTTGCTCAACTCGCGTAATTCGCGCAGTCGAGAAAGCATATTGAAACGGTTCTCAGCTCCCGTCAATGGATCGCGAGTATTGAGTGATTCCTCAATTTCATGCTTGAACGAATAAATTTCCAGACGAAGACGCTCTGTAGCACTTATAAAATTATCATAGGCTTGGCTTCACCATGTAACGGGCTGCGGATAAGCGGCATGTCCGTTGAAAATTTATTTTCATAAGGACTGTCCGCTTCATACGCTTGTTAGTCCAGCGCTTGCGCGGGACACAAGTGGATGGCAATCCGCAGCCCGTTAGTTCCGACGCGCAAGCGTCGGAACTAACGACTAGCATAAACGGCCGCCGCTTTATGGCGGTCCGAGTGAGCGATAGCGAACGGATTGATGCGCTTGTTATGCATTATTGTTCAATTACAATATCGAGCAACGATTTATCTTCGTTGTCGTCCCAGCACATGGAAGATATTTTCCAATCTTTGTCATGCTTAATTATCTGAAACAGATTCACGCCATAGCGAGTTTGCTTGCCTGCACCTGATTGTGCTTCCAGCTTATATTGGGAAATTATATTACCCACATTACCAAAAATAGTAACCTTTCTGTTTAGCTCTGTTTCTTTAATTGACAGAATGTTTCCGGCTTCAACATTGGTTTTTATAAAAGACACATAATCATTTATAGGCTTGATCATGGGCTTTTCGCCCTTGTTGTTGATGAATAAACCTTCAGAAATAAAGTTTTTAAGTAGATTCTTGTAATTAGGTTCGCCACCTTCTTCGAAGGAGATGGCTTCATAGACTTGTTTTGTAATATTTTCGGGCATTAAATTTCCTTTTTTAATATGCATAACGCTTCACATCAGCCGACCGAAAAACGCGTAGCGGTTTTTGGGTCGGTTGGATGTGATTGTTATGTAACTATTTGACTGCAATATAAATTTCAATTTCATTTGGGCTTTTGTAAAGCTCAAAATCCGTTGTGTACGCTCTTTGGTAATCTTGGGTATCAGCGGAAAAGTAATCCCAGATTTTTGCCCAAGTGTTAATGACTACTTGAGGCATTTCACCAGTTTCTTTAAAGACGAGATATTTTCCAGGTTTAATTGCGACATTTTCTAAATTTGTGTGTTTTGATTCTTCCACTTTGTCTGAACCAGCCATGACAGAAAATTCTCCTGAAGCATCAGACTCATAATTGTAATAAACACCAAAGACTGTCGCACCCTCTTTGAGGGTTGGGGCAACCTCTTGATAAAACTTCTCCCACAAGCTACCAATTTTTGATGTTTGTGGTTGCATTTCATCGGAATTCTTCGTACGGACGCTAATACCGATGATCGCCTTCTCGTCAAATTGGACAAGTGTCATACTGGTTCTCCTTGTTACATAACGGGCTGCGGATAAGCGGCATGTCCGTTGAAAATTTATTTTCATAAGGACTGTCCGCTGCAGCTAATTGTTATGTGTTTTGTGGTTGATTCTATCATTGGCTGTTTTATACCTACCAACAGCAGGCACGCAGTTTGTAGCTTTTGCTAAACCAAATGTAGGCATATTGTTATAAACTGATTCAAATGTTCCTGGTTTAGATAAGTAAGTTTCATGCCATATACCTACATCTCCGTTACTACCGACATTTTTATTAAACTCAGCCCATGCAGGCAGGTGGTTTCCAGTTTTGTTTTTTGCATAAGCCTCTAAATGTTCGAATGACTTCCAGTATTGCACCATCATTGTGGTTCTACCAAACCATTGCTCATGGCTTATAAATCCAATATCAGGACTCTTGTATAATTCATTGATCATTTTTGGCATCGCCAAGGCAACTGGTAGCCATTTATGAATTTTCCATGGCTTGTTAATTCGCATCCCAATTAAAAACACAACAAACTCTTCATTTGTTTCAGCCGTCATCCTTTCCTTATTGATTTTCGCCATACGTCCTCTTTTTTAGACATAACGGGCTGCGGATAAGCGGCATGTCCGTTGAAAATTTATTTTCATAAGGACTGTCCGCTTCATACGCTTGTTAGTCCAGCGCTTGCGCGGGACACAAGTGGATGGCAATCCGCAGCCCGTTAGTTCCGACGCGCAAGCGTCGGAACTAACGTCAAAGCTCAGCCGCGCCGCCTTTTGGCGTCGGCTGAAGTGCGTTGTTATGCTCAAACCACTCAATTACATCACTCACATTCTTGTCTGGCGGAAATACCGGATAAAATGTTTTCTTAATTACGCCATCTTCAGAAATGATAGTTATCCGCTTAATATAAGTCGACAATTCATATTCAAAAGTCGGGAGATTCATTGCCCTTGTTAGTTCAAGCTGCGAATCATTTAGAAGCTCAAACGGTAGATTAAGGCGAGCACTCGCCTCTTTTTGATCCTTTAAAGGTTGAGAACTAACACCAAAAAGTTTAACTCCCAGTTTTTCAAGCTGCGAATAGTTATCTCTAAATGAACAAGATTGAGGCGTACAACCTCTTGCTCCGGGAATATCATTCCAACCAATCATAGGCGGTGAATCTGGTCTTCCATTCATAGGATAAAAAAAGATTACCACCATTCCCTCAATAGAGCTAAGATCAATGATTGTATCGGACACGCCCTTAAGCGCTACTGATGGAACTATTGAGTCTAGAAGATGATCGCAAGCTCCATCATCTACTGGAACCGGTAAATCATCTGGTAATTTGTGAAGATCTTTCATTCTCGAATGTATTTCCTTTTAAAGCATAACGCCCGGCTAAACGGCGGAGCACGCAGTGCGGAGTCCGGCGACCAACGGGAGCGAATTTAAGCCGCTTGTTAGGGGTATTAGATACGTTTATACCGCTATATTTCTTCATAATATGATTCACCAGAGCCTTCGGCACCACTGAGCCATTGCCAGTTAAATGAAATATTTAGCTTACCACTACTATTCTTTTGGATTGTGCCTTTTGATTTTCCTGACAAAATCTCATGGTCTTTAGTTTTGCACTGGAAGCACAATTCGATGGTTTGAGGAGGTATGTATTTTCCAATTATGTTTCCAAACTCTATTTCGCCACCTTGATACTCGCCAGTTATTAAATTTCCATTTTGTCTATAACTGAAGATTGTTTCCGAGTTTGAAAGGCCGGAGGCATTCGCTAGAGCTTTGAATCTCCTTTTATCTAAATTAAAGACATTCTCCATTCGTGGTTTACCCCTAACGGGCTGCGGATAAGCGGCATGTCCGTTGAAAATTTATTTTCATAAGGACTGTCCGCTTCATACGCTTGTTAGTCCAGCGCTTGCGCGGGACACAAGTGGATGGCAATCCGCAGCCCGTTAGTTCCGACGCGCAAGCGTCGGAACTAACTATAATTAGACATCCTAACTTATATATATTACGTACGTCAATAAATTATAAAATTGATATTTTATGCTAAAAATTTAGTAGGTTAACTTTATACAACTCTATGTTATTATTAGTTTAATTAACCACTTAAGCTATTTTATAAGGCATAAATCATGACGACTAAACCACGTTTTTTAGACCTTGTACGCGAGCGCATCCGAACCAAACATTATTCTATACGTACTGAAGAAGCTTATGTGGGTTGGATTAAAAAATTTATTTTCTTTCATAATAAGCGTCACCCAGCGGAAATGGGCAAGCTTGAAATGGAACAGTTTTTGACTTACTTGGCGGTTGAGCGAAACGTCGCTTCCTCGACACAAAACCAAGCGTTAGCCGCTTTGCTGTTTATGTATAAAGAAGTACTGCAAATGGAACCACCATGGGTTGACAATGTGACTCGTGCAAAAAAACCACAACGTTTACCTGTCGTTTTAACAAAAACGGAAGTCAGTCAATTGTTTGAATGTATCCCATTGTCTTATCAACTACAGATTAAGCTTTTGTATGGTTGCGGTTTACGCTTAATGGAGTTGGTTCGATTAAGAGTGCAAGACGTTGATTTTGGCTATCATGCCATTACAGTGCGTGCAGGCAAAGGGGATAAAGACCGTGTTGTAATGCTGCCACCCAGCACCATCGAAGCATTGCAAACCCAATTAACCGAAACTAAAAGAATTCATGATATAGACTTGAGCAATGGTTATGGTGAGGTGTATTTACCAAATGCCTTGGATCGAAAGTACCCAAATGCAAACAAGACTTTTGCTTGGCAGTATGTTTTTCCAAGTAGAAATATCGTGACGGACCCAAGAAGCGGTAAAAAACGACGCCACCATATGCACGAACAGGCATTACAAAGAGCCATTAAACAAGCGGCGATCCGTGTAAATATTCACAAAAAAGTGACGCCTCATACTCTTAGGCACAGCTTTGCAACGCATTTATTGGAATCGGGGTATGACATTCGAACCATTCAGGAGTTATTGGGTCACAAGAATGTCGAAACCACAATGATTTACACTCATGTACTTAAACAAGGCGGAAAAGGCATTGTGAGTCCGTTAGAAAACTTATAAGGCTTTAAAAACAGCCAGGCCTGGCCGTTTTTAAACGGTCTGAATGGGTCTTTTTGTTAAGTCTTATGCTTTGCTAACCACATAGTTTAACATTTCGACGACCTGCTCAGGGGTTGTGGCCCATGCTAGCGCGGCGGCATCAACTTCTTTGAGTGGATGAATGATGTCTTCGTCATGCAAGGTAATATAAGGCGTGCCCAATGCGGCGCAATAACCCGCATCAAACGCGGCGTTCCATTGTTTGTATTTGTCTCCAAAACGCACCACGGCGACATCACAGCTCTCAATCAGCGTTTTGGTTCGGATAGCATTCACTTTCGCGGATTTATGATCGCGCCAGAAATTTTTTTCTTCCGCACCCAGTAAATCGCCTGCGGCATCACTGGCGGCATGGTCGGTAACAGCGGATGTAAATTCAATAGATAGATTATGCGCCTTACAGCCTTCTTTTATCTGTTGTCGCCAATCGGTGTGGATTTCGCCAGAGAGATATACCGTCAATTCCATGCTGTTTTCTCCTCTATCTGATAAACGAGATAACATCATACATAAAAAAACTACGTAATTGAACCAATAAAACCTTATTTAATGAAAGGTAGTTGACGGTCAAAAACAGCCAGGCCTGGCTGTTTATTTAAGGGCATAAAGATGGCGTAAAGATAGCATCACGAATGTTTAAAAACGGATTGTAAAACCGCCGAAAATTAATTGATCATTTCCCTGGTCAGACAGCGCGAGTTGACTGCCCACATCCCATTGGAAATTTTTTGACGTTTGCCATGTGCCGCCAAAGCTGGCGTAAGGCATGTAATCATGCTTGACGGTATAGTCACCTATATATTCAATATAAGCACCCAGCCCGTTTTCAAAACCACGCCCAATTACGAACGTATGACTGCCTGCCCATTCATGCTTTCGAGTGTCATCATCATAGGCACGATCCATTTGAATTTGAGCCCCTAGGCTATAGTCTTTGTAATCCGTGCCATAAGTCACAATTAGCCCGCCTTCATATTCATCATTACTAAAACGCCCGTTCGGCACTTTAAGATAGGGCAATAAGGCTAAGCCATCTCCAGTTTGGTCGTTTCCCCAAAGATTGATTTTTGAGCGTAATTGAATATCGCCCTGCCCTGATAAAGACTTGATTTTAGATGTTTTTTCCACTAGATAAGGCGAAAACACAAGCTGAACATCCACGTTATCGGTGACACCGTATTTGAGATTGGTTTCTGCCAACGACCAGGTTTCAACCCGGTTTTGTTTGGTTTTATCCATAGAGTAAGCTGCGATGCTGGATTCGATTTGAAAGTACCCTTTATCAACGGTTTGAAAACTTTCCGTTGCATCAGGTCGATCGGTTGCTAAAGGTCTTAATGCGTCAGCCCAAACGGACTGGGTTGCCAGAACCCCGAAAATACCATAAAAATATCTCATTTTATTATCCTTAAGTAATTATATTTTTAGTCGTGACTAAAAATTATATCAGACAAAACTCATAAATCCTATTTATGAAAAGCAATTAAGAATAAAAATGAATCAAACGAGACTGTAAACGCCGAAAAAAATGAACGACGCTTAAAGGAATGAGCGCTAAATAAAGTCGCTTTCTTTTAGCTTGAGTTTGAGTTGGCTTTGCATGGTGGTAAGCCAGATTTCGCCCGTTTTTACTTCAAAAAGCGAACAGTAAGACAACCAGGCGCCTTTGCATGAAGCGATTACCACGGGATCGGTCCAGCTTTTTCCGTCATCGTCGGATAAACGGATACTGAGTTCTTCACGCTGCCAGGAAGCTGGCACATCTGAAAACAATCCGGCAACTCGAGGGGCAGTGGTTTCGCCCTCTTTGGTCAATTGATTGTAGGCCAACAACAAGCGCCCACTTTGTAAACGGCATAACATGCCTGGAGAACTGCTGGCAGTCATGCCCGGTTCTAAATGCGCCCAGGTTAGGCCTTCATTGTCGGAATAGCCATTCCAAAACCAATCCAGATTGGTGCGAATCAAATACCAGACACGACCGTCTTTTAATTCCAGCAGGGTGCCTTCATAACACCCGCCATGATGCCCTTGCCCACCAATATCGATTTTATTACTGGCTTGCCAAGTTTGCCCTTCGTCCTCTGAAAGATAAGTCAGGCTATAATGCCGCCCAGCCTCATAATCCAAATTTTGAGCGGCCATCAACAGCTTACCGCTGGAAAGCGAAATCATGGTCGTGGTGGAACCACAGTACCCTTTTTGGACACGAACAGGGGCTTCCCACGTTTTGCCCCCATCCAGGCTGCGAACCGACCATAAATCCAGTCGTGTATTTTGAGTCGGTTTATTGGCTTTTTTGTGCCATTTGAAATGGGCTTGCGCCATGTTCAAAAAGCCGACCACAATCACGCCTGAATCGGAAACACACAGGCTACGAGTATCATGAATCAAAAAATCTTTGGATGAGAACAAATCATAGGCTTGCCAGGTTTGCCCTTCATCTTCTGAAATCAATGCTTGATGGGATTCGATACACACGATGTGACTTTGTTTATTGCGAACATAAGGCCCGATTGGATTTATATCCAACACGGAGACTTTTTCATGCAAATAAACCGGCGCCTCGGTTTTGGGCGCCATTTTAAAGTCTAATTGAATGTCAGGACACGCTTTCATCAACCAACCCGAACTCTATTGAATCAGCTTAAAACGGTTTAAGTTCGACCAAAATCAGAATCAGGATCGTTAAAATCAATGGGATTTCATTGGCCCAACGATAATAAAGCCCACTGTGATCCAGATGACCTTCCTGCATTTCTTTCATGCGGCGTTTGGTCCATAAGTGGTAAACCAACATCAATACCACCAGCACGATTTTAGCATGTAACCATCCCATGCCTTCCGCCACTGGCCAATATGCCAGCCACAACCAAATGCCCGTTCCGATTGCCAGCATCATCATGATGGTCATGAATTTGTACAGCTTTTTCGCCATAATCGCTAAACGCGTGACTTGTTCTCCTGCTGCTTGACCTTCAACAAAATGTACAAAAATACGTGGCAAATAAAAGATCCCTGCCATCCAAGACATCACAAACAAGATATGAAAAGTTTTTAACCACAACACTTCGATTTTCTCCAATAAAACAACAAGAATCTGTATGATACAGGTTCTTATTTAGCAAAACAGGACTTTAAGATGAAAATTGAACAAAATAAGGTTGGCATGATCGACTACTCTTTGACAGACGCAGAAGGAAACGTGATTGACGCTTCTAACGGCCAAGCTTTAGCGTATTTGCATGGTCATTCCAATCTAATTCCTGGTTTGGAAAAAGAGCTTGAAGGTAAACAAGTTGGCGATAAGTTCACGGCAAACATCGCTGCAGCTGATGCTTATGGTGAAACACAGCCTCACTTGATTCAAGAAGGTGTGCCAAAAAGCATGTTCCAGGGTGTTGATAATCTAGAAGTCGGAATGCGTTTTGAAGCTCAATCAGAGCAAGGCGTTCACTCTGTTGAAATCACGAAAATTGATGATGAAACCGTAACAGTTGATGGAAACCATCCGCTTGCGGGCAAAGACCTGAACTTCGACATCGAAGTGATGGGCGTACGTGATGCGACAGAAGAAGAATTAGAACATGGACACGCACATGGTGACGGCGGTCATCAGCACTAAGTTAGCGAAACAGTGTTTCAATCAAAAAAGGCCAGTTAAAACTGGCCTTTTTTATTTCTGATTCTATTATTTAAACGCTTTAGAACATGAGAAGCTTTAAACTTAAAAATAAAACTTTAAGGTAGGACGTTAAGGCTTTTTCATCAGATAGTCTTCATAATCCAGATCCGGTTGATCGACCACCACAGGAATCGCCAACAAGCCGATATGCGCTTGTGTCACAGACTCTCTTTTACCTGAAACCAATGGATGCCATTCCGGTAACGGATCCCCACGATATAACACACGATAAGCGCACGTATCCGGCAGCCAATCAAACTCAGCCACCCTATCCAAAGTCAGGTTTACGCACGTTGGTACATTTTTGGAACGATTTTCATAATCAGAACACGCCCCTGTTTTTAGGTCAGAATACTTGCACACCACCCGGGTATAAACGATTTCATCTGTTTCGTCGTCTTGCAGTTTGGTCAAACAACACAATCCGCAACCATCACAGACCGATTCCCACTCTTCCGTGGTCATCTCTGCCAAAGTTTTGGTTTCCCAAAAAGGTTTCTCTTTTGTCATTCTTTTACCTTTCTATTCATTGACCTTGAAACGCTGCCCAGGGAGTTTGCCATTGCTGCAAAAGCGTGTGCGCTTCTGCTGTTTGAAATCGAGTACCTTGCTGCGGTGGCACGCAAAATTCGTAAGACGCTTCATGAAGTTTGAAGCGTAAAGCAAACGCATGTAAATAGCCTCTGTCTTCTTGTTTGGCTTCCGTTGAAAGCCCATAACGTGCATCCCCTGCAATGGGGGCGCCTAAACTTTTTAAAGCCACGCGTAACTGGTGCGTTTTGCCTGTTTGCGGTTTTAATAAAAACCAGCGCTCTCCCGGTCGCGTATTCTGACTGATAAACTGTGTGATGGCCGGATTCTCTAATGTTTTACTCAATTTCCAACTGCCACGTCGAGCCGGCATCATGTCACCTTTGACCCAGCCTTGTTTCTTTTTAGGCTTATGGGCGGAGATGGCTAAATAATACTTCTCGATCTGTCGGCTTTCAAACTGCTGCTGAAACACCTGAGCTGTAGCTTTGTTTAATGCGAAAACCACCAAACCGGAGGTCATTTTATCTAACCGATGTACGGGATAGAGTTCTTTCACTCCTAATTGCTGCTGCACCAAAACCACCAGGCCTGGCTGTTTTTGACCATCAGAATCGGGTTCGGAATGAAAATTGATTCCGGCTGGTTTATCAATCACAACAAACTCGGTCGATTGATATACCAACGTAATTGGTAACGTATCCAAATTGCGCACTCATTTAAAAACGCAAAGTGTACCGCAACTGATTCAAAAAAAATGATTTTTCCCAGCTTGCGTCAAAAATATCACCGTTTATTGACACTTTTAAAATAAATTTTACTATATTTTTCAACTATTTAAACAAAATACTTTTTGGCACAGTTTTTGTAATAGATCCAATACATAAAACAATAATATTTATTTTCGTCATTAATTTGACACTTTAATCACATGAGGAATTAAATAATGGCAACTAAAATGAATACTCCCCAAAAAGTGAACAGCTGTTTGCAATACATTGACGACCGTCTGGAAACCACTTCTGAACAAACCATCCAGATTGCAGAAATGATTATTGAAGATATTAAAAACCTGACACAAGCGTATCCGGAAGCGATTCGAAACAACGAGTTGCGTACTCATGCCGAAAAAGTGCGAGACACGCAAATGAAATGGGTAAATCAATTGCACGAAATCATTCTGGAACAAACGGATCGTGACTTGAACGGCCAAGTGATTCAAGCGTTACAGAATTTCATGAACACCCTGAACAAAAAACAACTGAAGCATTTGGATTTCGATTTACCGGCCGCAGTCCACAAGGAAAAGTCGGAATCAGAGCATGAGTATTTATCAAAAGATGAGATTGAGGTCTTAATGGACTCTCATTTGAAATCGGGACATACCAGCTCAACCCATCATTAATCGATTTACTCAGAACAAAAAAAAGACCCCGCGGGGTCTTTTTTTATTTAACGAAATCGAAAGAATCGAATCAGTGTTTATTTTTCTTGGCGGCTTCTTTGGCTTCGCGCGCCGCTTCTTGCTCCAAGAAGATTCGATTTAACTCTTCTTCTTGAGCGGTTGCATCGGCCCCTTCTTTAACCGGCTGCATCAAGTCTTCTTTTGAAACACCGAGTGCTAACGCAATTGAACTGGCCACAAAGGTTGAAGAGTAAGTACCGACCACAACCCCGACAATCAATGCCAATGCAAAGTTATGGATAATCTCGCCACCCAGCACAAACAAGGCTATCAAAACCAATAATGTCGTTAAAGAGGTCATCAAAGTACGCGCCAACATTTGATTCACCGCCAGATTCGTGACTTCTTCCGGCGTACCATCTCGAACGGTTCTGAAATTTTCCCGTACACGGTCAAACACAACAATGGTGTCGTTCAAGGAATACCCGATGACTGCGAGTATCGCCGCTAATACCGTTAAATCGAACTGTGCCTGAGTCCAGGCAAACACACCCAAAGTAATGACAACATCATGCACCAACGCAGCAACAGACCCAATGGAAAAACGGAACTCAAAACGCAGTGCGACATAAATCAACACCCCGATAAGAGCATAAATAACCGCTAAAGCGCCATCTTCCGTTAATTCATCCCCTACTTGAGGCCCAACAAACTCAACACGACGCAATTCAAAATTTTCTGAATGATTTTCGCGTAAGGCTTCCATCACTTGGTTACTGATTTGAGCTGAATTAACCCCTTCTCTTGGGGCAATACGAATCAACACATCTTCCGCTGACCCAAAATTTTGAACGACGGCACGTTCGAATCCTGAGTCTTGCAAAGAGGTACGAATGGTGTCGACTTCTGCAGGCTTGTCATAAGACAGCTCGACAATGGTGCCCCCGGTAAAGTCGATGCCAAAATTAAGTCCTTTGACAAACAACCCAACAATGGATGCCACAATAAAAAACAATGATACAGACATCGCCAGCTTGCGATGCCCCATAAAGTTATATTCTTTTTGATTTTCCATGCTTGTACTCATTCTGTCTCTCCCCGACTAAACCGATAACTTTTCTACCGGCTTATTGCCGTAGAGCGCATTCACAATTGCTCTTGTTCCCAAGATGGCTGTAAACATAGAAGTAATAATCCCAATCGATAACGTAATGGCAAAGCCTTTGATCGGGCCTGTTCCGAAACTGAACAACACCAGCGCTGCCAACAAGGTTGTGATATTGGCGTCGGCAATCGTCACGAAAGCTTTTTCATAACCGGCATTAATCGCCGATTGAACGGATGATACGCGTAGTTCTTCACGAATACGCTCGAAAATAAGCACATTCGCATCCACCGCCATCCCAACGGTAAGAACAATCCCGGCAATCCCCGGCAAGGTCAAGGTCGCTTGCAACAAGGACAAGACCGCAACAATCAGAACCAGGTTCAATGTTAACGCCACATTGGCAATCATGCCGAACGTCTTGTAACGCCAGACCATAATCACCAACACCAATAGGAAACCGACAATCACAGACATCATCCCTTGGTCGATGTTGTCTTGCCCGAGGCTTGGCCCAACCGTTCTTTCTTCCACAATTTCCATCGGTGCCGCCAGTGCCCCGGCACGCAGTAATAACGCTAAATCTTGCGCTTCTTGTGGGCTGTCTAACCCGGTAATCTGGAATCGATTGGCAAACTGTCCACGAATCACCGCGGCATTGATGACATCTTTAGTGGTGATGCGTTTTTTAATCTTTTCACCATTTTTCTCGATGGTTTCAACGCGATTTTCAATATAAACCACCGCCATGCGATGACCGATATTTTCCTTAGTCGTTGCCAACATTTTACGCCCGCCCGCACCATCAAGTGTCACGGTGACTTCAGCAGACCCAGATTCCGGTTCAATCCCTGACTGAGCGTTAATAACATTGTCCCCACTGACGATAATGCTGCGTTTCAACAGAATCGGACGACCATCACGGAAATGATATAAACGTGAACCATGCGCTGCATAGCCCGTTTTTTCTGCGCGATACGCATCCCCGCGTTCTTCCACCAGTCTAAATTCCAGTGTTGCGGTTGCACCCAGAATTTCTTTGGCTTTCGCAGTATCTTGAACCCCAGGCAACTGAACCACAATACGGCGGTCGCCTTGCTGTTGAATCACCGGCTCTGCCACCCCGAGTTCGTTGATACGATTACGCAAGGTGGTGATATTTTGCTTCAACGCATAGGTTTTCGCTTCTTCAATGGTTTTAGGCAGTAAACGAAGTTCTAATGCATTCTGACCATCCACAGGAGATAAATTAAACTCGCCTGGAAATTGTTTTTCCATTTCCGCTTGAGCGGCCGGAACACTTTTCGCATCACGAAACTTGATCATCAAGTGATCGGTTTCATAAGTGACACCTGAATAGCGGATTCGGGCTTCTCTGAAGGCACCTTTCACTTCGTCGACATAACGGTTATAGGTTTTCTGCACCGCGGCTTCCATATCGACATCCATCAAGAAATGGACACCACCGCGCAAATCCAGCCCTAAATACATTGGCTGACCACCGACCGCTCTTAGAATATCAGGCGTTGCCGGCGCCAGGTTTAAAGCAACCACGGCTTGGCGTCCCATGACTTCTTTCAAGGCACTTCGGGCTTTCATTTGCTCGTCTGTATTATGGAATCGGATCAGGAATTGACCCTCTTGGTACGCCATCGATTTAGGCTTTAGATTCGCTTTTTGAAGGGTTTGCGTCACAAGGTCTTCAGTAGAGGCATCAAACTGCACCGATTTTGCCGGTGAAACCTGAACAGCGGGATCATCTCCAAAAATATTCGGTGCGGCATAAACAACACCTAATACCAACACAATTAACAGCAGCAGATATTTCCACGCCGGGTATTGATTACTAATGACTTTTTGTCTTGACTCAAACATGTTTAATTTTTCCAAATAAAGCTAAATGATAAAGCTCATAAATCACGTTACAGCAGAAAGCTGTAATGCTTAAAGGCGTTCCCAGAAACAACAAAAGGGGCGACTGCCCCTTTCTTATTTAAAAAGCCAGCTTATTCCGCTGTTCCTTTTAGTGTCCCTTTTGGTAATTCGCGAGCGACGTTTTGACGTTCGATTTTCACAACAACATTGTCAGCCACTTCCAGATCAACAAAGTTTTCATCCAATTCACGAATTTTTCCAGCTAAGCCGCCATATGTCACTACTTCAGCGCCTTTGCCAAGTGCTTGTACAAGTTTTTTATGTTCTTTAACTTTCTTTTGCTGAGGACGAATCAGTAAAAAGTAAAACACCACAAACAATAAAATTAACGGCAACAATGCCTCAAAACCACTTCCTTGTGCTGCTGCGCCACCCTCGGCCATTGCATCAGAAATAAAAAAACTCATATTTTGTTCTCCTTGAAATTAACTGCGTTATTGTTGCATAAAAAATTTTAAAATTCTATTAACAAAATAAGACAAAGTTCGAATCTTATTTTGAACTTATAAAGCAGGAACTTCTTCGCCCCTGGCTTGGTAAAACTCGCTGACAAACGTATCCAAGGTTTCAGAGGCAATTGCCTCACGTAACCCTTTCATTAATAACTGATAATAATGTAAGTTATGAATGGTGTTCAAACGCGCGCCTTGGATTTCGCCGCACTTATCCAAATGGTGAAGATAGGAGCGCGTGTAGTTTTGGCAAGTATAACAGTCACATTTTGCATCCAACGGTTCCAAACTGGTTTTGTTGACTGCATTACGAATCTTAACGACGCCGTTGTGCGTAAACAAAAAGCCATTTCGTGCATTACGCGTCGGAATCACACAGTCAAACATATCAATGCCACGGCGAACCGCTTCAACAATGTCTTCTGGCTTTCCTACCCCCATCATATAACGAGGTTTGTCTTTCGGCATATGCGGTTCGGTAAAATCCAACGTGCCCATCATTTCTTCTTTAGGCTCACCCACAGAAAGTCCACCGATGGCATACCCATCGAATCCAATATCGGTTAGGCCCTTGATTGATTCCTGACGAAGGTCTTCATACATACCGCCCTGCACGATACCAAACAAGGCGGAAGGGTTATCACCATGCGCTTGTTTGGATCTTTCTGCCCAACGCAAAGACAATCGCATGGAATCGGCCGCCACTTCATGTGTGGCCGGATAAGGCGTGCATTCGTCAAAAATCATCACAATGTCCGACCCCAGCTTGCGCTGGACGTCCATAGACTCCTCTGGTCCCATGAAGATTTTAGAGCCATTGACGGGGTTGCGGAAATGCACCCCTTCTTCGGTGATTTTGCGCATCTTGCCTAAGCTGAACACTTGAAACCCACCTGAATCCGTTAAGATCGGGCCTTTCCAGTTCATGAAGTCATGCAAATCACCATGTTGTTCGATAATGTCGGTGCCCGGACGGATTGCCAAATGAAACGTATTGCCCAGAATAATCTGCGCACCGGTGTCCGCGACTTCTTCCGGCATCATCCCTTTCACGGAACCATAAGTGCCGACCGGCATAAAGGCAGGTGTTTCAACCACGCCTCTTTCAAAAATCAAACGCCCTCTTCTAGCACGCCCGTCTTGTTTGTCTAGCTCAAATTTCATACTTTTTTCCATTAAGATTCGGAAGTCGGTGGATGCACTAGCATGGCATCCCCGTAACTAAAGAAGCGGTATTTTTGTTCCACCGCATGCGCATAGGCTTGCATGGTACGCTCATATCCTGCTAACGCAGATACCAACATAATCAGGGTGGATTCGGGTAAATGGAAATTCGTCAATAGAACATCCACCACCTTAAAGTCATAACCGGGGGTAATGAAAATGTCAGTTTCCCCTTGATAAGGTGCAAGCTCACCTGTTTCAGAAAAGGTGGCGGCACTTTCCAAACAGCGAATCGAAGTGGTGCCCACAGCAATCACTCGCCCCCCTTTTTGACGGGTTTGCTTTATCAACTCGACGGTTTCAGGCAACACTTCAATCACTTCGGAATGCATGACATGCTCTGAAATATCATCCACTTGAACCGGTTTGAATGTGCCCGCACCGACATGCAAAGTGACAAACCCCGTCGCCGCACCTTTTGCTTTAATTTTGTCCAGCAAGTCATTATCAAAATGTAATCCCGCGGTCGGGGCGGCAACTGCGCCGGGTTTTTCTGAATAGACCGTTTGATAACGTTCTTTATCTTCTAGCTGGTCTTCGCGTTCGATATAAGGAGGCAATGGCATGTGGCCATATGCTTCTATCAACTCCAAAGCCGTCAGCTCAGGCGCATCATCCTTACTCAACCGTAACTCAAACAAGGCGCCATCCCGGCCTAAAACTTCGGCTTCAAAAGCATCTGCGATGCGTAATTGAGCACCTGATTTAGGCGCGTTGCTTGAACGAATATGCGTCAAAACACGATGCTCATCCAAGACACGTTCAATTAACAATTCAACTTTCCCACCGGTAAGTTTTTGACCAAACAAGCGCGCTGGAATCACTTTAGTATTATTAAAGATCAAACAATCATTTTCATTCACATAAGACAGAATGTCTGGAAAATGACAATCGGACACACTACCGTCTCCATTCATTACCAACAGTCGGCTTTGCGTTCTTTCCTTGGCAGGTTGTTGGGCAATCAAGGCTTCGGGTAGTTCAAAGTTAAAATCTTGTCGTCGCATGAGTTTGAGTTTAGAATGATTTTAAAAAGGCAAGATTATACCTTGATTCCACGTTAAATAAGCAAAAAACCATTGAGTCATTAGATTTTGGGTTGAAAAATGGTCTGTTGAACTCACGGACTTCGCCCATTCGCTTATGGTCATAACCATCGCACAAGATAAACAGGCATTACATATGTTTCAAATTGAAGAAATCGATCCAAAGTATTACCGCAAACAAACCCGCAATGCGACCTTAAAGATTATGGCTATGTTTCTTGTCATCGGCATGATTACTGCAACGACATTTGTTGAATACCTTGGTGCTTACAGCTCAAACCTTATCGTACTGAATTTACTAGGAGCTTTCGTGGGTCTGGTGATTACAGGGTTCATCGTGAAGTTCTTTTTTAAAGACAAACCCTGGATGTATGAAGCGATGTATGCCTGGCGCTTAAAAAGAAATCTAATGCAAATCAGTAACTTGATTGACACCGTCAAAGCAGAAGCTAAACAAAACAATGAAAATGCTTTAAAAATCTTACGTTTCTACCATCTCGGCTTAACGCAAATGCATCAATTAGAAGACAATAACCATGCGTTAATAGATTTAAAAGCCGAAAAAGAACAATTAGTGCAACAAATGATTAACCTAGGTTACGATATTGATCAGACCTCTTTTGATGCCAGTCAGCTGGAAGAATTTAAAAAAGAACACAAATAAAGCAATCACTCAAAAACAGCCAGGCCTGGCTGTTTTTCAGACTCGACCTATACAAAAAAATTTCACTCTTCCGTATCTTCTGAAAGCCAACTAATAGCTTCTTCTTCAGACTCAAAACGTTTAATTTTTCCCGAGATAAACCAGCTACCCACTTTCGCAATGAAGTCTTGCCATTTTTTATGGCCGATGATGGCTATTTTTTCAAACTCCCCACCATAGCTCAATCCCATTTTGAAATCATCCCATGCAGCACGTAATTCCCAGCCTTCCATTTCAGTTAAATCGACCAGTGCTTTAACTTTCGGGTCTTTAACACCTTTTAACGCCGAATCTATCATCGGTGTCATGTGACTATAATCATCATGAGTCAACTTACCTTGCACTTTCATGGATAGAAAAACCAAATCGCCGATACGATCAATTCCTAACGAAAACCCTCTACGACTTACTTTCATATACGTCTCCTTAATTTTCGAAATTCATAATTATGACTCATCCATAACCTTAATTTCTTTTGAAAAAATAGTCAAAGAAAACACGCTTTTTTATAAATTATTTCAATTAGTTAACAACTATTTTTAAAATAAATTTATGACTATTACTTTGTTAAATTAAAAAGTATTACCAATTCATTTAGTGTTCGTTTCGCGTTATAAGGCGACTTAGAACGATATAACAACTCGTAATTTTAAAAAATATTTGGTAGGGTAAAGCCAATTTAGTAAAAAGAGCTTCAATATGTCCGTTTCCAAAAACGCTTTAAAATCGACTTTATTACTGCCCGTTTTTATCCCTGCAGTGGCCGTCATATTCTTAATGATTATTGGAACGTTAAGTAATCCGGAACTTGCCGGCGAATTCTTTGCTGATGTCTTATCCAGCATCACAAAAAACTTTGGCTGGTTTTATATGTTGGCGGTGGCGATTTTTCTGATTTTTATCTTTTCCATCGCAATTTCGCCATGGGGGAAAATTAAACTGGGACCCGACCACATTGAAGCGGACTATACCTTTACGGCCTGGTTTGCCATGCTGTTTTCAGCGGGCTACGGAATTGCGCTATTGTTTTTTGGGGTCGCGGAACCGGTTTTACATTACGCCTCGCCACCGGAAGGAACAGGAGAAACTGTCTCTGCAGCCAAACAAGCGATGCAAATCGCCTTTTTCCACTGGGGCTTCCATATCTGGGCCATTTATGGTCTAGTCGGACTGACTTTGGCGTACTTTGCTTTCCGTCATAATTTACCCTTATCCATGCGCTCCACTTTATTCCCATTAATTGGCGACCGTATCTATGGCCCGATTGGACATACAGTCGATACCTTTGCCATCTTGGGAACCGTGTTTGGGTTGGCGACAACCTTGGGGTTATCCGTTACTCAAATCAACGCAGGGGTTCATTACCTGATCCCATCCATTCCGATCTCAACCACGGTACAAATCTTAGCGCTGGCCATCATTACAGGCCTGGCAATTTTTTCAGTGATTGCTGGAATGGACAAAGGGATCAAAAGATTGTCTTTGTTAAATATTACTTTAGCTGTCGCCTTAATGGTGTTTGTTTTCCTCGCAGGGCCATCCGTTTTCATTTTAGAAACTTTCCTACAAAATACGGGAAGTTATCTCAGCAATATCGTTGAACGAACCTTTAACTTACAAGCCTACTCTTCAAGCGACTGGATTGGGCACTGGACCCTCTTTATCTTTGGTTGGACAATCGCCTGGGCGCCTTTTGTAGGACTCTTTATTGCTAAAATCAGTCGAGGTCGCACCATTCGCCAGTTTGTCTTTGGCGTGATGTTTGTGCCAACGTTATTTACCTTTTTCTGGTTCTCAGTATTTGGCGACACGGCATTGCATATGATTATGCAAGAAGGCTACCATACCTTTATTCAAGCCGTGCAAAACGACCATGCCGTTGCCTTATTCAAACTTTTTGAGCACCTCCCTCTTAGTGGGATCCTTTCAACATTAGCAGTGATTTTAATAATCACGTTCTTTGTCACGTCGGCTGACTCAGGCGCTCTAGTCATCGACTCACTAGCTTCTGGTGGAAGCCTTAACTCGCCGGTTTGGCAAAGAGTCTTCTGGGCCGCATTACTGGGTACCGTTGCTGCAGTGCTTTTATTAGCAGGCGGTCTCAAAGCTCTTCAAACCGCTTCGATCGTCAGCGCCCTCCCTTTTGCCGTTATTATGTTGATTGCGACCGTTGGGATGTGGCGAGCACTGGTGATTGAAACCCACCGTGAAGTGAGTTTAAAAAGTGCCATGCGTAACAGTGGTAAAACATTGGCGCATCAAGGAGCAAACTGGAAAGATCGTCTGGCAAAACTCGTTCAGTACCCTGACGAAGCAGAAGTATCCAGCTTTATTAAAAAAGTGGCTTATGAAAGTATGAAAACCGTTAAAGTCGAATTGAAACGACGCGGGTGGGAGTCTAAAGTCTACTTTGATGACTCGCCGGTCAGAACTCGAATTGAAGTCATTAAATCTGAACAAATGGCATTTATTTATGAAGTGCGTTTATGTGAATTCGTGATTCCAGGTTTCGCTTTCCCAGAAAGAGAGACAGAAGTAGGGAATGAAGAACATTATTACCGTGCTGAAGTTTTTTTAAGAGATGGTAGAGAATCTTATGATGTCTATGGTTACAGCCGCCATAATATGATTACGGATATTCTGGATCACTTTGAACGTTATTTACACAAACTCCACCATTCATCTGAATTATTGCCTTGGGATATTGAGCAACACGAACAACAGTTGCAACCCAACCAAAACTTAGCAGATAAATCGAATATTTGAACAAACAAATCTCCACCATGGCCAAAACCCACCAGGCCTGGTGGGTTTTAATCATTTACTTACTTTGATTAGCAGCATCCGTGCAAGCAGAACCCCCGTGAACACTGGAATTATGAATTCCGCTTCACGCCAAAAGGGTTTAAAGCCTCGGAAAAATCCGGCACCTATACTCATGCCCCATATTTGGGTCTATACATCCGCTTCTTCCGCTAAGTTGCTATGGAATACAGACCATCGTTACGATTCTCGATATGGTCAAAACAAAAACGGTTATACCGGTGGCTTCTGTAGCGGAATATGAAAGAAGTCTTTATAAAAAATTTAGACTATCTTTCTGACACAACAACCTGTTCTTTGCAACCCGCAAAAAATGCAAAATGAATCGCGACTAACCCCCTAAAACAACTCTTAAATAGCAATAACATCCATTTGAATAATCCACTTGATTTTTAATAAAATAAACATGATAATGATAAAAATTATCATTAACAATGTTATTTAATTAAGTCATTTATTCTGGAGATTTAAAGATGTTAAAAAACGCGTTACTTTTTTGCATATCTATAAGTTTTGTTATACCCGTAAACATCGCTCAAGCAGATGAGGTCAACATTTATTCAGCTCGTAAAGAGCAGTTGATTAAACCATTGTTAGACACTTTTACAAAAACAACAGGTATTGAAACTAACCTAGTAACCGGTAAAGCAGACGCTCTATTAAAACGCCTTGAAATCGAAGGCGTTAACTCTCCTGCAGACGTATTAATTACGACTGACGCAGGGCGTTTATATCGTGCTAAAGCGGCGGGGGTTATTCAACCAGCCATTAACCAAGGTTTACAAGATCAGGTTTCTAAAAACCTTCAAGACCCTGAACACTATTGGTTAGCCTTAACCACCCGTGCACGAGTCATGGTTTATGCAAAAGAACGAGTATCGCCTAATGAATTATCTAGCTATGAAGCTCTTACAGATTCAAAATGGAACAATCGCATCTGTGTACGCTCTTCTAATAATATTTATAATCAATCACTGGTTGCCTCAATGATTGTTCATAAAGGCGAAAAAGCGACAGAAGAATGGGCCACAGCATTTGTAAAAAACTTTGCTCGCCGCCCTAAAGGCGGGGATCGTGATCAGGTGATGGCTGTTGCCGCTGGACAGTGTGATATTGCCATTGTTAACACTTACTATTTAGGACAAATGGTTAACAGCAAGGATGAAAAGCAAAAACAAGCCGCTTCTCAA
Source organism: Hydrogenovibrio crunogenus (assembly GCF_004786015.1). Classification (NCBI taxonomy): domain Bacteria; kingdom Pseudomonadati; phylum Pseudomonadota; class Gammaproteobacteria; order Thiotrichales; family Piscirickettsiaceae; genus Hydrogenovibrio; species Hydrogenovibrio crunogenus. Next base: position 1,470,527 of record NZ_CP032096.1, read on the forward strand.
GTAGCGGTGTTTTGGCCTAACCAACAAGGCCGTGGTACACACGTTAACATAAGTGGTATAGCGATCACTAAAGCCGCCAAAAACAAAGAAAATGCCCTTAAACTCATTGAGTTTTTATTATCGCCAGAGGCTCAAGAATGGTATGCTAAAACCAATAATGAATACCCTGTGATTGCTGATGCTAAACCTAGTGAATTACTACAAAGTTGGGGGAGTTTTAAATCTGATGCCCTCAATTTAAATGAACTAGGCATCCACAATACGCAGGCTGTGCGAATTATGGATCGTGCCGGTTGGCGTTAAACTCAACGCATACACAAAATGAATTGTTGTTAAATTATAGTTAAGGTCTTTAACGTGTCACTTGCAAAATATAAATGGTTTATTGCTGTTGGTACTGTAACCCTATTATTGACCTTACCTATTTGGGTATTAGTCAGCTATGTCTTTATACCCACTAACGACAACTGGTCACACCTAGTTGAAACTCTGCTCGCCGAATATGTTATCAATTCGTTATGGCTAATGCTTGGTGTCTCTTTTGGCACTCTATTGCTTGGTGTGACTACCGCATGGCTAATCAGCCAATATCGATTTTTTGGTCATTCTTTTTTGCAATGGGCATTATTACTGCCTATTGCCATACCTGCTTATATCATTGCTTATACTTATACTGGGTTACTAGAGTTTGAAGGTCCAATACAAAGTTATTTACGTACTATCTTTGCCACAGCAACAGTCAACAATTGGTTTCCAGAGATTCGTTCATTGGGTGGTGCAATGCTCATGTTCTCTTTAGTACTCTATCCCTATATTTACTTGCTGAGTCGTTCAGCGTTTTCTAACCATAGTCACCACGCTTTAGAAGCCGCAAAAACTCTGGGAGCAGGACCAATTCGCCGATTTTTCAGTATTGCTATACCTATGGCCAGGCCTGCTATTATTGCAGGATTAACGCTGGCTTTAATGGAAACCCTTGCTGACTTTGGTGCCGTACAACACTTTGGAGTCTCTACTTTTACAACAGGCATATACCGTACCTGGACAGGCTTTGGAGATACCACCACCACAGCCCAACTAGCCTTAGTACTTTTAACATTTGTTTTAGTGCTTATCACCCTTGAAATTTGGTCACGCAAACAAGCTCAATTTTACTCAAGTGACAGCATAAAAAGCGTGCACATCAAACAAAAACTAACGGGTTGGCAAGCCTTTGGCGCGTTTGCATGGTGTTTTATGCCGTTACTACTTGGGTTTTTACTGCCCTCTTCACAACTATTCTATTGGGCTATGACTACCGCAGAAACACAGTTTGATTCTAGCTTTATCCAACTGATATGGAACAGTTTTTACCTAGCCTTTATCGCTGCCATCGTAGCCTTATTGATTGCTCTATTCTTGGCTTATGCCAAACGCTTGAACCAAAATAAACACATTGAAATATCAGTCAGAATCGCCAGTTTAGGCTATGCCATTCCTGGGACCGTTATCGCCATTGCCGTAATGATTCCCTTAGCCTGGATAGACAATACTCTGGATCATTTTATGACAAGTCAATTTGGTATTTCTACAGGCCTGGTACTTTCAGGAACCCTGTTTGCCCTGGTTTTTGCCTACAGTTTTCGGTTTTTATCCGTCTCATTACAAACCATTGATAGTGGTCTAAACCAAGTTAAACCGACTATTGATGAATCGGCTCGCACATTGGGTGCTTCACATTGGCAAGTGATGAAAAGCATCCACTTTCCAATCATTCAAAGCAGTCTAGTAATCGCCTTTTTACTCGTGTTTGTTGAAGTCTTAAAAGAACTACCTACCACCCTGATATTAAGACCGTTTAACTTTAATACCCTCTCGGTTAGAGCTTACGAAATGGCTGCTGACGAACGTCTAGCCGATGCAGGTCTGCCCGCTTTATTAATTGTATTGACTGGAATTATTCCCGTTATAATCTTGAGCAAACTGATTGGAAAACCTGATGCCAAAGCTTAACATCGATGCCATTACTACCGTGCATCAACACACTCGCATTCTTGAACAACTATCACTCACACTGAACGATGGAGAGATTGGCTGTCTGCTCGGCCCTAGTGGTTGCGGGAAAACCACGCTTTTACGATGCATCGCAGGATTAAAAAACATACAGTCAGGCACTATTCAACTTGGCGAACGCACTCTTTCTGGAGCGGGAGTTAACCTTGCCACAGAGCAAAGAAATATTGGCGTTGTCTTTCAAGATTACGCCCTATTTCCACACATGACTATCGAGCAAAATATCCGCTTTGGGATCAAACACCTCACCAATAAAGAACAAAAAAATCGGCTCAAATCTCTACTCGACCTCGTTGGATTAAGTCATACTGAAAAACGCTATCCACACGAACTCTCAGGAGGACAACAACAACGAATCGCCCTAGCAAGAGCTCTTGCCCCCAAACCAGCTGCCCTATTGCTCGACGAGCCATTTTCAGGGCTTGATGTAGAACTGCGCGAATCACTTGCTCGAGAAGTAAGAAGCATCCTAAAAGCCGAAGGCATTACCGCATTAATGGTTACCCACAACCAAAACGAAGCTTTTGCCATTGCTGATTCAGTTGGGGTCATGCAAGCTGGCAAGCTACTTCAATGGGACACACCTTACCGCCTCTATCACGAGCCCAAGCACCCATTTATTGCCGACTTTATTGGCCAAGGCACCCTAATAAGTGGTCAAGTCTGCGACTGTAAATCGGTACACACCGAACTCGGCCTACTCAAAACCACCCTACCATTTGGTGTAACAACCGGTGAACAGGTCTCCGTACTGGTTAGGCCTGACGATATTCTGCATGATGATGAAAGCAGCTGGAAACTTGAAGTTACCAATCGAGCCTTTAGAGGATCACACTTTCTCTTTACCTTAAAGCTACCCAATAATGAATCTGTTTTGTGTATGAGTCAATCCCACCACAATCACCCAGTTGGCTCCAAAATAGGTATAAAACTTGAAATGGATCACGCAATTGTTTTTATAAAAAACACTTAAAATCATTACTTAGGACAATCTTTTATCTCAGAAGAGGTAACTGTAATTTAGGCCACCTAAATATCATATATATAGGCAATTTCGATATGAGTGCTAGGATAAAATACCTAAAGATCAATAGGTTAAGGTCAAAAAAACAAGAAAAGTAGTTAAAGAAATAACTTATTTATTTAAAAAGAGGAATTGGTACGACCGAGTGGATTCGAACCACCGACCCCCACCATGTCAAGGTGGTGCTCTAACCAACTGAGCTACGGTCGTACTATAAAAATATGATTGGTACCAGTGGGCGGACTCGAACCGCCACGGTGTTGCCACCAACGGATTTTGAATCCGTCATGTCTACCAATTTCATCACACTGGCATTCGTAAAGAATGCGCGAATTATAGAAGCTCTAAGCAGCTAAGTCAAACTTTTTAAGCGCTAAACTCGGCCTTTTACAGCAGAATTTTTTTAGAACCAATTTGGTTACTTTAATTTACGACTTAAGTCTTTGATTTTTCGAACCCAAGGCGAAATCCCAAAATTCGCTTTATAGGTTCCCGCAGCTTTATCCGCTTCTGAACGCGACGCATAACTTCCCGTGAGCAGAACATAATAAGGCTCCCCTTTACGCTCCAATGGAATAATCTTGGCGCCTTGCAACCCTTTTTGTTCGATCATCTTTTCAATCGAATCGCGTTCGGCCATGCTGGCAAGTTGAAGCGTGTAATTAAAGGCTGGTTCTTCCATTAACCATTTTACGTCAGAGGTGTAATTCTCAAGCGGTGCTTTAGGTTCTGGCGTGGTTGGTTTTTTGGTTTTTTGCACTAAACGGACAACCGGTTGATCTAAAGGCTTAACCTTAGGCTCTGTTGGTTCTGAGACAGTTGGTTCTTCTACATCGTCTTCAGGCTTGCTGTAAACCGATACTTTGGCAGCAGGTTCCGTTTTATCGTTTTCAGATAAGTTTAAATATTTCAAAATGGTTTCTAGTTTTTGATCAATGCCTTGAGTATATTCTTTCAATTTTGATTCTAAGACTTCGGTGGTCACGACATTGGAAGGTAGTTTTTGCGGTAAAGCGGTTGCTGTGGTGTTAGAAGTCGCTTGCTGCACTACTTTGCTGTCTAAGGTCAACTGTTGAGCCTTAAGCGTGGTGACTTCAGCTTCCAATGCTTCAACACGTTTTTGTAATTGAGTGAATAACTCTCCTTGTCCACCTGAAGCAACTGATTTCTGAAGTTCCGATACCGTTTCCTTCAGCATTTTGACTTCTTTCATCGAGTCTTCTTTTACCGCTAATACTTTTTGAAGCTCATTATGGATGCTGGTGTAAGCAATATAAACAACGCCTAAAATGGTTAGGAGCAATGACAGCATAATGACAACACCAAAAAATGAAGCTTTATTCCCTTTTGTTTTTTTAGTGGATTGTGGCGCGGAACTTTGTTGTGTGGGTCTCTTGGGGGTACTTGGCATAACTTCCTCAGCGGCATGTAACCAGTCGTTTAAAGTATGTTCTTTTTGATCCTTCTCTCCTAAAGGCCGGGATGAGGACATTTGTTGGGCTTGACTCTCAATTGCTTTAAGCAATTCAGCGCGTTCTTTTTCTAATTCTGAGATGGTTTGGGCCATTCGATGAACACTTCTTCAACTTGTTTTAAGAGATTATTTATCATATAAATTGCTCCTGTATTGTAGAATGTTACAAGCCCTTTGCAAAGGGAAATTTTACCTATTAAATTTGATTGATTTATAAATAGAAAGGATAGGCATGCAAAGTATCGGGTTAGACGACGTTGGCTCAGCCATTATCATTACATTAGGGTTGTTATTCGCTAGCCTCACAGTGGTTGGGTTATTAATGTGGTGGCTATACCGAGTCTTTAAAAATAAAGACACGCAAAACAATGATTCTCCCACTCTTAAATCAGATCAAGACCCTCAAAAAGAGCCATAGCCCTTCCCTAAAAAGTGGCGTGTCGACTAAGAGACGTCACCGGATAGATAAACCCAGTGCCCTGCGTCATCTCGGATAAACTGACTTTTTTCAGACATCACGCCTTTTTCTCCCTCAGTTGAATAGAAGGCTTTAAAAAATACCATGCCTTTTTGATCTTCCGCATGCCCTTGTTTCACTTTGACAATACGGAGTTTAAGCCATTCGATATTTTCTTCAAAGGTAATTTCTTTCGGCCGAGTTGCTTCCGCCCACGTCTTGATTAAATAATCTTGCAACTTCATTACATAGGCACTGTAACGGGAGCGCATCAATTGCTCAGCACTTTGTGGATAATCCCGTTCCAAATGATAAGGTTCGCAACAATCGCTATACGTTTTTTTTGAACCGCATGGACATTTTATCATTAGGCGAGCTCCCCTTCCCTTGTCAATCGTTTAACCAATACATGAAGCTTAACCTGCAATAAAACCGCGGCCAGTATCAATCCTAAAACAATACCTAACCAAAAGCCGGCGACCCCGCTTTTTGGAATGATCCAATCGGTAAAAGCAAATACATACCCCATTCCCAGACCAATCAACCAATAACTGATAAAAGTGACAACCATGGTTACTTTTGTGCTGTGCAGTCCTCTTAAAGCGCCTGCTGAAGCAACTTGCACCGCATCAAACACTTGATAGAAAGCAGCAAACAACAATAAAGTTCCCGCCAAAAGAATCACTTTGGTATCGGTGGTATAAAGAGCGGCAATATCTTGCATCATGACATAGGTAAATAAAGCGATTACACCACTGAACAAGGCTGCTGACCCAACTCCGGTTCGCATACTGACTTTAAGCGCTTTTAACGACCCTTGTCCATAAGCTTCTCCCACTCGAACTGTAATCGCCATTGCCACACTGAGAGGTACCATAAAAGCCAACGAGGTATAGCTGATCGCCACCTGGTGAGCGGCAATGACAACAGTCCCCAATTGCGCAATAAATAAGGCAATAAAACTGAATAAACTGACTTCAAACAATAAAGCCAACGTGTTCGGGATGCCTAACGACAAGATATCGGAAATGCCTTTTGACCAGCTCGGGCGTTCAAACGAAGAGAGTTTTAAACAGACGAGAGAACGGGTTTTTGGGGAGCTCAGCACATAAACCACACTGACTAGGAACATGGCCCACATCACCAGTGCGGAAGCAATACCACACCCTGCTGCACCGTAAGCATCAACTGGCCCCCAGCCATAAATAAATACCGCGTTGAGCGGTATGTTCAACAATAAAGCGAAAAAACTAATTAACATGGTTGGAATGGTGAGACCCAACCCTTCCCAAAAGAACCGAAATGCTTGATAGAGCACAATGCCTGGCAGACCGAATGCGATATAAATCAAATAGTCGTTTGTTAGCTGATAAACCGTTGCAGACAAGGTTAATAGATCTAACACCCACTGCAAATGCATCAGCGTTAATAAAGAAAAAAGGCCTAGAGGAATTGAGAGCCATAAAGACTGATGAAGATAATGTGTAATGCCTTGCCAGTTTTGACGCCCTTTTTGCTTCGCCACTAAAGGCGTTAAAGCTAACAAGATACCCGTTGAGATCATAAAAACCGGAAACAACAAACTGGTTCCCAACCCGATGGCTGCCAAGTCGTCCGTTCCAACTTGACCGGACATGATCGTATCGACCACACCCAAGCCTGTTAGAGCCAATTGTGCCAATAAAATCGGGAAGGCTAAACGAATCAGGTGTTTGAATTCGGTTTGATAAGACGAAAAAGGTATTGCAGGCATTTATTTTTTAGTCGAATCAGACGCGTCTTCTTGAGACGATTTTGAAGATGTTTCCGCATCCGTTGCATCTCGGTCTTCTTGTTGCCAATAAGCTTCACCCAAAGACGGATCTAACTCATCGCTTAATTCAGACTGGCGTGCCTCTAACTGAATAATCATTTGAGGTAAAAACAAAATAATGAGGACTTTCAGCAGCCAAAAAATCATGGCATAAACCACTACTGCAAAGATCAACACCACAGGGAGACCCAATAACAAATCAACAAACAGCGCTTGCCCTTCAAACATGGTCATCAAAAATTCTTTTTCAATAAATGCAAAATGCAACCAATATGCAACACCAGCAAGACTTAACAATAATACAATCCAGTTGAATGGATAAGCGATTTTTGAATTTTTAAATAAGCAGAACATATGATTAACGACTCTTTTCAATTTTTTGGAACAACAACCATTGCAGGGCAATAATCGTACTGGCGACATTAAATTCCGCTTTCATTAATTTAGATTTCGCTTGTGAAAAAGGCATTTTAATCAAACGGATATCTTCAACTTCGCTGGCTTCGCCTGCATAATCCGGTAATGATTCCGAATCCACCTCAGCCGCGTATAAATATAAAATTTCATCACTGCCTCCCGGACTGGGATAAAACTGACAGATATACTCAAACTCAGCGTGGGTAACCCCGGCCTCTTCAAACGCTTCTCTTTTACAGGCAACTAAATTAGACTCACCTGCTTCAACCATACCGGCAACAGGCTCGATTAGCCAGGCCTGGTGATTTTTTAAAGTTGCATGTTGTAACGCACCGGCACGGCACTGTTCAATCAAAACAACCACTTCGGCTTTCAGGTCATACAACAGGACAATCACCGCTTCACCACGACCAAAGAGTTCTCTTTCAATCACTGGAGACCAACCGCCTTCAAACAAGGTATGGCGAAAAGTCAGTTGATCAATTTTAAAAAAACCATCATACGCTCGGTGCGTTTTGAGTAATTCAATTTTTTTTGCGTCATCTGTCACGTTTTATCTCTCTTCAACTCGAGGCACACGCTGTGTTACACCGCACAGCAGTTCATAACCGATGGTTCCACACGCATCCGCAATGACATCGACAGGCAATCCCTGTCCCCACAGAATCGCTTCGTCACCAATCGTTACTTTTTCAGCCAAATCGGTTACATCAACTGTAATCATATCCATTGAAACGCGTCCGACCAGCGGCATTCTTTCACCATGAATCAAAACGGGGGTGCCTGATGGCGCATGGCGAGGATACCCGTCTCCATATCCAATCGCCACCACCGCAATCAAACTTCGACGTGACGCTTGCCATGTTTGGCCATATCCGACCGTTTCTCCAGCTTCGATCCATTTTAAACTGATGATTTGAGACATTAAAGTCATGACCGGTTTCAACCCGGGGACGGTTTCACTGGTGGCACAAGCACCATATAACATAATGCCGGGTCTAACCCAATCGAGATGACTTTCAGGGTATCGCTGCACCCCTGCGGAATTGGCAATGCTTCGCGGGCATTTTAAATTTCCGGCAACTTGATTAAAAATGGACAACTGTTTTTGTGTAAAGGCCTCCGACTCATCGGCCGAAGCAAAGTGGGACATCAAGTGTATATTGACAGGCGCCGGCAAGGCTTTTAGTTCAGCAATGACGTTTTGAATTTCATGTACCTGAAACCCTAAACGATGCATTCCGGTATCCAGTTTCAACCATATATTCAAAGGCGTTTTAATGGCACTGTTTTTCAACCACTCCAACTGCAAAAAAGAATGGACAGCAAACTCCAGACGATGCTGAATCGCGATGGATAACTCAGCTTCTGAAAACAAGCCTTCCAGTAAAACAATGGGGTGTAAAAAACCTTTTTGACGCAACACGATTGCTTCATCGATACAGGCAACCCCATATCCGTCAGCTTGAGTCAATTGTCCAGCCACTCGCTCAATCCCGTGACCGTATCCGTTTGATTTGATAATGGCCAACACCTTAGAGTCTGGCGCAAAGGTCTTCACTTGACGAAGGTTTTGCTGTAAAGCATTCAAGTGAATCAATGCTTTGACCGGTCGGTACGCCATCACGATAGTAAATCTCGAAGCGTTATATATTGAAACAAAATCGGCAGCATTCTAATCCCTCTTGCTGGAATGCGCTTAATATGGATCATCAGGGACATCAAACCCGGCATGATTCTCAAATTTGGTATATTGACCGATAAAGGTCAGTCGGATATTGGCAAGCGCACCATTTCGGTGTTTTCCAAGGATAATTTCAGCGGTGCCCTTGTCTTCCGTATCCGGATTATAAACCTCATCACGATAAATAAAGATGATTAAATCTGCGTCCTGCTCAATTGCCCCAGACTCACGCAAATCCGCCATTTTAGGACGCTTATCAGGGCGCTGTTCAAGGTTACGACTGAGCTGAGACAAAGCAATCACAGGCACATTTAACTCTTTGGCAATGGCTTTTAAACCACGAGAAATTTCAGAAATCTCATTGACACGATTGTCTGTATTGGTTGAACCACGCATTAATTGAAGATAATCGATTACGATTAACCCTAAGCCTGTCACTTGAGATTCAGGATTTTCAACACCCGCTTCAATGGCTTTTTTCAGTTGTTCATCTCGAATATCTTTATCAATTCTTCGTGCACGGGCACGTAAGTCGGTAATCATCAAGGCAGGCGTATCATCAATAAATACTTGCGCTTGAGATAACATGCTGACGGCTTTATTTAAACTTGGCCAGTCTTCCTGCTGTAATTTCCCTGTTCGGATGCGCTCGGCATCAATTCGACCAATCGAACTGATCATACGTAATACAAGCTGCTCTCCCGGCATCTCCATACTGAATACCGCGACGGGAGAACCCTGCATTGCAATATTTTCAGCCATATTCATCGAAAAGGTGGTTTTCCCCATTGACGGTCGACCCGCCACGATGATTAAGTCCCCATTTTGAAGACCGGACGTCACTTCATCAAAGTCATTTAACTTGGTTGCCAGCCCGGTAATTGAACCATCCGAATTAAAACGTTCATCAATTGTGCTGACCGCTTTATTCAACAAGACTTCCATGGTCTGGTATTCACGCTGCTTACCTGAACCATGTTCAGCAATGCCCATCACCTTTGACTCTGCTAGATCCAGGACTTCACGAATGTCTTTACCTTGCGGGAAATAACTGGCTTCTGAAATCTCATTCGATACGGTAATCAGTGAGCGTAAGATCGCTTTTTCTCTAACCGTTTCCGCATAAAATTCGATGTTTACCGACCCGGGGGTATTCGAAACCAAGTCAATGAGGTATTGCTTATCGCCAACATCGGGGAGCTTCCCGGTCGACTCCAGCATCTCGATAACCGTAATAAGGTCGAAGGGTTTGTTGCGCTCGCTCAGATGAACAATCGCAGTGTAGATCAGTTGGTGCTGTTGAGTGTAAAAATCTTCTGCCTTTAAGATGACAGAAATATCGGAAAACTTTTCATTATCCAACATTAATCCGCCAATGACGGACTGTTCCGATTCAATTGAATGGGGCGGGGTTTTAAAAAGTGCTTCCTGACTCATTTATATAATTTAAACCAACTTACAAATATTTTGATGAAATAGAAAATCAATATCGATTCTTGAAGATCAATACACTCTATTTAAAGAACTATATTATACGGAGAATAACACGCCAATTTGAGCTTTTAAGTTATTTTAAAATCAACTTAATCAACATCATGAAAAGAAAGGTATCACAAAGCCCTTTAAAACGAGCTTATACCGAAAACAGCGTATTATTAAAATTTGAATATAAAAAAAGCGAGGACTCGCCTCGCTTTCTTAAAGCTGTGCCTGATTAATCAGGCAAATACTTATTCTTCAGTTGCTTTGACTTCAACTGTGATTGATGCAACCACATCAGAGTGTAGCTCAACATCAAATTCGAACGTACCCACATAACGTAAAGCACCTTCTGGCATACGAATATTCTTACGCTCAACATCAAAACCAGCATTTGATAATGCATCTGCAATATCTGCTGTTCCGATAGAACCGAATAACTTTCCTTCGTCACCTGCAACAGACTCAATCGTTACAACTGTGCCGTTCATTTTTTCATAAACAGCTTGCGCAGACGCTAATGCTTCTGCTGCTAATTTTTCAAGCTCAGCACGACGCGCTTCAAACTCAGCAATATTTTCTTTGGTTGCTGGTTTTGCTTTTCCTTGTGGGATTAAGAAATTACGCGCAAAGCCAGACTTAACCGCAACTTGCTCACCTAATGAACCTAGGTTTTGTACTTTTTCAAGCAAAATAACATTCATGGCTAAAACCTCTAAAGTTAAATTCTTGACCTAATTTTTTAGGTCTCTGACCATCGATTTCGAATATCCACCCACGTGTCTATCAAACCAATGGTCGCTAAAATCAATATCGTTTGAGGAAACAAAAATAATAAAACATAGAGTCCGCCTAACCAAAATGAGTTCATTTGTCGTTTATTCACAGCATGATGTGCGACGGCCAATCCTTGAAACATCAAGCCTGCCATCAACACACCTGATAAATCTTGAATCAACCCTGCTTGGGTAAATAATCCAACTAACGCTACAAACACGGCTAACAGAGCGACGTTTTTCGGAAGACGAATTTCGTAAAAATCTTCACGAAATTGCCCCGGAACATACAAAGCACTCTGCCACCAACGTCCCAATAAAAGAATGGCGAACCATAACACGATGACAAACATTGCAATCAGCAAGGTCGCCACTTCGGTCAAGTTGCTAAACATCTCTTCCGGGAACGGGGTTCCAGTTTGATTAAACACCGGTAACACATAGGTATTAAATACCTGTTGCCACCATACTGTTGTATCACCGACAGACAGATGAAATGCAATAACACCCAATCCGGCTATCAGCATAGCTAAACTTAAACTCAGGGCTAATGAATTGGTGTTCTTCAACACCAAACTCAGCAGCCAAACCGGCAACATATACTCGACAATGGCAACCACTCCTGGCCAGACCGAACCAGACATCAGGAGAGCCGCCCCTGCCGTTGTCATCATTGCTGCCGCTAGGATTTTTAAGCCATCCGTTTCACCAATTCGCAATGTCACCAACGCGATAATGGCTCCAACCAGCACACCAAATGGTGCAATCCAAACAGTTAGTACAGATAAAATCAGTGTTGCAATAAAAGCCTGCATCGGCCCTTTCATGACATATTTAGCAACACTTAACATCTCTTATCCTTTACTTATTACTTCCTAAATCAAACTTACTTATGTTGATCTGTGTATGGTAATAAAGCTAAATAACGTGCACGCTTAATCGCAGTCGATAGCTGACGTTGATATTTAGCGCTCGTACCAGTAATACGGCTTGGTACGATTTTACCTGTTTCAGTAATGTAGCTTTTTAGAGTATCAAGATCTTTATAATCAATCTCTTTAACACCTTCTACAGTGAAACGACAGAATTTTTTTCTTCCAAAACCTCTAGCCATTACTTATCTCCTCTACGCTTATCTTCTTTTTGAGAAGCCATTACTGAAGGCTCAGTCACTGCTTCGTTGCGTTTAATAAACATGTCACGCAAAACGGCATCGTTGTAGTAGAACAAGTTCTCTAATTCTTTAAGAGTCTTTTGATCACACTCGATGTTCATTAAGATATAGTGAGCTTTGTGAACTTTGTTGATTAGATAAGCTAGTTGACGACGACCCCAATCTTCAAGACGGTGGATGGCTCCGCCATTCTCTTCGATCAGTCCACGGTAACGCTCAATCATTGCTGGAACCTGTTCGCTTTGATCAGGGTGCACTAAAAATACGACTTCATAATGACGCATTCGTTGATCTCCTTATGGATTTAAAAGTAAGCTTCCCGCTGTAACTTTTTAGGCGCTACAAACAGTGAAGCAAGGAAATTCAGAATTTAAATATACTGAAAGCGCAGTATTATAACGACTTTCAAGCAATATTCAAACTAAAAACGCGCTTTTCGATGTAAAAACAATAAGATAAATAAAAAACCACCAGGCCTGGTGGTTTTTGAACTCGAAACAGGGCCCTTGTAAACACAAAGACCCTTTTATCAGTGGTGCTTAAAGAGACATTTCTTCTTTAACTTGATCCACCCATTGATCTACCCTCTCGGCAGTCATTTCAGGTTGCTGGTCTTCATCAATGGCCAGCCCAACAAAAAACTCACCGTCTTCTGTAACGGCTTTGGACTCATCAAACTCATAACCATCTGTTGACCAGTACCCAGCGGGAATACCACCGTTCTCCAAAGCGATATCATGCATCATTCCCATCGCATCCAAGAAATACTCGGCATAATCGGCTTGGTCCCCTAATCCGAAACAAGCAAACGTTTTATCGGTAAAATCAACTTCTTTAAACTCATCCCAGAAATCATCCCAACTACTTTGGAGCTCACCATAGTACCAAGTCGGTTGACCAAGGATAATCTTGTCATATTTGGCAAAATCATCAGCACTTGCTGTCGCAATATCATGCACTTCTACGATATCACTGCCAATTTTATCCTTAATCATATCTGCAACACGTTCTGTATTGCCCGTATCTGTTCCATAGAATAGACCAACTTGACTCATCTTAAACCCTTTTTAAAAGTTATCTTTTTCTTGTAGAATAAATATCATCTAAATAGATGCATTTTATTCACACAGTTTTAATTCAACTTGAAATTTAGTATACGAAAAACAGCCGGGATACACCAGCCGCTAACGCAAGTTATTTAATTGACGCGAATCATATCATGGTTAAATGCAATTAAAACTCAAAAAAACTTATACGCGATAATGAACAAAACTAATTCCGATCCAAAACATATCGACTGTTTTAAATGTCGTCACTTTTATATCACCTGGGATGCCAATCAACCTCGTGGCTGCAAAGCTTTCGGCTTTAAAACGAAACAATTACCCAGCGCAGTGGTTTTTGAGTCGTCTGGCGAACCTTGCTTAAAATTTTCACCCAAAAAATCAATAATTCAAAAATCCAAGTCTAAAAAAGGCTGGATTGCTTAACCCCTCCCTTTTGGCCTTAATGATTAAACGCTATCTTTTAAAAAGTCATCAAGTACTTGCCACATAAAATATTCTCCAGGATCGGTTTTTCGACCAGGGGCAATATCACAATGACCTTGAATATGGCTGGCAGGAATCGAAGGGTACTGTTTAAAAATCGCCGTCAACACCTCTTTTAATGTTTGGTATTGTGCTGCCGTATAAGGTGTTTTATCCGTACCTTCCAATTCGATTCCAATGGAAAAATCATTACAGGCAGAACGCCCCTTAAAACTCGACACACCGGCATGCCAGGCGCGACGATTCAAAGGCACAAACTGAAATAACTTGCCAGAGCGGTCAATAAATAGATGCGATGACACTTTCAATGATTGGATTTGTTGATAATAAGGATCTTCTTCAGGATCTAACTGATTGGTAAAAAGCTGCTCTACACCTCGCCCACCAAATTGCCCGGGAGGTAGACTGATGCCATGAATGACAACCAGATCTAGATCGTCTTCATCTGGGCGTTCGTCGAAATTGGGGCTTTCAATATACCGTGCTTCGTTAAAAACATGGGTTTCTGGGTTAAGTGTTAATGGGCTTTTCATAGTTCAAATAGTATAATCCATAAAAATAACCATTTTATAAGAACCTTTTATCCTTATGACAAAAATCGACTATTTTACAGATCTGCAAAACAACATTGAAAACGCTCTAGCGGAAGATGTCGGCTCAGGAGACTTAACCGCCGGCCTGATTCCAGACACTCGCCAAGCAACGGCGCAAGTGATCGCCAAAGAAGCGGCGGTGATTTGTGGACGCCCTTGGTTCGACAAAGTCGTTCAACAAGTCAATCCGAACATTGAGATAGAATGGTTTTGTGAAGAAGGTCAATCGGTCCCGGTCAACACACTGGTTTGTGAGTTGAGAGGCCAGGCCAACAGTATTCTTACTGCGGAACGAAGTGCTCTAAACTTTCTGCAAACCCTTTCAGCCACCGCCACCATAACGCGACAGTATATTGAACAACTGCAAGGGTCACACACACAACTGCTCGACACACGAAAAACCATGCCCGGTTTAAGATTGGCGCAAAAATATGCGGTACATTGCGGGGGCGGAACCAACCACCGAATTGGTCTTTATGATGCCATTCTTATTAAAGAAAATCATATTATGGCGGCAGGTAATATTTCCAAAGCTGTTTCACTTGCGCGCAAGCTCCACCCAAACAAAACCGTTGAAGTCGAAACCGAAACATTGGATGAGGTAAAACAGGCTGTCGATGCCGGTTCAGACATTATCATGCTTGATAATTTCACATTAGAGAAACTCAAAGAAGCAGTCCAGTTGGTCAATAAAAAATGTAAACTGGAAGCGTCTGGAAACGTTGAACTGCCGCATTTATCGAAACTTGCCCAGACAGGGGTTGATTACATTTCAACAGGCGCCATTACGAAAAACATTCAAGCCATTGATTTTTCAATGCGCTTTACATTAGAGGATACGCAATAACATTATGTTTGACCACATTCTGCTGAATATCGTTTTTTTACTGGTCATTACGGTTGGATTAGTTTCCATTTCACGTCGTTTTCACCTTCCCCCTATTTTGAATTACATTCTCGTCGGGATCATCGTCGGTCCTTTCGGGTTCGGGTTGATTGAAAGTGAAAAAAGCATCAGCTTTCTGGCAGAATTCGGTATTGTTTTCTTACTATTCTCTATTGGTTTGGAATTTTCCCTAACACAAATGATGTCCATGCGCAAAATGGTATTCGGTTATGGAGGGCTACAGGTTTTATTAACCGGGGCTTTTGTTTACTTCAGTTGCCAGATGTTTGGACTTGACATCGAAACCAGTATCGTCGTTGCCAGTGCATTTGCTTTATCATCCACCGCCATTGTGATTAAACAGCTCACAGAGCAATCTGAAATACAAACTCGTCATGGTCGGGCTGCAGTTGGTGTTTTAATCTTCCAAGACCTTATGGCCATCCCTTTATTAATTTTAATCCCTGCATTGGGCACGGCCAGTGGCGATTCACTTTCTTCCGAGCTTGGCCTCGCCTTCTTGAAAGGTGGCATCGTAGTCGTCGTCATGCTGTTTGCAGGCCGTTACCTGTTGAGACCTTTATTCCATGAAGTGGCCTCATCAAAGTCTCAAGAACTTTTTACCTTAACGGTTTTAACCGTGGTTTTAAGTGCCGCCGCCTTTACCGAAGAAATGGATATTTCCATGACGCTCGGAGCATTTTTAGCAGGAATGATGCTAGGAGAAACCGAATATCGCCACCAGATTGAAGCGGATATTCGCCCTTTCCAAGATATCTTGTTAGGGCTTTTCTTTATTACCGTGGGCATGATGATTTCACCCGCTGTGTTACAAAGCGACTTTTTTATCATCATCGCAATTACGTTAGGCATCATGCTCATCAAGGGCATAGTGATTTTCGGCATTCTGAAGACCTTTAAGAAACCCGAAGGCGTCAGCATTAGAACAGCAGTGTCATTAGCGCAAGTCGGTGAGTTTGGACTGGTGTTAATCACTCTGGCATTGTCTTATGAACTGCTTTCCGACGAACTGGGGCAAATCCTATTAACATCTGCGGTCATCAGCATGATGATTACGCCACTACTGGTAAAATTCAATGGACGCATTGCGAACCGACTATGCCGACAAAGTTACCAGAATAATTTTTCAGAAATGGAAAATGTCATAAAAGAAGACACGAAATTCTTATCGGAACACGTGGTATTACTTGGATTTGGGCGCGTAGGCCAAACCACTGCTAAATTTTTGGAACAGGCTCATGTTCCTTTCGTAGCGTTAGACATGGATATTAAGCGTGTGCATGAAGCGCAACAAAGCGGCGAGCCTGTTTACTTTGGCGACTCTGCCAAACACAGCATTATTAAAGCCACCAATTTAAGTAAGGCGAAAGTTGCCATCATTACATTCCATAACTATCATGCCGCCATCAAAACACTGAAAACATTAAAGGATGTTGCACCAGAGCTCCCGATTTTAGTCAGAACACAGGATGACAGCCACATCAATGAATTCATGGCGGCAGGCGCAACCGAAGTGGTACCGGATACGTTCGAATCCAGTATCATGCTGGCCTCACACCTTTTACTGATGATTGGCCAGCCACCGAGCCAAGTTCTTCGACAAACGCGAGCTGCTCGAAAAGGTCGTTATAGCTTGTTGAACGGGATGTACCCGGGTGAATCCGACCATACTCCTTTTGACAATGCTCAGATAGGACAGGTTATTCAACCGATTCGAATCAATGACTCGGCCTTTGCCGTTGGTAAACGACTAGAGGAATTGCCTTTCTCAGAGCTTAGCATTAACATTAAATCGGTCAAACGTGGTTCGGTGAGAGGAGATGATCCGGATGTGCGTACTCGAATTCGAGCTGAAGATGTTTTAATCGTACAAGGGTTGCCGGAAAATATTGATAAGTTTGAATATTATTTGAACACAGGGAAATAATCAGAGAGCTTTGGCGTTACTTAAGGCTGATCAAACCATATAAGCGACGCCATCCGGCCTGTTTGCTGATCTCTTCGATAAGAATAAAACCACTCTTGGTCACGATAACTGCACAACCCACTTTGAAAAACTTGCTCAATACCTAACTGGTTCAATTTAAATTCCGCCAGGCCTGGCAAATCTGCATACCATTTTTGAGGAGTTCGGTTATGCGGTTTGAAAAACTTTTCCGCATCTGTATTTTCATTCACGAAGGCATCAAACACCTCTTTTCCCACTTCGAAATAAGGCTGACTGATGGCAGGGCCAATCCAAACCAACATCTTTTCACGTTGACCCGGCAACATCTGAATCGTGTTTGAAACAACCCCTTTTGCCAGCCCCCTCCATCCCGCATGAATGGCGGCAACAAAATGACCCTCTTCATTGGTTACCAACAATGGTAAGCAATCTGCCGTTAAAACGCAGGAAACCCCTTCTGATTCAGTCGTCCATGAAGCATCAGCAACCGGAGGAGAGTCATAAGACAGCCCTTCCCAGAGAACAACCTTATCAGTATGTTCTTGAGTCAACCAAAACGGCTGACTTGGAAGTTGTAACGCTTGTTGAAGCAGTTCACGATTTTGAATAACAGCCTGCTTATCATCCCCTACGTGTGTGGCGAGATTCAAAGCATCAAACGGTGCCTGACTCTTTCCGCCAACACGTGTCGTGACGCACGCCTTAATATGTTCCGGGGCTAGCCAATCTGGTTGAATAAATGTCAGATCATTCCTGTGGAATATCGGCATCCGTCACCCATTCTACTTCAACGCCATCATCGTAATCATACTCATCATACCCCATATAATCTTCGTGCTTCATTGCTTGGAAGTCTTCCATGTCATCTCGAAGGATATCAATGAGTTCTAACATATCATCCGGCATAGAAACTTTCCACTTCATGGTTTTACCCGTTCGAGGGTGTGTCAAACTGAGTTGTCCAGCATGAAGTGCTTGACGTTTAAACCCTCTTAAATAATCAGCAAACTCGGACATCATCTGCTGAGGAATACGCAAGCGCCCTCCATAAACGGGATCTCCAATCAAAGGAAACCCTAAATACGCCATATGAACCCGGATTTGATGTGTGCGGCCGGTTTCCAACTTAACCCTCACACGTGTATGTTCACGAAAACGCTCTAACACCCGATAATGTGAAGTTGCGGATTTACCACCAACCGTTAATACAGCCATTCGCTTACGATCTGTCGGGTGACGCCCAATCGGTTTACTAATCGTTCCACCAGAAATCATTTTCCCCACAACAATGGCGTCATAAACACGTTCAACATCATGTTCTTGAAGCTGTTCAACCAAGTGTGTCTGAGCCGGAACATTCTTGGCCACCACCATAAGCCCAGAGGTGTCTTTATCAAGCCTATGAACAATCCCTGCACGTGGGACTTCTCGAATCGCCTCATAATGAAAAAGCAACGCATTCAATAAAGTACCATCTGGGTTTCCCGCCCCAGGGTGAACCACTAAACCAGCCGATTTATTAATCACCAAAATATCATCATCTTCATAAACAACATCAATTGGGATGTCTTGCGCCTGATAAGAGACTTCGTCTTCAATTTCTGCCAGTAAAACCACGGACTCGTCACCAAACACTTTAAAGTTCGGTTTTTTATGCGCCACGCCATCAAGTGTCACTTGACCCGCCCGAATCCAATCCTGAATACGGTTACGGGAATAATCAGAAAACAACTCTGCCAACACAGCATCTAAGCGTTGCCCCATTTTATCAGTTGGAATTCTGGCTTCTAATCTTTGACTACTCAAACATCTCTCCTAAGGTTATTCATCCGACAGAACGCACACCATTGTTTCCTTTCCTGAAAGGACATATGGTATGATTATGCTTTTACTTAATACACTATTTTACCAATAATATGAAGCACTCGCTGATCTCACTTTTATTTTTCTCTTTACTCACTCTGCAAGCGTGCTCTCTCGTTGAAAAAGATGAGTCCGAATGGACCGTTAAAGACTTCTATTCCCATGCAAAAGACGCCTTTGAAAGCGAGCAGTGGGAAAGTGCTATTGGTTATTATGAAAAACTCAAAGCCTATTATCCGTATGGTAAGTATGCGGAACAATCTTACTTGGAATTGGCTTATGCCTATTATCGCTACGATGAGCCAGAATCTGCTCAACGTGAGCTGGAAGAGTTTATTCGACTCTACCCTAAACATGCTGAACTGGCTTATGCGTACTACCTTCGAGCACTCGCTGCTGACTCAATCAATAAAAGCTGGTTAGACAGCTGGTTAACGGATCCAGCAATGCGCGATATGGCTTCCACCACTAAAGCGTATCAGGCATACATCGACTTATTGAATCGTTTCCCTAACAGCAAGTATGCAGCGAAATCTCGTGAACGTTTAATTGTTCTTCGTAACCGATTGGCCCGCCATGAATATCAAGTAGCAGAATATTACTTCAAACGCCAGGCTTACCTAGCTGCAGCCAACCGTGCGAAACAGATTATTAACTCCTACCCTCGTTCAATGGTCAACATGAAAGCTTTAAGGTTGATGAAAGAAGCGTATCAGAAGCTTGGTATGACGAAAAATGCAGACAATGTCCAGTCGGTTATTGATTTGAATACGCAGCAAATTCAAGATCAACAGGCTAAAGAAGCGACTCCTGATAACGAATAAAAACGCTGTAACGCTTTTATGCTGTGTTAAAGCAACACGAAAGAGATTGCTTTAACAACATTATGAATTACTGCTCTTCGGCATAACGGCTGGTAATAGGATATCGACGATCTCGACCAAACGCTCTTGGAGA
The DNA here is from genome assembly GCF_004786015.1 of Hydrogenovibrio crunogenus. Classification (NCBI taxonomy): domain Bacteria; kingdom Pseudomonadati; phylum Pseudomonadota; class Gammaproteobacteria; order Thiotrichales; family Piscirickettsiaceae; genus Hydrogenovibrio; species Hydrogenovibrio crunogenus. The sequence goes on from NZ_CP032096.1 coordinate 1,490,695, forward strand.
GATTTTCACCCCTGGTGCCGCTTGACGTCGTTTATATTCATTACGACTGACCATTTTCGTGATACGTAACACTTCCTGCTTGTCATACCCAAACTCGTCCACTATTTGCGTTGGACTCTTATCCTCTTTGACAAACGCCTTAATAATGTTATCTAACACGTCATAATCAGGCAGTGAATCTTGATCTTTTTGATCAGGGCGTAATTCAGCTGAAGGTGCTCGTGTAATGACTCTTTCAGGAATAACACTTGAAATTGTATTTCGGTACTCTGCCAAACGATAGACCAATGTCTTCGGCACATCTTTTAACGGAGAAAATCCACCAACCATATCCCCATATAAAGTGGAATACCCAACTGCCACTTCAGACTTATTACTGGTTGCAAGAACCAATTTACCTGTTTTATTGGAAATCGACATCAACAAAACACCACGAATACGTGCTTGCATATTCTCTTCAGTGACATCTTCTTCATAACCTTCAAAGCGACGTGATAAAGCCGACTCATAAGCATCATAAATTGGTTCAATCGGAACGGAATGGTAATACACCCCCAATGCTTGAGCTTCTTTTTCCGCATCTTCGATACTGATATCCGCTGTATACTTAAACGGCATCATAACCGCTTCAACTTGTTCCGCTCCTAAAGCATCAACTGCAATAGCTAAGGTTAAGGCTGAATCAATACCACCGGACAACCCTAACAACACGCCTTTAAAGCCGTTTTTCTGAACATAATCTTTCACGCCCATGACCAAAGCTTCATATACACGTGCTTCATCATGAAGTAAGTCTGCCTTTTCACCCGGAAGAACCACCACGGCATCGGCTTGCTTTAAAATCTTAACCGGAACCAAGTCTGTTTTAAACTCAGAACCTTGTACTTGAACCTCCCCTTCCGCACAGGTTGCAAATGAACCGCCATCAAACATCAGTTCATCTTGTCCGCCGACTTGGTTTACATAAATCACAGGTCGCTTGACTTCTTCCACTCGACGCTTCACGACACGAATTCGATCTTGATGTTTTTCTTGTGAGAAAGGAGAAGCGTTGAGATTCAATAAAATATCTGCACCCGCCTTGACTGATTGATCAGCAGGTGACAGCTTCCAGATATCTTCACAAATCAACAAGCCAAACTTAACCCCTTTATACTCCACAACGCACGGCTGTTGGCCTGACGAAAAATAACGCTTTTCATCGAACACACTGTAATTGGGTAAATTTTGTTTGATATAACTGGCTTGAATTTGACCTTCTTCAATCCAGGCCGCCATATTGAAACGATCGCCCAGCTCATCCATCATCGGATAACCGATGACTAACACCGTATCTGTGACCTGCTCGCAAATGATGGACAATGCAGATTCGACCTGTTGATAAAGCGCTTCTCTAAACAACAAGTCTTCCGGTGGATAACCGGTCAAAGTCATTTCAGGAAAAACAACAATATCAGCCTGGTGCTCCATTTTAGCTTGTTTTGCCGATTCAATAATGAGAGCCGTATTCCCTTCCACATCACCGACAATCGGATTGATCTGAGCCATAATAATGGTGAGTTGTTCTGACATTCTGTGTTCCTACGTTGAAATTGAACGCTTTAAAATCTGTCGCGCTTTAACCGATTAAATCCAGCATCGCAGCGCCTAAATCGGCTGGTGAACGCACCACAGTAACATCAGCGGACTCCAGTGCGGCAAATTTTGCTTCAGCAGTGCCTTTACCACCACTTACAATAGCACCGGCATGGCCCATACGTTTTCCAGCAGGCGCCGTGACACCAGCAATATAAGCCACCACGGGTTTGGTCACATGCTGTTTGATATATTCAGCGGCATCTTCTTCTGCTTGACCACCAATCTCACCGACTAAAATGATACCCTGCGTCTGTTCATCCGCTTGGAATAATCTTAGGCAGTCGATGAAATCCATACCTTGAATCGGGTCTCCCCCAATACCAACACAAGTCGATTGCCCTAAGCCGTTTTGAGTCGTTTGATGTACCGCTTCATAAGTCAGGGTACCAGATCGAGACACTATCCCAACTTTACCTGGTAAATGGATATGCCCAGGCATAATACCGATTTTACAGCCGTTTTTATCATCCCCTGGTGTAATCAGTCCAGGACAGTTAGGACCAATTAAAAAAGCATCCGATTTTTCTAAAACGGCACGCACTTTCAACATATCATTCACGGGGATGCCTTCCGTAATACAAGTAATCACTTTAATTCCAGCATCGATCGCTTCAATAATGGAATCTGCCGCAAACGCAGGCGGCACGTAAATCATCGAAGCTTCGGCTCCCGTTTGTGCGACGGCTTCTTTCACTGTATTGAAAACGGGTAATCCTAAATGCTCGGTTCCGCCTTTTCCAGGTGTCACTCCACCAACCATTTTAGTGCCATAGGCAATTGCTTGTTCTGAATGAAACGTCCCTTGTTTACCTGTAAATCCTTGACAGATAACTTTGGTATTGTGATTAATTAAAATACTCATTGATTGGCCTCCAAAGCGACGGCAACGACTTTTTCTGCTGCATCCGCAAGACCATCAGCCGTGATAATACTTAACCCACTGTTTGCTAATTTTTCTTTTCCTAACGTCACATTCGTCCCTTCTAACCGAACAACCACCGGAATCGTCAACCCAACCTCTTGCACGGCTTGAATAATGCCGTCCGCAATTAAGTCACAGCGCACAATTCCACCAAAAATATTCACTAAAATGGATTGCACATCTGAGGAGGATAAAATTAATTTAAAAGCTTCCGCAACACGCTCAGGAGTTGCCCCGCCACCTACGTCTAAAAAGTTGGCCGGCTCGCCACCGTTTAATTTAATTAAATCCATCGTCGCCATAGCCAAACCAGCGCCATTTACCATACAGCCAATATTGCCATCCAATGCGATATAGTTTAACTGGTGATCTGCCGCTTTTGCTTCACGTACATCTTCTTGAGAAATGTCACGCATTTCAACCAGGCCTGCCTGACGATAGAGTGCATTCGAATCGATATTTAATTTCGCATCCAATGCCACCAATTCATTATCCGCCGTCAAGACCAGTGGGTTAATCTCCAACAAGGCAACATCTTTATCTAGTGCCAACTGATAGAAACCTTGCATGATTGATGCCATTTGTTTAAAGGCTGTGCCCGTCAACCCTAGTGCAAAGGCAATTTCTCGACACTGATAAGGCATTAAGCCAACAGCAGGATCCACATGAATGGATAAAATCTTTTCAGGTGATGCTTCTGCAACCAATTCAATGTCCATTCCACCCGCTGCAGAGATCACAAAGGTATGCGTTTTAGTAACGCGATCAACCATCAAACTGAAATAAAACTCTTGATAGATCTCTAACGTTTCTTCAATCAACAAAGCATTGATCGGCAGCGCCTTACCTGCTGTCTGAATAGTCGCCAATGAACTGCCTAACAATGTTGAAGCAACTTGTTCAGCTTCCTGTGCTGTTTCAACAAGTTTAACACCGCCTGCCTTACCTCGTGCCCCGGCATGGATTTGAGCTTTAACAACCCAGCCTTTTGAGTCAATTTGACCAAGTGCAGCATCGAGATCTGCCAAGTTATTTATCATTACCCCTTTAGGAACAGGGATACCATACTGCTGAAACAGTGATTTTGCTTGATATTCATGTAAGTTCATTGAATGCCTTTAAAAGGTTACACTACTCAATTACTATGAATTGAGAGACATTGTGAGATTTAAATTGCAATTATTTTATGATTTTTAGACAATAAATGCATTAAACAAGAGCTGAAAAACCTAATGAGAGCCTTATTTTTTTTATTATTCGTACTTTTTATCTTCTTTGTGATCCGTTTCAGTCTGAAACGGATCAATGAAATCCGCGCCTCAAAGGAGGAAGAGGCTAATCGCCAAGCCAATCAAAACCAACACGAAGAAATGGTTGCGTGTGAAATTTGTGGCGTTCACATTCCAAAAACGGAAGCGCTTGTTCAAACAACCCCTGAACAGACTCACTTCTTCTGTTCAGAAGAACACAAAGCACTGGCGAACAACTCAAATAACTAACTTAAAATAGATTCGATTTTTGCCTCAAAGACGACGACCTGCCCTGACAAAGGGTGGTTAAAGTCAATCACCACCTCATTCTCTTTCACATCATAAATCGTTGCGGGAACTTCCTCTCCTGTAGGGGTATTAAAACCGATCACATACCCTTCTTCCAACGGCATATCTTCTGGAAAATCTGATTTTGGCATTGTTTGAAAGTTCACTGGATCCGGCAAACCAAAAGCTTGTTCCGGCATTAAGGTAAATTTCCCTGTTGTCCCTACTTCCAAACCAATCAAGAGCTCATCCAAGTTATTCAAAAACTGGCCGTCTCCGATCTGAAAAGCAAACACTTCATCTTCTTCCGTTTTTTCAACCAAAGTACCATCCAGTAAACTCAGTTTAAAACTAATTTCAACTTGGCTGTTTTCTTGAACGGTTTTGACATTTTCGGGATTCATTACGACTTACCTTCTCACTTTTTCAGGTTCATTTAATCGACGGTTTAAGCTTCTTTCTTTTTAACAGACTTTCGGCCAGGCCTGGTTGTTTTAGAGACAGCTTTAGGAGATTCTCCTTCAACAACAATACGGTTTCGACCGGCTTTTTTCGCTTTATATAAGGCTTCATCAGCGGCTTTCATGACTTCTTCCGGCTTTTTAAATTGGTCATTGCGCTCTGCCAAACCAAAACTGACTGTTACTTTGGTTTCCACAGGCTGGCCTTGTTTCTCAACCTCTAGGACACGATTTTCAATTGCTTGCCGAACAACTTCCAACGCAGGCTTCACTTGCTGAGCTTGTTTACCTTTAAACACAATGGTGAACTCTTCGCCACCATAACGATAAACCTGACCGGTTGAGATTAAAGATAGCTCATAAGCGACCGTTCTTAACACCGCATCACCGACATCATGTCCATAGGTATCATTAAAGGACTTGAAGTGATCAATATCCATCATGGCAATGCTGTATTTTCGACCCAGTCCCAAGAAAGATTCCAACAAAGCACGACGACCATTTAACCCCGTTAATTGGTCGGTATACGCAATGTGATGAGCATCAAAAATCAACGATAATAACAGCATCGTCGCTGCAAACGACGATACCCAGGCAATGGAACCGAACTGGTAAAAAGCATTTAAACCGAACCCCATCAAGAACAGAACAAACACCACCGTTCTATCAAGTACCTTAGGTTGGTTTAACAAGGCATTTCGCAGCATTAAAATTAGCCAAACGGAGACCATCGTAATCAAAGCTGCTTTCGATAAGTTAAGCCCGTCAATGCCAATGTTCTGAGAAATCCACTGCCAATAAGTTAAGGGCAAGTTTTCCATCACCCAGTAAACCAAATAGACTTGCCCGACCAGCAAACTCAACTGAAACAACGTATAAAACTTATCGTGGATGCCTCGCTCCGGAAAGAGTAACCAGAGCAGTAAATTAAGTGGCAGCAATATCGCCAACACTGGAAACAACGTTACCGCAGACAAGCCTGTTGATCCAGCCGGAATAAAATATTGCATACCGATATTGAAACAGACCAAACTCAACAAAATCAGAATCGGCTGTAAACGGTTCAAAAAGATACCAACAAACACCCCTAGACCGGCAATAACATAAGGTAACCAGGGTAATAATTTTTGGGTACTAAGTGGCCACGTCAGGATATTCGGCATTTGCCAAACGGCAAATGCTGTCAACCCTAACAACCAGGTATAATGTTTCAAAAAAGCCATTAAACAAGCATTCTCAAGTCACTTTATCTTAATCAAATTACGTCTTACCAAAAATAGACGTTTCTTGTTTTGGCTTATCTGAACAACGAATACGCCACTCCATTACATAGTCACAAGATTGTCCAGCCGCACAAGCAAAATCGTTATAACCAAATTCACCCAGTTTACCGGCATTCTTACTGAGTACATCATACCCAGACGGGCAAAGTTCATCTGCTTGGCTTTCCATAGACCAACTTGAAAAAGTTCTTGGCGGCTCGTTGTAGAAATTGGTTAGATAATACACATCCTGACCCATTTCTTTCGTTTGGACGCCTGAACACCCTGCCAAAAAAACGACCAGACCGGTCATGACTATTTTAGTTATCGACTTCATACTTTCCTTAATCCATTAAATCCACGGTCGCACAGGTTAATTAGCAGGTTCTTCTTTCATTCCTATTTCGGAAACGATATAACACATATTGGTGTGCAACTTCTTCCCATCCACTAAAAAAGAGGTGGATGAAGCAATTTTATCGTCCGGGTTGAGTCTGACACTGCCCTGATACGTTTTCATCAGTTTACCGGAATAGCAGCTGTAAATTTCTATTTTGCGATCTAAGCCTACCCAATCCGATTGAATATTTTTTGCCGTATTGGACACTTTTTCACAGCCCGACAAAAGCAAAAGGTTGAACAGCACCACGGGAACCAAAATCCACTTCATCTCACACCCCTTTTTTCAAAATAAACAGATCGTATTTTACACGTTTTAAGACCACATAAAAAACAAAGGAAAACTTTTAAAGACAACACCATATGCCCTTGTACCGCTTTCATTTAAAAAACAACGTTCTATAACTCAATACCTGCTTGCGCTTGAATCCCTTTATCAAAAGCATGTTTTACCAAAGTCATTTCGGTAACGGTATCAGCCATCTCGATTAACTCCTCGGGCGCACCTCTTCCAGTGACAATCACATGCTGTCCTTCACAACGTGTTTCAATGTCTTTTCGAATGACGTCAAACGCCAAATATTGATAACTTAATGCGACATTCAGCTCATCCAATACCACCAAGTCGATTGAATCATCTTGTAAAAAAGACTTGGCTTGGCTCCAGGCCACTTCACAAATTTCAATGTCACGCGCCCTGTCCTGCGTATCCCAAGTAAAACCTTCTCCCATCGCTTTAAAGATAATGTCATCAGGAAATCGGTTAAAAAAACGCTCTTCTCCGGTTTCCATTGCCCCTTTAATAAACTGAACAACCGCGACTTTCATATCATGCCCCAACGCACGAACGACCATACCGAATGCCGAACTGCTTTTGCCTTTACCATCACCGGTATTCACCAACAAAAGGCCTTTTGATCCGGTCGCTTTTTGAATTTTATGATCCATGAATGCTTTACGGCGCTTCATGATTTTATTGTGCTTCTCTGTTAAAGGGTCTACTGAGTTTGCCATCTTGCATCCTGCATAATTTCTGTAAAAAGAGTATAGCGGATATTCTTACTAAAACACTAGGTTAAACCCGTATAATAAATTTGATATTAAAAATAGCTTAAGAGCTTCCGCATAATTATTTTTTATAAGGTCTCTTAACTTTTTTCTATTTTAGAAAAAAAGTGTCTTCTTATATGATGACTCTTTCGATTAAAAAGGATTAAACACAGATGAATATCACCATTCTTGGCACAGGATTTGCCGCTTTGACTGCGATAAAACAAACTCGAAAACTCGCGCCCACTGCTAAAATCACCGTCATTTCGCCATCAAAAGAACTGGTTTATCTTCCAAGTTTAATCTGGATTCCGTCAAAGCTTCGTAAAGCTGACGATTTAAAAATCGATTTAACCAACTACTTCAACCGACAAACAGTCGAGCACATTGAAGCCTCTGTCACAGACATTACAGATGAAGGACGAGTGGTTCACACCGACAAAGGAACGTTCAATAATGACGGGTTAATTATTGCCTCAGGGGGACGTTTCATCAAAAAACTACCGGGGATTGAACACGTCATCACCCCTTGCGAAGGCATCAAAGCTGCTGAAGACATCAAGGATCGTCTGGACAACCTATCAGGCGGTACGATTGCCATTGGCTTTGGCGGCAACCCGAAAGAGCCCTCAGCCATGCGAGGTGGCCCCATGTTTGAATTCCTGTTCGGAATCGACACCTTGCTCAGACAACAAGGTCGTCGAAGTCAGTTTGAACTGGTCTTCTTTAACCCCGCACCAAAACCTGGAAAGCGATTGGGTGATAAAGTGCCCGATGCTGTTTTAAAAATGATGGCTAAGCGCGACATCCAAACTCATCTTGGCCACAAGATGAAAGGGTTTGAAGCCAACAAGGTAATGACAGAGGGGGGTGAGATTGATGCGGATTTGATTCTTTTCATGCCCGGCATGACAGGGCCAGCTTGGTCGCAAAATTCTGACATCGCTAAATCGGAAGGCGGTTTGATTAAAGCCAATGAACTCTGCCAGGTTGAAGGAATGAAGAAAACCTATGTTGCAGGAGATTCAGGGAGTTATCCTGGACCAGAATGGCAAGCCAAACAAGCTCATATGGCAGATTTACAAGCGGTGGCCGCCAGCCGTAATCTTGTTGCAGAGCTACACGGAAAAACAGAATTTGAAACATTCAAACATGAATTAGTCTGCATCATCGATACGCTTTCTCACGGCGTGCTGATTAAGCGCACGGAAAAAGGAACGATTATGCTACCGCAATGTCGCTTGATGCACTTTGCAAAACGATTTTTTGAACGTTGGTATATCAAACAATATAAATAACCATCTTTATAAAATAAAAAAGGGGCGAATCGCCCCTTTTTTATTAACCATTCAAAAATAGATTCTTAACGAATTTCGTCCAACGCGACTTTAAGCAACCCAATATGGCTGGCATAATTCACCAATTCAGCCGATGCTGTCATGCCCAATTTAGTCATAATATTTTCTCTATGCTTAGAGACCGTACGATCACTAATTTCCAACATGTCTGCAATATCTTTAGTCTTATACCCTTCCGCAACCAGCTTGATGACTTGTTTTTCACGAACGGAAAGTTTTTTAGGTCGGCTCGGCTTATCTCCAGCATCTTCTTCCGGAACCTTCTGTCCTTCCAACTCCGCCAGATAGGCATCCAGGCCTGGTTGAATTTCAGAATGTATGAAGCTCTGATCCGCAATCACAGACTTAATCCCTGACACCAGCTCTGCCTTAGAAACTGACTTAAGTGCCAGTCCTTCAACGCCAAGATCCAACACTTCTTTCCAGACATTAGGCGCTTCTGCTGCGGTCAAAACAATCACCTTAATTGGATTTTTTTGTTTTTTAAGCTGGGTAATAACTGCTAAACCGCTTAACTTAGGCATCGATAAATCGATAATTAAAATATCTGGCTGCTTTTCTTCAATCAAAGAAAGTGTGGTTTCGCCATCTTGTGCTTCAGCGATGACCTTAACGGTCCCATCTGAATTTAAAATGGATTTAAATCCAGCACGAACCAAATCATGATCTTCTGCCAGGAGTACTTTAGGTTTTGCCTTTGCCATGCGAAATCCTTTCTGTATTAATCGTAAAATTATGTATTAACTGGAAATATTATAGACGTTTTTACGTCAAAATTAATACAAACCATTTAAAATTTTTTCAACTTGTCCTATTAAACAATAAACATTCGCCTTATCTTGATAGTCATCGAGCTGTTCCATTTTTTTCACAATCTGTACCATATTCTCTAAATTAAACAACATCATATTCCCTTTTAAGCGATGAAGTATTTTTCTGACCTCTTCTTCATTGCCAACTTCAACTTCACTTCTCAAATGGGCAATTTCATTGAGCGTATTTTCGATAAACTGCGGAATCAGATGCTTTAATTCTTCCGGAATAGTTTGTGCAAAATGGTCAGCCTTGCTCTCCTCCTCAGAGAACTGCTCGGAACTTTCTTCATGGGTCAAATGCTCTTTACAATTCAACAAATGGATAATCTTATCCTGTGAGGCGGGCTTTTCTAACCATTCATCAAAAATTGATTTATCGACCTTAATACCTTCTAACTCAACTTCAGCTTCGGTATGAGCTGCGGTCAAAGCAAAAACACCTTTTAACTTTTTCTTTTGATGATCCGGTAACGCCCTGATTTTCTGACAGACCTGAATACCATCCAAACCAGGCATTTGGATATCTAAAAACACAAAGTCATAGGAATCTTGCTGAAATTTCTCCCAGGCCTGGACTCCATCTTTTGCTTGATCAACCGTACAATTCAACTGATGTAGAAAAGTCTCAAGCACTTTGCGGTTAATAACAGAATCATCGGCGATCAATACATGAAAATTACATGAGTTCGACAAAACCAATTCTGGAACCGGCTCAACTTGCGGTTGTGATTTTTCTGCTTGAGCACATGTACCGGGCTTCGTTGGAAGCTTTACAATAAAGGACGTTCCCACCCCTTTAGTTGATTCGACATTGATCGTGCCGCCCATTAAGTCCACTAACGTTTTGACTATCGCCAACCCCAGTCCGGAACCGATATATTGCATGCTCCCCTTCGATTCAAGCTGCTTAAACGGCTTAAAAATACTGCCCAACTCGGCTTCATCAATGCCTTCTCCTGAATCGGAAATATGCAATTCAAGCTGTTTGTCGGATCCTTTGATTTCAACAAACACCCCGCCAAATTCAGTGAACTTGATCGCATTCACAATCAAATTCACCAACACTTGCGAGATTCGAACAAGATCACCATAAAAGCAATTGTTTTGACTGTTCAATGAAAATGACACAAAAATGCCTTTTTCAGAAGCAATCGACTTGGTTAAATGGCTGACATAATCGGCCATTTCATCCAATCTAAACATGGTCGGATTCAATTGAATGCGATTAAACTCTGTTTGAGAGTAAGTCAGAATATCGTTAATTAAAAAGTTCAATTGATCAATCGTCAGGCGCATAATCTTCAATTGATCGGAAATCGATTCTTGTTTTAAATAACGGTCTTTGATGATGGAAATCAGACTGTTCATCCCCATTAATGGCGAACGTAACTCATGACTTAACATCGCTAAAAACTGGGTTTGCTCACTATATTGTTGTTGCAACAATTCGGTTTCTTTTTTTGCCATTTCTTCTTTGGCTTGAAGTTGGTCAATAATCAACTGACTGTGCGACTCAATCAACTTTTCTTCCAGCTCATGCATTTCAGAGACTTCAAGACAAGTGGAATAGGCAACGGGGACGCCTTTTTTTTCAGTCAAATTCAACTCATTAATCAGCCAGGTAATTTTCTCTCCCACTTTAAAACCAATTAAAATCCGTTCTCCAGTTTTAATTTGGTGCCCGGCATTGTTTAACTTATAAATCACCTGATCTCGGCTTTCCGGCACTAAATAAGATAAAAAGGTTTCATAGTCCGTGATTTCCGAACCGATTTTATCGGCCAAAGCTGGGGATGCCTGGAATCCTTTTTGCTCTTCTGATAGGCTAAAACACCACCACAAACTCTTTTCCAACAACAGCTGCCCAAGAAACTCTTTATCTAAAACCATAAGTGCTACTTTCTATAATTTTCGTTATTAATACGATAGAATAGCAACAATTTAAAACTTAATCTACCAATCACGAACGGGTCTAAAGTGATCCGGACGATATAGCTAAAGATTCTTTCTAATGACACAAAATTATCGAACTGAAAAAGACAGCATGGGGACTCTACAGGTTCCTGAATCCGCACTTTATGGCGCTCAAACACAAAGAGCCATCGACAACTTCCCGATCAGTCACACGCCTATGCCGGCTATTTTTATCAAAGCCATGGCGTATGTAAAATTTGCCTGTTCCAACTCAAATCTGGAGTTAGGATTAATTTCGGAAGAAAAAGCAACTGCGATTCAAGCCGCTGCGAAAGAGCTTATTCAAGGACAACATGCTGACCACTTTCCAATCGATGTGTTCCAAACAGGGTCTGGTACCAGCACCAATATGAATATCAATGAGGTGATTTCAAACCTTGCTAAACAACTAACGGGTACGGAAGTCCATCCCAACGATGATGTAAACATGAGTCAAAGCTCCAATGATGTTGTACCGACCGCAATTCATGTCGCTGCAGCAATCGCATTGGAAGAACACCTATTACCGAATTTAGAAAAGCTAACACAAACGCTAAAAAACAAGGAAATTGAACTCAATGGCATCGTCAAGAATGGTCGTACTCACTTGATGGATGCAACCCCTATTCGTCTCGATCAAGAAATTGGGGCCTGGAGACATTTGATTTCAGACAATATTGAGCGTTTAAAAGACACTCAAAAACGTTTACATCGTTTACCGCAAGGTGGCACTGCTGTTGGGACCGGGATTAACGCTGATCCAGAATTTAGCCGTTTAGTCTGCGCTAACTTAAGCACCATCACCGCCATTGATTTCGACCCGATGGACAACTTGTTTGTAGGATTAAGTTCGCAAGACACATCGGTTGAACTGAGTGGTCAACTCAACGTTCTCGCCAGCAGTTTGATGAAAATTGCCAATGATCTACGTTGGATGAATTCAGGCCCACTGGCAGGCCTGGCAGAAATTCAACTGCCGGCACTCCAACCGGGTAGCTCCATCATGCCCGGCAAAGTCAACCCGGTCATTCCAGAAGCGGTTTGCATGGTCGCCGCACAAATCATGGGGAACCACACCGCCATTACAGTGGGTGGACAAGCAGGTAATTTCCAGTTAAACGTCATGCTTCCAATGATTGCGAACAATCTATTACAGAGCTTGGAGATTGCAGCGAATGCGGCTGACGTTTTGGCCGACAAAGCCATTACAGGGTTCACGGTAAATGAACAAAAAATTCAAGAGACACTTGAAACCAACCCTATTCTGGTCACATCCTTAAACCGCCTGGTTGGCTATGAAACCGGTGCGGCAATTGCGAAAAAAGCTTACGAAACCGGTCAGCCTGTTTTTGAGGTTGCCAAAGCCATGACGGATCTGGATGAAGAAACACTGAAGAAATACCTTAACCCTGCTTTATTGACAGAGGGCGGCAACCCCGACCCGAATGAATAATGGCATGTTTTCGGTCCCATTTTTTTAAACCTAAGGAGAACCTATGTCTGTTATAGACTTAAAAGTAGAAAATTTTGAATCCACTATCGAAAACAATGACATTGTTATTCTAGATTTTTGGGCGGAATGGTGCGGTCCATGTAAACAATTTGCTCCGACATTTGAGGCCGTTTCTGAAAAGCATCCTGATATTGTTTTTGCAAAAGTAAATGTTGAAGAACAACAGGACTTAGCAGGCATGTTCCAAGTGCGTTCTATTCCAACGTTGGTGTTTATGCGTGAAAAAATTGTGGTTTTCTCAAACCCGGGTGTGATTCCAGAAAGCAATTTCGAAGAAGGAATTGCCCAGTTGAAAGAACTGGATATGGAAAAAGTGCGCCAAGACTTGGCAAAAGCACAAGAAGAAAACGCATAAATTTTCCAAGCTTCCTCTTGCAATCTAACCTATTGATTTCAAATCAATATATCAATCCGGATTGCGAGAGAAGCTTTCTGATTAGATGCTTGCAGGCAGTATACTTCAGTTTGAAGAACCCTGGATTGTACAGTCTTCTGCGCCACTAGGCATAAATTTCAAGTGGCGGTTCCTCTGCCAACCGACGAACGATATCGGACAATGTGACAATTCCAATCACCGTATCGACTTCGGACATAATCGGCAAACACCCTAACGCATATTCACTCATGACATAGGCTACACGACGAATATCTGTGTCTACTTTAGTGGTAATCACCTCTTCATTCATCGCATCGGCTACGGTTCCATCACGAATTTCTTCAATATTGCCCTCGGTATCCATAATGCCGCGCATCAAAATATCATGCGCTGAAATCAACCCAATCAATGCCGAAGATTCATTAACGACCGGCAAATGTTGAATGTTGGAATGCCGCATCATTTCCCACGCTTCGACTAAGGTAAGGTCTGCTGTTACCGTAATGACAGGTTGAACCATAATGTCCGAAACCTTTACAACCAACTTTCGCTCTTTTTCGTGCTGTACCGATTCATATTGAGCCAGCGCTTCTTTGGATTTTCCTCTGACTGAAGCATACTCTTCTTCAAGATTTAGCTGTTCGTCCATTTCAGAATCACCAATCGGCAACACACGGTTTACGGGTTCGACTCTTAAACCAGGCATTCTTTGTTTGTCGCCGATGAAATTTCGACCCTCAGGTGAATAAACTATAAACATAGCCTTCACTCCTTTTAAAAAACTTTAATAAATATTATATCGGCATTGTTTTTAAATAGGTTAATTATGTTTTAGATTCAACCAGCTACATTATTCAAGAAAGTGAACCAAAAACGACAAACAACACAACCCGGCTAAAGCTGTTTTCAATAGCCGACAAATTGACTATACTATTGCCATCAAATTTAAACTAAATCAAAGGAAACAAGCTATGTCAGTATTAGTTACTAAAAAAGCCCCCGATTTCACTTCAGCTGCCGTTCTTGCAGATGGAACGATTGTGGATGACTTTAACTTAAAAAGCCATATCGACGGAAAGTATGCTGTTGTATTCTTTTACCCTCTAGATTTCACATTTGTTTGCCCATCAGAAATTCTTGCATTCGACCACCGTGTTGAAAAATTCAAAGAATTAGGGACGGAAGTGATCGGTGTTTCTGTTGATTCGCAATTCACTCACAACGCATGGCGCAACACCCCTGTAAACGAAGGTGGGCTAGGACCTGTTAAATTTCCATTGGTTGCGGATCTAGGTGGTTCAATTATGGACGCTTATGGCATTGTACACCCTGGTAATGTTGCACTACGTGGCGCTTTCTTAATCGACAAAGAAGGCGTTGTTCGCCATCAAGTTGTTAACGATTTACCGCTAGGTCGTAACGTTGACGAAATGGTTCGCATGGTTGAAGCTCTTCAATTCCACGAAGAAAATGGTGAAGTTTGTCCAGCCGGTTGGAACAAAGGCGATGAAGGCATGAAAGACTCTCCTGAAGGCGTAGCTGATTATCTTTCAAAACACGGTGAAGAACTATAATTCGTTCAGCATCATACAACACAAAAGGCTGTCAAATGACGGCCTTTTTTTCCGAACTTTTAACAATCTTTCTGAAAAAAGCTTATTTTTACAATAGGCTTCTTTTCAAAAAGAACGTGGAATTATTTTTTTGAAAACGACGCTTCTACGCTATCAAAAACGAGTAAATCAAAAACTCGAAGCCTTATTGAACCGGCAAAAAAACATCCCCTCTTCATTGTTCGAAGCCATCAAATATTCGACTTTAAATAATGGCAAACGATTGCGCCCTGCTTTGGTTTATGCGGTTGGTGAAAACTTAGACATTCCACTGGATAAACTGGATGCCGCTGCGTGCGCCGTTGAACTGATTCATAGCTATTCGTTAGTACACGACGATTTACCTGCGATGGACGACGACGATTTAAGACGAGGACAACCGACTTGCCACATTCAATTCGATGAAGCAACGGCCATTTTGGTTGGTGATGCGCAGCAAACCTTAGCGTTTGAAACATTAAGCCAAGACCCTTTTTTAACCGAATCCGATAAAGTCAAACTCATTACTCTTCTTTGCCAGGCCAGTGGCGGTGCCGGAATGATTGGTGGTCAAATCATTGATATCCAGTCTAATGGGCACTTACCGGAACTATCTCAACTTCAAGCCATGCATGAAATGAAAACGGGGGCTCTTATCACCGCTTCATTACTGATGGGCGCAGCCCAATCGACACACTACCCTGAAAAACAGCCAGGCCTGGCAAAACTAGGACAAAAAATCGGCCTCGCCTTCCAAATACACGATGACATTCTCGATATTGAAAGCAGTACTGAAGTGCTAGGAAAACCACAGGGGAGCGACGAAGCCGCAGATAAGTCCACCTATCCAAAACTGCTCGGAACCGCACAAGCAAAAGCATTGCGTGATGAACTAATAGAAGACTCACTGGAAAGCTTATCCGCTTTGCAGTTGGCTAATCCCTTCTTAAAAGAACTCATTGGTTACATCGCCTGCCGCCAACATTAATTTTATTTAAGATCTTAACGCTAATTTATTTATTTTCTTACAGTTTTGTTATAATGCGACTCAATTCATTATTAACATTAACTGCATTGAATCATGGCTCAACAATTCGTTTTAAAAACTTTACTCGATTTTGCTTCTGCTCATAGCTTAAGAGGCTATCCAGGCGACTGTGCTAAGCTGCATGGACACAACTGGAAAATAGAAGTACAAGTCGTCGGAGATAAACTGAACGACATTGGTATGTTGGTTGATTTCAAAGAAATCAAACGCCATGCAAAGGAAGTCATTTCTGAGTTAGATCATACTTTTTTGAATGACCATCCTCATTTCAAAGAAAAAAACCCGACTGCAGAAAACATTGCTGAATATCTTTATCAGCAAATCCAACAACGCATCGAGTCATCCACCGTTAACATGCATAGCTTAACCGTTTGGGAAAATGACCGTAACTGTGTTATTTACAGTGAATAAAGACAATTTATTCGCTTAAATTTTCCTTGTCTGCTTTTCTTACTATTTTTTTTATCCTATACTTACATTACACAACAATGGATACGCAATAATGATTACTCATAAAATAAAAGACCAAACACTCTGGATTTACGTCAGTGATAAATTCACGATTGACTCTTTTGCCGATTTTCAAGCCGCTTACATTGATAACGAATTTAAAGACATTGTGATTGACTTTAGCGAGACATCGCATATTGATAGTGGCGGCCTCGGGATGCTACTCCAGTTGCGCACGCATTTAGGTGAAGACTCTAATCGCATCACTCTTTGTGGTTTATCTGACCACATCCTTAAAGTATTTGAAGTGGTTAACTTCGAAAAACTATTTAAAATGGCGTAACCTATTCCCATGCTTGAATTGACCCAGGTAGAAGCCGTTTTTGCCGCCAGCCTCCTGGGTCTGATCATTGGAAGCTTTATTTCAATGCTGACTTGGCGACTTCCCAGAATGCTCTATCTGGACGCCAGTTCAAAAGCGCACTCTCTAACCCTGACTCGATCAAAATGCCCTCACTGTGAAAACGCCCTGGCCTGGTATCAATTGATTCCTGTTTTCAGTTGGTTTTTGACTAAAGGCAAATGTTTAAACTGTCAAACGCCTATCTCAGTCCGTTACCCCTTAATAGAACTAAGCACCATGCTGATAACAGGAGGACTAGTTTGGTACTTCGGTCAAACCTACTCCGCACTGATAGCCATTGGATTTTCTTGGACTTTACTGACAATCTTAATTATTGATATTGAACACCAATTAATTTTAGATAGCTTAAGTTTACCTTTGATGTGGGTCGGACTATTAATCAATAGCCAATCGTATTACGTATCGGCGGAACAAGCGATATTAGGGGCGGCAATCGGCTATCTGCTACTATGGACGCTTTTCCATTCTTTCAAACTATTAACCGGCAAAGAAGGCATGGGATATGGTGATTTCAAACTACTCGCAGCGCTTGGCGCTTGGTTTGGTGTGATGGCCATCCCGCAGATTATCCTGATTGCGTCATTGAGCAGTTTGGTGATTGGCGGAGGACTTGCATTATTTAAGGTCAAAAAGCTGGAAGATCCCATCCCTTTTGGACCATTTTTAGCCATCGGAGGCTGGAGTAGTTTACTGTTAGGCAGCCAGTTAATTTAACTGGCTGTAGCGGTTAGCTACTAGGAACCTAGCTTGGTTTCCATCGTATCGCAAACCTGGCTTATTTTTAGATTATTGGATTTCGCAAAATTCATCACATACTCGAACATAGTCGGGTCTTTGATTTCCAGTTCGGTATCAATAATCAAACACTTTTGACCGTCATGCAATTCAGGATGAAGTAAGTCGGAAAAAACTAAACGATGAGAAGAACCGTATGAGGCCATCAACGATGCGATGCGGTCAATCCAATCGCTCGGACGGAATTTCCTTCCATCTTCAGTATAGCCTTCAATGATGTATTTACAATGCACTATCAGTACCTTCCAAATAAGGGTTCTATTCGAAGTTGAACAACCAGTTCTCAACCGCGAATTTTAGCACAACTCATTATAATAGCCACCCTTATACCTCGTTTATTTAAAGATAATTTCATAAAAACCTAAAATACCGAAACTGCTTTTACACTTATTCAAAAGTCATTCATGCTTTTTAGCCAACTTTTCACTAAAATAAATGGCATAATATGCAGTCTTTATCATGAAACGAATTTGTAGCGCTAGAGAAGAATATGACACAGTATCAAACCGATGATTTAAGAATCAAAACCATTACCGAAGTTCGCCCTCCTCAAGAGCTTCATGAGCTTTTTCCTATTTCAGAAACAGCTGCTCAAACGGTTTACGATACGCGTCAGCAAATCCATAATATTCTCACAGGGAGAGATGATCGAATCTTAGTCATCATTGGCCCCTGCTCAATCCATGACCCCGGTGCTGCACGGGAATATGCCAAGCGTTTAAAAGAACAAGCCGACAAATATCGAGATGACCTGTTGATTGTGATGCGTGTCTATTTTGAAAAGCCGAGAACAACGGTTGGCTGGAAAGGCCTCATTAACGACCCTTTATTGAACGAATCGTTTGAAATCAATAAAGGGCTTGAAGTGGCTCGTTCCTTATTGGCGGACATCAATGACATGGGCGTTGCTTGTGCGACTGAGTTTTTGGATTTAATTTCCCCGCAATATATTGCCGACTTGATTTCATGGGGAGCTATCGGCGCCAGAACCACTGAAAGCCAAGGGCATCGTGAACTTGCATCGGGTCTATCCTGCCCAATTGGCTTTAAAAATGGGACTGATGGTGGTTTTAAAATTGCTGTAGATGCGATTCGTGCCGCCAACAACCCACATATCTTTCTATCATTGACCAAGATGGGACACTCAGCCATCTTTTCAACCACTGGAAATGAAGACTGCCATGTTATCTTAAGAGGCGGAAACGATGGTCCAAACTATGACGAAGCCAGCGTTAAAGACGCGGTTGAGCAATTACAAAAAGCCGGTGTACAGAACAAGTTAATGATTGACTGTAGTCATGCTAACAGCAATAAGCAACATGAAAGACAACTGGTGGTCGCTCAATCCATCAAAGAACAACTGTCAAAAGGCGCTGACCACATCATGGGGGCAATGGTCGAAAGCAATCTAGTAGAAGGTCGCCAAGATGCTGAGCCAGGGCAAACATTAACTTATGGTCAGAGCATTACCGATGCCTGTATCAGTTGGGAATCGAGCTTAGACTTGTTAGAAGACTTAGCCCAAGGCGTTCAAGCACGACGCGCCGCCAAGAAATAACGCCTCTCCTTCCTCATCACAGTGTAGTTGAAGCCTTGCCTTCATCACATTGTGATAGATTCGTCACCAGCCTGTCATAATCCATTTATATACTTGTCTTAAGTTATATTTATGTACAGGTACTTCCACTTATGAAGTTTTTCAACTTTATCTCCATCAACTTAAGACTCTTTATCAACACCCTTTTATCTATTTTATTTTTAATGTCCATCGCTTATATTGGTTGGTCAGCACTTTCGGAAGTACGCGTTAAAGCCACCAACTTATCAAACTTACAGCATGAGCAGTCAGATAGAATCGCCAACTTCCAGCAGTCCTTGATTTTAACAACGCAACTCTCTAACGAATATATCCTAAGTCAGAACCAAACTGCCAGCCAAAAATTCAACTCGGCCATTGATGAACTTAAAAAACAAACTGAAGCCATGCTATCGGTTTTACACAGTGAGGAAAATCAAAAGGCAATTCATACACTTGAAAGCGTCTTAAGGAAGTATAAAAAGGCCACTAATTCAAATGTATTTTTAAAGAAAGAAGTTAATAACACCATTGAATTTGGCATAGAGCCGACAACGGAAACACTTAAGCAGACAATACCTCTTCTCTTAGAAACCGATTTGGCAACCGAAGAGTCAACATTGTCAAGTGCTCTAACATCGATTCAAAAGCGGCTGAATACTTCTCAACTAATACTCGGTAAAATGCTCTCGACCAAAAACCCCAAATTAGTCAAAGCATTTAATGAAAATGGACTGGGAGATGTCGCGAATTCTGACATTGAAACAATTGTCAGTGCTTTTGATGGTAATTTCCAATACATGGACACACTCGATGAATTGGTGAGTGCAAGAGATGGCTATCAAGAGTCTTTTAGCGACATCAAAGACTATATGACGACAGAAACTGACAATAATGGCTCGCTGATTTCACTGATTAATGAAGCCAACGACATCATCCGTCAGTTATCAAATCAGTCACAACTAAACACCACAACACTGATTAATGAATTGAACCTCCTTTCCAATGAACAAATTCATCAATTGGCCATTATCAGCATTATCAGCTTAATCTTAATGATTCTACTCAACTTAGTGGTTGTAGCCTCAATTACACGCCCTCTCCACCGTATTAAGAAAAACATTGCCTTCATCTCTAAGACAGGCGATCTTAAACAATGGACTCCCATCACCGGTAAAAACGAATTAGTCGATATGAGCCATAACATTCAAGAACTCATTTTATCTTTTCGTCAAATCACAACCGAACTACAAGATGTGGGAATTGCACTGTCTAATGGAGAGTTTGACAAAAAAGTTGAGCAAGATTACGCCGGCGATTTACTGACATTGAAAGATAACTTTAATGCATCGATTCATCAGATTTCAGACACGATGACAGCTATCCAGAAAATGAGCCAGGCACTGAACCAAGGAAACTTAAGCTTTACAGAACCCTCAGATCAATACTTAGGCGCTTATCGCATCGTGATTGAGAGTTTAAATTCAGCCATGGAAACACAAATGAATGCCATTGAAGCAGTTAAAGACGTCATGCAAATGATGAACAAAGGTAACTTCTCCAAGCGGATAGAGTTAAACATGCCAGGAGATCTGAGCCAACTCAAAACCTATTTAAACACTTCATTGGACAAGCTGGATGAAGCCATTACTCATAAATCTTATATCTTGGATCACTTCCGACAAGGAAACTTTGCCTTTGAAATAGAGGGAGAATTTGAAGGAAAACTTCAGGAATTGAAAAACAATATGCAGGACATGGCTTCCAATATCAGCAACATGCTATCAGATGTTCAAACAGCTTCTTCAAACGCTGTCAGTGGTGTGCAAGAGATCAGCATGGGCAATCAAGACCTCAACGAACGGGTCAATAAGCAAGCCTCAGCCATTCAAAACACCATGAACCATATGCAGCAAATGGTTCAACAGATTAACGAATCTCTCTCAAGTGCCAATACGGTCAATAATAAGAGTACCGCTGCAAAAGAAAATACCTTATCCGGTGTCAGCATTGTCAACCGTATGTCAGAAGCGATTAAAGAGATTGAAGGCGCCAGCCAAGAAATTGCTAACTTTACCCAAGTGATTGATGACATTGCTTTTCAAACCAACTTATTAGCGCTTAATGCAGCGGTAGAAGCCGCTCGTGCAGGTGAACAAGGAAGAGGGTTTGCCGTAGTTGCAACAGAAGTCAGAAGTTTGGCCAGTAAATCTGCTGAAGCGGCAAAAAGCATTCAAGCCGTAACACAAAAAAGTTTGGCAAAAGTGGAACAAGGCATTGAACTGAGCGAATTGACGAAAAAATCTTTTAATGAAAATGCCCAAGCCATCGATGAAATCTCTTCGATGATGGCGGAAATGCATGATTCTTTAAATCATCAATCACACGGCATAGAACAGGTAAATCAATCTTTAACTGAAATCAATGAGATTACTCAACACAACGCTTCCCTCGTTGAGCAAGTTACCCAGACATCAAGTCATATTATCGAAAGTGTTAAAGGCGTTGAAGATCAATTATTACACTTCAAACTAAAGCCCAATCAAATGGTTAACGCTTTGCCTTCGGCAAATGAAGAACTCGATTCAATGACTGATACTCCACACTTACTACCTGAAAAAATATCTTAACTTAGAAGTGTGCAAACCCAAGTGACTGTAAACTTGTCTGACCTTGAGGGGTATTTTTTAACTGTATCCCTCCCTCGCCAGTGACAATTTGCCCGATTTCAGTCAATGAAATCTCTAGCTCTTCGGCAAGCTCATGAATGGTTATTTGATTATCAGGGTGAATGGTAAAACACAGCTCATAATCATCCCCCGCAATCAATGGTAACGACCAATCATTAGATTGCTGGATATAGGTTTGCATACAGTTAGAAACTGGAACCGATTTCACATCGACCCATGCACCGACTTGTGATGATGACAGAATATGCTTTAAGTCGGCCAGCAGTCCATCAGACACATCAATGGCACTGGTTGCGAGTCCTTTAAGATAATATCCAAGCGTCACCTGTGGGGTAGGTTTGTTCAGCTGTTGTATGGCTGAGGCATAAGAAGCTTTATCCCAATGCTGCTGAACGGCTTTTAATCCAAGCCCCCCCTCTCCCAGAACCCCTGAAACATAAATCAAATCGCCCGGTTTCGCTCCTTTTCGTAAAATAGCATGTCCGCTTTCAACCCAGCCTTGTGCTGTAATCGTGATGGTTAAACGATCAGAGCGCGTGGTATCCCCTCCTATCAAAGGAATATTATATAAATTGGCTAACTGCTTGAGTCCACCGGCAAACATTTCCAGCCAGGCCTGGTTATTTTTCTCTGATGGCAAACTGAGTGCCAATGAATAAAAGGCCGGCGTTGCGCCCATCGCCGCTAAATCACTCAAATTGACGGCCAATGCTTTCCAAGCAATATCACAAGCAGATGTTTCAACCGGGAAATGCACCCCTTCTATAAGCGTATCTGTCACCACTACCAGCTGCTTTCCGGCCTGGCAAGACAGCACCGCACCATCATCTCCAATTCCAATTTCATCGGCCGATGCAACGCTAGATAAAGGCTTAAAAAAAGTATCAATCACATCAAATTCGTGTGCCATCACAATGCTCTTTATTTTTAAAGGGGCGGTAAAACAAAAAAACCAGAGCAATCTCTGGTTTTTAATCGCGTCATCTAATCCCGACTTAATCTGTTTGTGTTTTTTCCAAACTTCTTAAACCTTCAGCGGCTTTATCTAAAATACCATTAATGTATTTATGGCTGTCTTCCGCACCAAATCGTTTAGCCAACTCAACAGATTCATTGATCACAACTCGATATGGAATTTCCAACTTATTTTGTAATTCAAATACGCCCATACGCATGATATTTTTTTCGACCGGATCAATCCGTGCCACCGCTCTGTCCAAGAAAGGAGCATAAAGCTCATCTAAATCAGTCGCATGATTCGTCACTTCATTCACAATTTCTTGAAATAAAGCCACATCCGTATCCACTAAGCGCCCTTCTTCAGAAAACTGCTTAATGATATCTAGGGTTTCAGAGTGATTCACCTGCCACTGATACAGTGCCTGGAGCGCCACACGACGTGTTTGCGTTCGAACACTCACACTTTTTTCTTCTTCAGGAAGTTCAGTCCCTTCACCAGGCTTAAAATCGGATAAATTCATTAACTTAAATAACCATTAAATTTGTTTTAAAACATTCGCAGTTTCAATTGCTGCTAACGTACATTCTTCACCTTTGTTTCCAGCTTTGGTACCTGCTCTTTCAATGGCTTGATCAATCGTATCAACGGTTAACACACCAAATGAAACCGGCACACCGCTGTTTAACGCGACTTGACCAATCCCTTTAACACACTCACCGGCGACATAATCAAAGTGTGGCGTACCACCACGAATTACCGCACCGAGTGCGACAATCACATCATATTTTCCAGAGGCCGCCATTTTTTGAGCAACAATCGGAATTTCAAACGCACCCGGCACCAACACTTGCTCAATATTATCTTCCGAGCCACCGTGACGAACAATGGTATCAATGGCGCCTTTAACCAAACTGTCCACAATAAAGCTATTAAAGCGCCCGATAACCAGCCCTACTTTTAAGCCCTGTGCCGTTAAATTTCCTTCGATGATCTTCATAACTCAACCCTATTATTCTATTTTAATTTCGATTAAATCTATTCAGCTTATTTAGCCATCATTCTTTTTGTTTGTCTATATTTTCAACAATTTCCAAGCCAAAGCCACCCAATGCACTCATCTTCCATGCAGAACCGATGACTTTCAATTGCGTTAATCCCAAATCGGATAAAATTTGGGCGCCTAATCCATATGTTTTCGCATCGTCTTCCGTTTGAATTTCGGGCTGGGAAATCCCGCGATCTTTCATTTGAAATTGCTGAATTTTATCCAGTAACTCGGCCCCTTCTTCATGCTTTCGCAAGACCACAATAACACCAGACTCTTCTTGTGCAATCTGCTTCATAGCACTGCGCAATGACCAGCCACACTCTTCTCTTTGAGAATCAAACAAATCACACAACGTATCCAACATATGGACACGCACCATTGTTGGCTGGTCTTTCTTTAATTGACCATGTACTAATGCCAAATGCGTTCTATGCTCTAATACATCTTCATACCCAATCAGGCGGAAATCACCATATTCAGTTGGCATATGGCATTCCGAAACCCGTTCAATCGTTTTTTCATTCTTTAAACGATATTCAATCAAGTCAGCTACGGTGCCGAGCTTAATACCATGCTCTTTGGCAAAAATCTCTAAATCGTCACGACGCGCCATCGTACCATCTTCATTCATGATCTCAACAATCACGGATGCTGGTTCCAGCCCTGCTAAACGAGCCAAATCACATCCTGCTTCGGTATGCCCTGCTCTTTCTAACACGCCACCTGGTTTTGCCATAATTGGGAAAACATGACCCGGTGTGACAATATCCGCTGGCTGAGCCTCTGGTTGAATCGCGGCTTGAATCGTCTTAGCTCGATCCGCTGCTGAAATCCCAGTGGTGACTCCTTCGGCGGCTTCAATTGAAACGGTAAAGCTGGTACCGAGAGAATCTTGGTTATTTCGTGTCATCAGTGGGAGATGCAGTTGCTGACAACGCTCTTTGGTCAAGGTCAGACAAATCAACCCTCGCCCGTATCGTGCCATATAATTGATTTGATCAGCAGTTACCGCACTGGCAGGCATCATTAAGTCACCTTCATTTTCACGGTCCTCATCATCCATCAGGATGATCATCTTGCCTTGCTTATAATCTTCAATCAATTCTTCAATGGTATTTAACTGCATGTTTTGTCCAATTATTTGTTACAAAAAGCCGCGATCCGATAATAATTCACGCGTAATGTTAGACGAGTTCGTATCTGATTGCTCAGTGTCATTCGGCGCGCTTAACATTCTTTCTAAATAGCGTGCCAGCAAATCTACTTCCAAGTTAACCGCTGTTCCCACTTGGAAGTGTTTAATCGTCGTCTCTTGCCTGGTATGCGGCACTATATTGACATCGAACACACAACCATCGACTTGGTTAACCGTTAGGCTGATGCCATTAATACAAATAGATCCTTTTGCTGCAATATATTTGGCCAGCGCAGCAGGCGATTCGATTTGATAACGCCAAGAACGTGCTTCTTGCGTAATCGACAATACTTTTCCAACGCCATCGACATGCCCGCTAACCAAATGGCCTCCCAAACGATCCTGAAGACGTAATGCCTTTTCCAAGTTAACCGGAGAACCGACTTTTAAAGCCCCCAAGGTGGTCACTTTTAGGGTTTCTGAGGACACATCTGCGACATACGCTGAGGGCGTTAATTCAATTGCTGTCAAACACACACCATTACACGCGATACTGTCACCGATTTTGACGTCTGACATATCCAACTTCCCCACCTCAATGGTCATACGCGCATCCCCGTTAACGGGTTCAATACGTGATATAAAACCTTCAGACTCAATAATACCGGTAAACATTAAACTTCCTCTGCGGAGACATTTTTAGGGGTCAGCACCAAGTATAAATCTTCGCCCAACGCTTGAACAGACTGGTAAGCAAAAACCTTTTTATCGACCATTTCGGCCAGGCCGGGTAAAACAAACATGGGTTTAGCCATTTCACCCATTAAAATGGGCGCAGTGAAAACATGCAATTCATTAACCATGCCTGCCTGGATAAAAGCCCCTGCGACAATAGCCCCCGCTTCTACCATCACATCATAGATTTTTTCGTTTTCCAGCAAATACGAAAGCACGGATGGTATATCCAGTTTATCACCATCCGATTCCACCGCTATCACTTCCGCACCCTTTTGATAAAACCGTTCAATCAGATCCAAACTTTGATCTGCTGTTTCTTTAGACGTCATCAAAAGCGTTCGTCCGGGTAAGGACAACATTTTAGCTTCTAGCGGCGTGCTCAGATTTGCATCCAACACAACTCTTAAAGGGTGGCAATTTTCCGCTGTTAAACCTAATTCAGCCAACACGTCATCAGGTAAGCGCACATTTAAACTTGGATCATCCGCTAAGACAGTTCCAACACCTGTGACAATCGCACCATGCTGAGCTCGCATTAAATGGACTTGATTCCGGGATTCCGGCCCAGTGATCCATTGACTTTCGCCATTCGCCATGGCCGTTCGTCCATCTAAACTGTTCGCTACTTTTAAGCGAATGAACGGTCTATTCGACTTCATGGCAGAAACAAACCCTTTATTTAAAGCTGCGGCTTCTTCAGACAAAATGCCACTATCGACAACAATTCCGGCCTGCTCTAATCTTTTAATCCCGTTTCCAGCCACAAGCGGATTAGGATCTTGCATGGCAATTACGACTCTAGCAACTCCTGACTCAACTAGAGCATCCGCACAAGGCGGTGTTTTACCATGATGAGAGCAAGGCTCTAAAGTTACATAAACGGTTGCACCCTTGACCGACTCTGTTGCATTGTCTAATGCAACACGCTCGGCATGAGGTTCGCCCGCTTTCTGATGCCACCCTTCCGCAATGATTTTTTCTTGTTGAGTGATAACGCATCCAACAGCAGGATTTGGCTTTGTTGAGTAAACACCTTTTCGAGCCAAGTCGATGGCTTTTTGCATCATTTGAATATCAAAATCAGAAAAAGCCGTATTTGAAGACAAAGACATTATTGTGATTTAGTCGCTTTAACCAGCTTTTCAATCTCTTCTCGAAAAGCATTGACGTCTTGGAAAGAACGGTAAACAGAAGCAAAACGAACATAAGCAACCTGATCCAATTCTTTAAGTGCCTCCATTAGAAGCTCTCCTATCTGAGAAGAAGGAATCTCTCGAACCCCTTCAGCAGTCAATTGTTTATGAATTCGATTCACAACTTGATCAATCGCCTCACTGGCAACAGGTCGCTTTTCCAAGGCTTTTATCAAACCTCGACGAATTTTATCATCATCAAATCGTTCACGGTTACCGTCCGACTTGATCACACGTGGCAATGTGAGCTCTGCAGTCTCGTACGTTGTAAAACGTTCTGCACAGCTCATGCATTCACGACGACGTCGCACCTGCGCCCCTTCCGTTGCGAGGCGAGAGTCGATTACTTTGGTATCAGGTGCGTTACAAAAAGGACAATGCATTAAGAACTCTTAAAATGAAGTTACTTATATACCGGACGTGCCGCACACAATGCTTTCACTTTTTCACGAACCTCAGCCACCACCTTCTCGTCCCAAGACTCAGAAGCTTGCTGACAAGAATCAATCACATCACACATCCAAGTAGCTAGATTTTTCGAATCTTCTTCGGTAAACCCACGAGTTGTGGAAGCGGCAGTACCTACACGAATACCACTGGTCACAAATGGAGACATTGGATCGTTCGGTACCGAGTTTTTATTAATCGTAATATGCGCGTCACCCAACGCCGCATCCACCAATTTACCCGTCAGCCCTTGTTCAATGAAGCTTACTAAGAACAAATGGTTTTCGGTTCCTTTTGAAACCACGTCAAACCCTCTTTCCATAAAAACTTTAGCCATTGCTTGAGCATTGACCTTAACTTGTTTAGCATAGGTTTTAAACTCTGGTTCCATTGCTTCTTTAAAGGCAACGGCTTTTGCCGCAATAACGTGCATTAAAGGCCCACCTTGCGCACCCGGGAAAATCGCAGAATTCAATTTCTTTTCAATTTCAGGGTTCGCCTTCGCTAAAATCAACCCACTTCTTGGACCGCGTAATGTTTTATGAGTGGTTGTCGTAGTCACATCCGCAATCTGCACAGGGTTTGGGTATTCACCCGCTGCAACAAGACCGGCTACGTGAGCCATATCAACCATCAAGTAAGCACCGACTGCATCGGCAATTTCACGGAATTTTTGCCAATCCACCACTTGCGAGTAAGCGGAAAAACCAGCGATAATCATTTTGGGTTTGTGCTCTTTTGCCAAACGCTCAACTTCGTCATAATCGATCACACCTGTTTCTGGATTCAAACCATACTGAACGGCGTTATACATTTTTCCTGAAAAACTAACATGCGATCCGTGTGTCAAATGCCCACCATGAGCCAAACTCATTCCAAGAACCGTATCACCCGGTTCCAACAATGCCATGTAAACCGGTGCATTAGCTTGAGAACCAGAATGCGGCTGAACGTTGGCATAATCTGCACCAAACAACTCTTTAGCACGGTCAATAGCCAACTGTTCGACTACATCCACATGCTCACACCCGCCGTAATAGCGTTTGTTTGGATAACCTTCCGCATATTTATTCGTCAACACAGAGCCTTGAGCTTCCATTACACGTGGACTGGTGTAATTTTCAGAAGCAATCAATTCGATATGATCTTCTTGACGCTGTGCTTCGGCATTCATCGCATCCGCTAATGCATCATCATATCCAGCAATGGTCATATTTTTGTCAAACATGCTAAAAGTCTCCAAACAAGAAAAAGTAAGTAATTAAAATATAAAGGCGAATTTTACCAATTATCGACCATTTAAACCACAACTAAGCAGCGCAATTAACGAATTAATTAATCAAAATCAGCAATTGCTGGTTTTATACACAGAATGAACTTTATAAAATCCTCTTTTTTCGGTACAGTTATGCATATTTTTAGAATGTCCCTTTTACAGGCTTGACATTAAACCCGTTCAAATTATTGAGGTAATATCGTGGCACAATTCGTATACACCATGAATCGCGTTGGAAAAATCGTTCCGCCGAATAAACATATCTTAAAAGACATTTCACTTTCATTCTTCCCTGGTGCAAAAATCGGTGTCTTAGGGTTAAACGGTGCAGGGAAATCAACCTTACTCAGAATTATGGCGGGAATTGATCAAGACTATGTCGGTGAAGCACGGCCTCAACCTGGCATTAAAATCGGTTATTTACCCCAAGAACCTCAGCTGAATCCAGACTTGGATGTTCGCGGCAATGTTGAAGAAGCCGTCAAAGAAGTGAAAGACGCTCTGGCAGAACTGGATGCCATTTATGCTGCTTATGCAGAACCAGATGCTGACTTTGATGCTTTGGCTAAAAAACAAGCTGAAATTGAAGATCTAATTCAAGCTAAAGACGGGCACAATTTAGACAGAACCCTAGAAATTGCAGCCGACGCCTTACGCATTCCAGCCTGGGATGCCGACGTCACCAAGCTTTCCGGAGGGGAGCGCCGTCGTGTAGCACTCTGCAAATTGTTACTGGAAAGACCCGACATGCTATTGCTGGACGAGCCAACAAACCACCTTGACGCAGAATCCATTGCTTGGCTTGAACGCTTCTTACTTGAGTTCAGTGGAACGGTCGTTGCGATTACGCATGATCGTTACTTCCTAGATAACGCAGCACAGTGGATTCTTGAATTGGACCGTGGTCAAGGGATTCCTTATGAAGGGAACTATTCTTCTTGGCTTGAGCAAAAAGAAAAACGCCTAGAAATGGAATCAAAGCAAGAAGCGGCTCGCATGAAAACCATTCAAAATGAGTTGGAATGGGTTCGATCCAATGCAAAAGGACGCCACGCCAAATCAAAAGCACGTTTAGCACGTTTTGATGAATTAAGTAGTCAAGAAACACAAAAACGTAATGAGACCAAAGAAATCTTTATCCCTGTCGCAGACCGTCTGGGTGAGAAAGTTATTGAAGTCTCGCACATGTCGAAAAGCTTTGGAGATCGGATGCTGATTGATGACTTAAGCTTCAATCTTCCTCAAGGTGGCATCGTAGGGATTATCGGGCCGAATGGTGCCGGTAAATCAACCCTATTTAAAATGCTGACAGGACAGGAACAGCCGGACTCAGGAGAAATCTCATTTGGTGAAACGGTCCAGTTGTCTTACGTCGATCAGTCACGTGATGCATTAGATGACAATAAAACCGTTTATGAAGAAATTTCTGAAGGTGATGACATCTTCATGGTGGGCAATATTGAAGTCAATTCTCGTGCTTACTGTGGTCGCTTCAACTTTAAAGGAAATGATCAGCAAAAACGTATTGGCGAGTTATCCGGCGGTGAGCGCAACCGCGTCCACCTGGCCAAAACCCTGCGTAGTGGTGGAAACTTGCTCTTACTGGATGAACCTACCAACGACTTAGATGTCGAGACACTGCGAGCACTGGAAGAAGCACTACTGGATTTCGCTGGCTGCGCGGTCGTCATTTCGCATGACCGCTGGTTCCTGGATCGAATTGCTACGCATATGCTCGCATTCGAAGGGGACTCTCATGTAGAATGGTTCGAAGGTAACTTCTCCGATTATGAAGAAGATTTAAAACGTCGAAAAGGTGCCGATGCTGCGCAACCTCATCGCATAAAATACAAACCTGTTATTAAAAATTAACGCAACATTCTGACCTTAACGTTAAAAGGAACAAAGTATGGCCGAACAGTTTGACAAAATTCACTCGCATATTGAAGCCATCGCGAATGCAATGCCTGACCCGATCTTTGTCATGGGACAAGATGGGACTTACTTAGATATTATTGGAGGCCAAGAGCGCAGTCTATATGCTGACGGTCATAACCTCATTGGCAAAAAGTACACTGACGTTTTACCTGAAAAAATGGCTGAGCGCTTTTTAAAAGTGGTCAATAAAGCCATTATGTCAGGTCATCTGCAAGAAATTGAATACCAGCTCGCTGACTCCGAAGTTCAAGGTATTGAGCCTTTAAGAACGACAGAAGGTCAATGGTATGAAGCACGAGTCTACCCACTCGATTCTGAAGCATACGATCAACCCGCCGCCATTTGGTTGGCGATTAACATCACCAACCGAAAACACATGGAAGAACAAATAGAACGTTTATCTTCCAACGACCCATTAACCGATCTTTATAATCGTGATTATTTTATGGGGGTGATTGATGAAGAACTTAACAAAGCACGTCTCAACCATCGCCCTCTTTCGCTCGCCAAAATCAACTTGGATTGTTTTAAGCGCATTACCGATGCATATGGTCATGAAATGGGCGATAAAGCAATTCTTACAGCCGCGCATGCGATTAAAAACGTCGTTAAAGATTTAGGCTACATTGGTCGACTTAGCTGTGACCAGTTTATGATTGTGCTGCCTGAGATTAAAGCGGTAGATGCGTTTCGAATCACCAAACTGGCACAGGAAACCATTTCATCACAAACAATACAACTCGATAAGGATGAAAAAACGTGCTTAACTAGCCACGCTGGTGTAACGGAGTTAAGAGACGCCAACGAAGACAGTCAAGTACTGTTCAAACGAGTTAACAAAGCGATTAAAGCGCTAGACGGCACTCGAGAAAAAACAAGAATTCTTTAGTTTTACAAATATCCCCCATAAAAAAACCACTTAAAAAAGTGGTTTTTTTTATGGTCTCAACAACAATTCTTTACTTTAAATCATCTTTCAGAGTGCCGTAGATAACTAAGCTGTGAGCAGAGAGTTCATAGCCTTTTTCTTTAGCAATTTCTTTGATTCGTTCTTCGATAATCGGGTCAACAAACTCTTTAACACGGCCCGTTTTAACGCAAACCAAATGATCATGGTTGTCGCCAGTATCTAACTCAAAAACAGAAATATTATTTTCAAAATTAAGTCGCCTTACTATGCCTGCTTGTTCAAACTGTGTCAAAACACGATAAACGGTTGCAAGACCAACTTCCTCGCCTTGCTCGATTAATATCTTATAAACATCTTCAGCGGTCAGGTGATGCTCTTCACCTTCTTGTTCTAAGATTTCTAAAACTTTTAACCGTGGCAGGGTGACTTTTAAACCTACTTTTTTTAAATCAGCACTACTCATTGAAGTTAAGATTCCTTTTTAAAAATTGCTTAAGGTGTATAATAAACCAAAAATTGATTTAAGATAAAATAATGTATGAATAAACCGGTCAAAACAGCTTTATTTCTAAGCTTATCGCTTAGTTTACTTACCTTAAGTGGGTGTTCATTTTTCACACCTTACAAGGCAACCATCACGCAAGGCACTGTCATCAGCCAAGAAGCCCTCAATACGCTTCAACCTGGCTTAACAGCCAGCCAAGTCAAAGACATTCTGGGGCCGCCTTTAGGACAGGATCCTTTCAATCCTTACCACTGGGAATATGTATTCTATACAACTGATCCAGACTTTCATCCTGATGCTGTTCGTCACTTAGTCATTAATTTTGACAGTGAGCAATACCTTGACAACTGGAAAGTGGTCCCCCAGAAAGTAACCTTACAAAACTAAGACGTCTTTTTACGATCTTCTTCCACTTGCTTACGGCGTCGATCTCTAGGGTCGGCCTTAAGCGGGCGATATACCTCAATACGGTCCCCTTCTCTCAAGACATAGTCATGTTTTACAATTTGAGAAAAAATACCGACATGCTCGATATTTAATTGAGGAAATTTCTTCAATAACTGGGAAGACTTTAAAGCCTGCTCGACAGTGGTTCCTGCTTCGACCTCTTCTTCAAACAAAAACTGTTCATCTTCTAACGCATACGCAACTTCAATTTTCATTACCCATACACCTGTTTAGCGCGATCACAAAAAGACTGAACCAATGTGGATACAATTTGTTCAAACAATGCGCCGATTGCCGCATTTAAAAAAGAATTACTGATTTCAAACTCAATATCCAATGTAATTTTACAAGCATCTTCATCTAAACTTTTAAATTGCCATACGCCAAATAAACTTTTAAAAGGACCATCAACCAAATTCATTTCAATTGACTCAGGCTTTTTTAGAAAATTTTGAGTTGTAAAAGACTGTTTGATACCGGCTTTCGCAATTAAGATACTGGCAACCATTCTATCTTCTGATTCTTCAACCACTTCAGCCCCGCCACACCAAGGCAAAAAATCAGGATAGGACGCTACATCGTTAACCAAATTAAAAATAGATTCCGCAGAATACGGCAATAATGCAGAGCGTGAGATTTTTTTCATATTTAACCAGTAAATTCGCTATAATCGCCCTATTATGGCAAAGAAAAAAAAGCAAAACAATCCAAACAGTATCGCTCAAAATAAAAAAGCGCGTTTCGACTATTTTATTGAAGAAACCTTTGAAGCAGGCTTGGCACTTGAAGGCTGGGAAGTTAAAAGTCTCCGCCAAGGTAAAGTGCAAATCAATGAAAGCTATATTTTGCTGAAAAACAATGAGGCCTGGCTTTTTGGTGCACTGATTACGCCGTTGATTACAGCCTCTACACACGCTAACCATGACCCATTAAGACTCCGAAAACTCTTGATGCATCGAAAAGAAATCGATCGTTTAATCGGATTAGTCGATCAAAAAGGATTTACTGTCGTTCCATTAGACCTTCACTGGAGTAGAGGTAAAGTCAAAATCTCTATTGGTTTAGCGAAAGGTAAAAAACTTCACGACAAGCGTGCAACTCAAAAAGAACGTGACTGGAATCGTGATAAACAACGCATTATGAAGTACCACGCATAATTTTTTAAAGCTTCGCTCTTGAAAAATTCGTAACCACCCCCAATAAACGTTATAATGAAAACATAAATTTTGTGGTACATAAAATTGACCAGGCCTGGTCAATTTTACCGTAGCAACCATGAGAACCGAATACGGGGATGCACTGGTTTCGACGGGGAGTACAAAGTTTAGGATGCATGTCGTGCCTGAATGATGCACGTAAATCTTTATTTCAATTTGTTATAGTTGCAAACGACGATAACTACGCTCTAGCGGCTTAATCCCGCTAGCGCAGACTGGGAGCGTTGTTCGTGGCACCCAGTTCTGTGTCGACTCACACGGAATCGTCGGTCTCATGTGTTTGGATGAGGCTTGACTAAACTTTACAAGCTCGCTTAATGTGATCCCTGCTGGTCGGGCAGCATTAAGTTAAAATAATAGACCAAATAAACATGTAGAGCTTTAAATGGAGGCTTCTCGGACGGCGGTTCGACTCCGCCCATCTCCACCATACAGAACACATAAGCCATTGTTTTTAATACGAAATTCAATGGCTCATGTACCACCGTAGTACCTATCAAATAGTCCTTATTTTTCCTCTTTTTTCCGTGACATTCGTCAAATTAATGAACTACACTTGTACCACAAGTTAAATAATTTAAAACCGTGGTACATTTTATGATCAACAAACTTTCAGATGTGCAGATAAGAAAGGCTGTTCACCCTTCTACTAAGAGTCTGTCTGATGGTAAAGGTCTTAGCATTGAAATTATGCCAAAGGCGAAACGATTCAAGTTCAGATACCAGCGACCAGTGAACAAAAAAATAAATAACCTTGTCTTAGGTTACTATCCTAGTATGTCATTAAAAGCTGCTAGAGAAATAGCACAGCAATATCGAGAGCTTTTAAAGAAAGGCATTGACCCAAAATATCAAACATCATCAGAAAAGGTTGATTTCGATCACATTATCCAGCTTTATTTAAAAAAAGGAAAAGCCGACTGGTCAGAAAAACATTTCAACACTACAAAAGGTCGATATGAAAATTTCCTTAAAAATCCTTTTGGTAATAGAGATGCAGCCCAAATTACTTCTTTTGATATATATAACTTACTGGAATCAGTAGCACAATCAGGAAGCTATGGAACCGCAGAAAAGTTAAGCTATATAATTTCTGGCGCATACTCCCAGGCTGCAATACTTGGAATGGTAAAATTCAATCCTGCGGCTGGAGTTATGAAACAGGTGACTAAGACCAAAAAAACTCAACAAATGCCACACTTTAACCTTACTCGCAAAGGTGAATCAGAAAGGCTTGGAAGGTTTTTAAATGATATTAAAGCACTCAATAAAACAAATATTGCAGTCAAGACAGCATTGCTTTTATCTCCCCTACTCTTTATGCGTTCGGGCTCTCTCGCATCTTTAAAACTAGAATCCTATGACAAGGATAATAAATGGCTTTTGATTAATGCAGAAGATATGAAAAAAGACCACTCTGACTTTATCGTTCCTTTAAGCACGCAAGCTATAAACCTCCTTGAAACACTTATTGCCGCCACAAAACCTAAAATTTATGTATTTGAGAGCAGAGCAAGTAAGCTTGGACACATAAGAATAGAGGCCATTAACAAAGCAAAATCACGATCTGGATGGCGGTTTGATGACGTGACGATACACGGATTAAGACATACAGCAACAACATATTTAACTGAAATTGGCTTTGATTACGAAGTTACAGAAATGCAACTTCACCATAAACTTGTTGGTGTGCGGGGAATATACAATAAAGCAATGCATCTGGATAAACGCAGAGAAATGATGCAAAAATGGGCAGATTATTTGGATAATTTGAGAAACGGCATATAATATTTTTGTCTAAAACAATATTTAACAACTACAGAACTACGGGCTTATTAGGGTAAGTTTTTAATCACACTCAGAATCTCAAAAAAACTTGGCCACTAAAGTTCATTTTTTATAAAAGCAACACGAACAATCAATGTATTAGTAATTAATATCAACTTTGTGGAGTAAAAATATGATCATGTTTTTCTATACCTCTCTAGTCGTCATTTGCATTATTGGTTGCGTTTATTTGCTTGGCAAAGCAATTGATTCTTATGAGGCAAATATTAAAAAAGATACTCACTGAATACCTCCCATTTATTAAGTTTTCTAACCCTTCCCAATCTTTTTCTAAAGTGACGTTTAGCTCCATAAATAAAAATTTTTATAGACGTCAAACCAAATCAACAAAACTAATAATCAGCGATGCCAACAAAGGGGTTCGTAATTCTTATGTAATGCACCCCAATACTTCTTGCGCGACTATAAAAACAATACCAACATATTGATTTTATATGTTTTTTATAAAAAACTTATTTTAAAACTTGCTTAACAAAAAAAATTGCCATTATCTGCCGTAATACTATATACAGGCTTACCAAGAGATTTAAATTGTTCAATAATGACTGATGCCACCATATTTGGGGCCTGTAAACCAAATTGTGTAAACGCTCATAGTTTAAAATTCCCCGAAAAGGAAAATCACTATGAGCAACATCGACCAAGAAAAACTCAAAGCCATGGCCGCTGAGCTGGCCAAGGATATCAAAACTCAGAGCGACTTGTCTGACCTCTCAGCCAGTCTGCTTAAAATGACCGTTGAAGCCGCCCTCGGTGCTGAAATGGAAGAGCACCTGGGCTATCCCAAGCACCACAGTTCCGACAGCGACAACAGCCGAAACGGCTATTCATTTAAAACCCTCAAAGGCGACCATGGCGAAGTGGAAATCGCCATCCCTCGGGATCGCCAGAGTGAGTTTAACCCCACCATTATCAAAAAAGGCGAAACCCGCCTGACCAGCATGGATGACCAGATACTGGCGCTTTATGCCAAAGGCATGACCACCCGAGACATTGTGGCAACGTTCAAAGAGATGTATGGCGCTGATGTCTCGCCAACACTGATCTCCAAGGTCACCGAAGCGGTCATGGAAAAAGTCACCCTCTGGCGTTCTCGTCCGTTGGACGAAGTCTATCCGCTGCTGTATCTCGATGGTATTGTCATCAAGGTCCGCCAGGACAAACAGGTGGTGCGAAAAACCATGTATGTAGCGCTTGGCGTCAATACCGACGGCCAAAAAGAATGCCTGGGCCTGTGGCTGTCTGAGACCGAGTCATCCAAGTTCTGGTTGAGCGTTTTAAACGACCTTGAAGCCCGAGGCGTCAAGGACATACTGGTCGCAAGCGTTGATGGCCTGACGGGCTTTCCTGAGGCCATCAATACCGTCTACCCTCAGGCAGATGTTCAACTTTGCATTGTGCACATGGTGCGCAATTCCCTGCGTTATGTTGGCTACAAAGAGCGCAAACAGGTCGCCAACGACCTCAAACAGGTTTACCAGTCAGTGACCGAAGAAGAAGCTCTGTTGGCGCTTGAGCAGTTCGAGACCAAATGGGATGACAAATTCCCCAATATCGGTCGTTCCTGGCGCAACAACTGGGACAATGTGGCCACGCTGTTCCAGTACCCTCAGGCGATCCGCAAGGTGATCTATACGACGAATGCGATTGAATCTTTGAACTCGGTGATTCGCAAAGCCACCAAGAATCGCAAGATCTTCAGCCATGATAACTCGGCCTTTAAAATCATTTTTCTGGCCATTGAATCGGCCTCAAAAAAATGGACCATGCCGATTCGAGACTGGAAATTAGCCATGAACCAGTTTATGATTCTGCATGAAGAACGCTTGAAACCTTATGTTTGATCAACCGAGCGTTTACACAGAATTATTTACAGGCTCCCATATTTGATTTACGTGTTTCCACCTTTATAAACTGTGAAAGTCGAGAAACCCTATCAACCATTGAGACTAGGCTTGGTCCTGTTTTTATCCCAATGACCGTATCAACCTTCCAATCACCAATGCGTTGTCTAACATCAACGATACTTGGACGTTCATCTATACTGGTTCCTTTATTCAACTTACCACGCGTTTCATAAACCCGATCACGTTTTCGATAACGTTTTTTACGGCATAGATAGCGGTACAAGGGCCACCTCTTGCTTTGTTCTGATAGATGAATTGGTAAATCCATTCATGGCTTATTGAAATGCTTGATTCTATTTTTAGGCGGCCACTTATCTGCTCAGGGCTCCAGTTGCTTTTAAGGTTCTTAGATACTTTGTGCCAGACGGACTGAGAAATGCGTTTACACGCTTTATTGCGTTTTCTAGCACATGCTAATTGGTGAGCGAGCATTGGCCGCCAACCACGCTTGTTAACATTACGTTAAATTCTCGGCTTATCGTAAATTTATGGCGAGTAATCTCTTTGGCAATAGCACTAATTGACAAACCTGTGCGTTTCAGACCATAAGAGTGATATCGTTCTGTTTCGGTTAGCTGATGATATTTGTTCATGTAACAACACTTTTAGGTTGGGGAACTGAAAAGGTAGCTCATTAGCTAACCTTTTTCCATTCCTCGGTGTTGCACTTGCTTGTTGAATCTATGACCTAAAATAAAAACCACTAAGAGCTCTTAAAATTTTTTACAAGGTAAGGCAGGTAAAAAGTTTTTTTGTACAATTAAGGCACTCTGTCGTGCGTTTTTTATGCACTTTAAAATCAAACTCAAGATATTCTTAACAAGAACCTTCATTTCTTTTGCAATTTTTTTAAATTCTTAGGAACGTTTAAACTGTCTCAGAAATGCTTAAATCTTAATTTAAGAAATAAATGCTGCATCCACCGCTTTTGACAATTAATTTCACTACAAGAATAATCAGACCTAGTTTAGTTCAGATCAAACAAGGTTAATTCACTGATTTATGATTAAACTTCCGAGATGGAGGTCTTAATTATTAAAAAACACTAAAATTTAAAAATCACTCCCTATATAAATCAATAACTTATAAAGCATAAAATACTGATTTTGAGATTTATCATAAAAAACAGTCTCCCTACTTATGTATTTTATTCAGATTGGCATAAATTAATTTCCTGATTCAAACTTCCGAGACGAGGTGCTTAATTGTTCTTAATTTTCATGATTTCAACATCAAAAACCTTTAAAAACAACTTCAAAACAGAAATAATGTACGCCTTTATACTTATTTATAATAAAATACGGCCTTTTTAATTTAGACTGAGTACTATTAATTCCCTGATTCAAACTTCCGAGAACGGGTAACTAAAATTCTGAAAAACAGTTGTATAATCAAACAACAAAAAGAAATGAAGTTATGACTAAACAAAACAAAAAGAAAAAATCCAATGCCATGTTTTTGGTTTATGGAAGTATTGCCGGTGCAATTGCCTTCGCAATTTTTATCGTGATCTAGCGCAAAATGTACGCTTAAAAACTTCTTTCGCTATACTTTTATAAAAGTAACTACTCTCCGCCCCAACTCCATAGTAACTAGCGTTACTATTCCGTTGGGGCTCTACCTAGACTATCCTCTCCTTCATCACTCAATCTGAAATTAACTCGTAACCGAACCATACTAAAAGAAAGTGCGCGAACCTAAAAAGAAAAGACTAGCCCAGCAGCAGAACTGAGATAAAAAGGTGCTAATAATTCAGACCAAAAGCATCTTGATCCCAACAAGCGCTAGAAAAATTGCAAAAGCTGTTTTTAGCTGTTTCACATTAAGAAAATACGCCAACTTTACTCCCAAAGGCGCAAAAACCATTGTCATTGGAACTAAAGCTATAAAACCAAGCCAGTTAACATACCCTGTTGAACCAGTAGGCAAGTTAGGAACATCCCAACCAATAAAGATATATCCGAGTGTTGCAGGGATACTGATGACTAAACCAAACAAAGATGCCGTGCCGACTGCTTTGTGTATTGGATAAGAAAAAAGTGTCAACAATGGAACCATTAATGTTCCTCCACCAATCCCTAAGATTGACGAAAATGTTCCGATCAAAGTTGCAAAAATAGATTGTCCTGGAAAACTTGGAAGTTGTTTAGCGATAACTAAACTCCTTCTTATACTGATTATCATATGTACAGAGATAACTAAGAGCAAAACACCAAACATGACCTTCAGAGTTACGCCATCTATGAAGTTTGCGGAAAAGGCTCCTATGAAGACCCCTATTATGACAAATGGCAACCAAACTTTTACCAAGTCCCAGTCAATGCCGCCTTTTTTGTGATGGGACCTAGCGGACATAATGGATGTCACGACAATAGTGGATAATGAGGTTCCTATGGCCAATGGCATAGCAATCGATATATCAATATTCAGATAAATAAAAATATGATATAGCATCGGAACGATAACAATGCCACCACCAACACCTAGCAGCCCAGCCAAGAGCCCAGCGATCATGCCGCTAATTAATAAAATTGGGATTAAAATCAGTAATTCATTCATTATATATTTTGCCCTTAAAATCCAGAAGATTTGCCATCACTACGGGGATCATAAGCCCCTTCTATTGTTGACGATGTATGACGTATTAATGCACCTGCATGGCCTACGGAAGAATCTAGAGAGGATAACCATTCAAAATCATGCCCTTTTTCACGAAGAATAAGGCTGAAAGAATCCGGAAACCGAGATTCTAGTTTTAAAGTTTCGGAAGAATTGCCCCAGGTTCGACCTAATAACCAACGAGGTTTATTAATGGCCGTTTGTATATCTTCTCCATAGTAGGCATAGCGCGAAAAAACAGCTGCCTGTGTCTGAGGTTGCCCATCTCCTCCCATTGTTCCATAGGCCATGACACGACCATCCTTGAATAAAGCAATTGCGGGATTTAAGGTATGAAAAGGTTTTTTATGAGGCGCGAGTGCTCGAACATTAGTAGGATCTAGCGAAAAGCTACACCCTCTATTTTGCCAAACAACCCCTGTTTTTGGGAGCATGAATCCACTTCCAAACTCATGATAAATACTCTGTATAGCACTCACTACTCGACCCTTAGAATCAATAGCTCCAAACCAGGTCGTATCACCTGGGGAGGTCTGCTCTCCCCAAGGACGAGCTTTGTTCAAATCAATCTGTTCGCTTAATTGATCCAAATAATCAGGCGTTAACCAAGCTTGAAGCTCTTCAGGCGTTGCAGAAGTATCCATGCGATTTCTGTGTGAAAAAGCAATCTTGGTGGCTTCAACCAGTAGGTGCACATAGTCAGCAGAGTCTATATCGGGTAATTTCTCAACCCATCGATCAAATAAACCCAAAATCATCAGCGAAGCTACGCCTTGTGTGGGTGCGGATGCATTAAAAAGGGTTGCATGAGACGTTTCTAATTCAAGATAAGGCTGCCATTTTGCATGGTGATTTTTAAGGTCGTCATGCGTTATCAGTCCTTGTCGATGTGCAAAATCAAAAGCAATGTCTTCTGACACCTGCCCTCTATAAAAATCATCGAATCCTTTCTCCCCTATGGTTTTTAAAGTATTACCCAGTGCGGCTTGAATTAAAGATTCTCCCGCTCTAGGGGTATTACCTTGTGGATAGTAAACGTCGGCAAAAAAAGGATCCAATTGAAGTTCATTGGCTTTGTCTTTCAACGTTTCGGCTAAAGAGGCGGTAACGGTGGTGCCATTTTCAGCTGCCAAAACGGCTTCGGACATCAACTGTGAAGCACTCATACTTCCTTGCCAATTAGCTTGGCTTTTTTCATATGCCAAAGACCAAGCAGAAACCGCACCTGCAACCGTATTCGCTGCAAGCTTTCCTCTAAAAGGTATGTCACTAACGTCTGAATAGATTTCAGGCTTTACTTCCCCACCAGAATAGCCTGACGCATCAATAAAGCTCACCCCCTCCTCGGGGTCATAAATAAGCCAAAAAGCATCCCCACCGATTCCTGTCATATGAGGATAATGTACAGACAGAGAAGCTGCCGTGGCGATGGCTGCTTCAATGGCATTGCCACCAGACTTTAAAATATTCAATCCTGCATCTGCAGCAGAATGGTGTGGCGCCACCACCATGCCATTTTCTGCCATTTCTGTTTTTGGAAAAGGTTTCATATTTAACTCCAACCAATGGCTTTAGGTAGCCATAATGCGATATCAGGGAAAATCATAACCAGGCCAATAACACTGATTTGCATCCCAATGAATGGAAGAACGCCCTTATAAATACTTATTGTCTTTATTTCAGGCGGAGCGACCCCTTTCAAGAAAAACAATGACCAGCCAAAAGGCGGTGTTAAAAATGAAGTCTGCAAATTAAGCGCCACTAAGATCGCCAGCCAGACCATATCAATGCCCAATGCATGAAAAATAGGTAACATCAAAGGCAATACAATATAAGAAATCTCTATCCATTCTAAGAAGAAGCCTAGAACAAGGAGAAGTACCATCATAAATAATATTGCACCCCACTCACCGCCAGGAATGACTGAAAATAGATCTTCAATTAAATAATCCCCATCAAGCCCTCTAAAGCTCAATCCAAATATCTGGGCGGCGATAAGAACAAACATAATCATGCCTGTTATTTTTAACGTTTCGCGTAAGGTTTCGTTTAATACACCCAAACTCATTCTCTTACTCAAGAAAACAATTAACAAAGCACCTAAGGCCCCCATTGATGCCGCTTCTGTTGGCGCTGCAACACCCCCAATAATTGATCCCAAAACAGCGAATATCAAAATAAATGGCGGGGCAACAGATTTGATGAATTGAATCCATAAATCCTGACGTGAGTAGCTTTGTCTTTCTTCCAAATTAATAGGAGGAACCTTTTCTGGCGACTTCCAAGCAAGATACAGAATGTATAAAACATACATTGTCGCCAGCAGTAGACCTGGAATCAAAGCGGCGGCAAAAAGCGGCCCTATGGCTTCCCCAGTAATATCTGCGAGTAATATCAGTACCAAACTAGGCGGTAAAATTTGTCCTAGTGTTCCAGAAGCGCAAATTGTTCCACAAGCAACAGAATGACTGTAATTGCGGCGCAACAGTGTCGGCAGTGCAATCATGCTCAAAGTCACAACCGTTGCCCCCACAATGCCTGTC